>JBJFHH010000216.1:0-25577 GCA_051893475.1 Bacillus sp. (in: firmicutes) | reverse complement strand
GATAAACGTATCCAGCTTCAGTTCCTTCAAACGAATCATCGCATCCTTAAACGAGCCGACACCCGGTAAAATCAATCCGTCTGCCTTAACAAGCTCAGTGCTGTCATCACTGATGAAGTAAGTAGCTCCCAATCTTTCAAGCGCCTTGCTGACACTGAATAAATTCCCCATCCCATAATCGATTACGCCTATCATCTACAACATTCCTTTCGATGACGGCACACCCTTCACGCGGTCATCCATTAAAGTCGCTTCATCTAATGCACGGGCAAATGCCTTGAAAATCGCCTCGATAATATGATGTGTATTGCGTCCGTAATGCACAATCACATGAAGGTTCATTCTTGCTTCAAGAGCCAGCTTCCATAAAAATTCATGCACAAGCTCCGTATCGAATGTTCCGACCTTTTGCGAAGGCCATTCACCTCTAAATTCAAGATGCGGGCGGTTGCTTAAATCAATGACAACTTGCGCGAGCGCGTCATCCATCGGTACAAAGGCGTTGCCGTAGCGTTTAATGCCCTTCTTATCGCCAAGCGCCTCAAGAATCGCCTGTCCTAAACAAATGCCAATATCTTCTGTCGTATGGTGATCATCGATTTCAATATCGCCGTTCGCTTCGATATCCAAATTAAAATGCCCGTGCTTTGCCACCAAATCCAGCATATGATCCATAAACGGAACACCTGTCTTTAGCGCCGATTGACCTTCCCCATCCAGCTCAAATGCCAATTGTATTTCCGTTTCATTCGTTTTTCGATATACTTTTCCTTCACGCTTCATTTTCTTATGCCCCCTCGCATTACTTGTCTTTATTCCTCACTTCGATTGCTCTTGCATGTGCCTCTAAGCCTTCCATTCTGGCAAATGCCGCAATCTTATGCGCATTACGTTCAAAGTCTTCTTTACTGTACAGAATGATGCTCGATTTCTTTTGGAAGTCATCGACATTCAGCGGACTCGAGAATCGCGCTGTACCGTTTGTCGGCAGCACATGGTTTGGTCCGGCAAAATAATCGCCGACCGGTTCAGAACTGTATCTTCCTATAAAAATCGCGCCGGCATGACGAATTTTCCCCACTGCACTCATCGGCTCTTCAATCAACAGCTCCAAATGCTCCGGCGCCATTTCATTAATGGCAGCAATTGCTTCTTCCATAGTGGCTGCAACAACAATTTTCCCGAAATCCTCAATAGAACGACGGGCTATTGCTTGACGCGGCAATTGTTGCAGCTGCTTTTCCAGTTCTTGCGCCGTTTCTTCAGCCAGCTTTCTGCTTGTTGTCACAAGCACGCTGCAGGCACGCTCGTCATGCTCCGCCTGTGATAGCATGTCGGCCGCCACCTCATCGGCAAAAGCTGTTTCATCTGCTAAAATGGCAATCTCACTAGGACCGGCAATCATATCAATATCCACATCACCGTACACCTCACGCTTCGCAAGCGCGACGTAAATATTACCAGGTCCCGTAATTTTATCGACCTTCGCAATCGTTTCCGTACCGTATGCCAAAGCGGCAATTGCCTGCGCTCCGCCGACCTTATAAATTTCCGTTACGCCAGCAATCGATGCAGCGACCAATACCGATTGCGGCAGCGTGCCGTCCTCATTCGGCGGGCATACCATGACAATCCGTTTCACTCCGGCAACCTTCGCCGGCAGCACATTCATGAATACAGATGAAGGATAGGCTGCTTTTCCGCCCGGCACATACAAACCGACCGAATCAAGCGGCGTCAGCTTTTGCCCAAGAATCGTACCTGATTCCTCTGCATGCATCCATGAATTACGTTTTTGTTTTTCGTGAAAATTCGAAATATTTTTAGCGGCCTCCTGCAAAATTTGTAGCATTTCCTTATCCATTGCCGCAAATGCCTCGTTCATCTCTTCCTGCGATACAGCAAATTTCTCCAGACGAATGCCATCGAATTTTTCCGTGTACTTTCGGACCGCCTCGTCACCGTTTTTGCATACATCAGCAATAATATCTTGAACAACTTTCCTCTGTTCGGCTGTTCCTGCATCAACCGAGCGTTTTAACGAAAGTGCGCTCGTCAAAGTTATAATTTCCATCTTCAATCCCCGCTTCTTGTGTAAATTAAATGACAGCCGCCAAACGGTTAACCAGCTCGGTAATCCGTTTTTCCTTCGTGCGGTACGAAACCGGATTTGCGATTAGACGCGACGTGATATCGCAAATTTTCTCATACTCCACAAGCCCGTTTTCCTTTAATGTTTGCCCTGTTGATACAATATCCACGATTCGTTCTGCTAAACCAATCAGCGGCGCTAATTCAATCGATCCATTCAGCTTAATGATTTCCACCTGTTCACCTTGCTCGCGAAAAAAGCTGGAGGCCACATTCGGATATTTGCTTGCCACTCGCGGGGCAACATCACTCAGCTTCGTTCCAGGAAGCCCGGCAACCGCCAAATAACAAGGGCTGATTTTCAAATCAAGCAACTCATATACATCACGCTCTTCCTCCATCATGACATCCTTGCCGGCAATGCCCAAATCCGCCACTCCATGCTCCACATACGTCGCAACATCCATCGGCTTAGCAAGAATAAAGCGAAGCTTCTCTTCTTCAATTTCCAAAATAAGCTTACGATTTTCATCAAATTCAGGCGGAAGCTGGAAATCAGCCGCACGAAGCAAATCTGCTGCATCTTCGAAAATTCTTCCCTTCGGCATCGCAATCGTCAACGTCTCTTTCACTGTTCTTCCCCCTCGCTGTCTGTCATATATTCCACCGCCGTGAAACTGCTTGTAAAGGCTGTAACGTCCTTCACACCATTTATATCCTGAAGAATCACTACCTTGCCTTCCGCTCTCATCTTAGCTGCGGCCTTAATCGCATCCTGCCTTTGCTCTTCACTAAATAAAATACAGTAGCTGTCCTTCTCTGCTACCAAATTACCTAGTGCTTCTAACAGACGGTCCGTACTGACAGCAAATCCGGTCGCCGGTGCCTTGTAATTGAACTTGCTCAACAAATTATCATATCTGCCGCCGCTTCCGATTGGCGCACCAACTCCATCGGCATACACTTCAAATAAGAGACCTGTGTAATAGCTCATATGACAAACTAAAGATAAATCAAAGTTCACATATTCATATACGCCAAAATCCTTCAGCTGTCTATGCAGCTCCTCCAATTCAGAAATTGCCTGTAGGCCCGCTTCATTCTCAAGCAGCGTTCTGCCTTCCGTAAAAATTTCTTCTAAGCCTCTTAATGACAGCAGTTTCAAAAGTCGTTGCTCTTGTGCATCGGAAAGCGCCAATTTTTTCACATGCTCGCGATAGCCGACATAGTTTTTCTCATATAGGAACTTCAAGCATTGCTCAGCTTGCTCCTCGTTGTGCAGTACATCCATAAATAACTGCTGAATGTAGCCGATATGACCAACGGAAATTTTGAAATTTTCCAAACCGGCAATTCGTAAAACAGACACAAGTAAAGCAATCGATTCCGCATCTCCACTTACAGTCGAGTGACCGATACACTCGATGCCGATTTGTTCAAATTCAGCCGGGCGCCCCCCCTCATTCTGCTGGGCACGGTATACATTAGCAGCATAAGCAAGACGGACTGGAATTCGATATTTTAATAGTTTTGAAGCTGCAACACGCGCAATTGGCGCTGTCATATCCGGACGCAGCACAAGCGTATGACCCTGCTGGTCAATTAATGTAAATAGCTGTTGATCCTGAATAGCCGATTCCTTGCCGACCGTTTCATAATATTCAAGAGCCGGTGTAGCAATCATTTGATAGCCCCAGCTCGTCATTTCCTGCAGCATCTTATTTCGTACCTTCATCTTTGTCTCGTAAAGAAGAGGAAGCGTATCTCTCATTCCCAACGGTTTTTCAAACATAAACAGCTTAGACAAAACAGCTCACCCACTTTTCATGAATACTTATCTATATAATACTATAATTCTGAATTTTTGTTTTTTCACTTTAGTTCGCTAACATAGTGAAGTTATATGTAGTTTACTCTGGAGTGAAATTGAAGTCAAGAAAAGGAGCTGACGAATACGCACATTTTGATGATTGGTTTCCATCTGCATCGCAAGTTGCCGCTCGGCATGTTCGACATTAACAGAGCAAACTAAAAATATCGTTCAAAAACTTATCCACAAAAGCATAATTGAGCCACTTTTATACACATTTAATCCACATTTCAAAAGAATCAATCCGCTTTTCCGAATAATTAATCCACATTCCCACATAATTAAGCCATCATCCACAGCCCCCTAAATAAAGTAAACGTCACTAGGTCGTGGTTTTCTCCCGAGCCTTCTACCGAACATTAGCTGTCAAGGTTCATCAGCCCACCCTTTTAAGGTGTCATAAGCCCTCTCGTTTTCATTTACCATGTTTACTGTCATTTAATGCAGCGATAAACAAAAAAGCCGTTAAGACAAAATGTCCTAACAGCCTGTATTATGCTTCTTTACTATACCCGTAAATCGGATCGTCCTTCCAGCGCTCCTGCAGCTGGTCCTTCGTGTATATAATTTTCATCGGATTGCCGCCGACAAACGCTCCTGCCGGTACATCCTTATGAACAAGAGTAGCCGCCGAAACGAAGGCGCCATCACCGATTGTGACACCTGGTAAAATCGTCGTATTGGCGCCAATCATCACTTCATCACCGATAACGACCTTCCCCAGACGATATTCTTTGATCAAATACTCATGTGCCAAGATTGTCGTATTATAGCCAATGACCGTATTTTTCCCAACCGAAATTTTTTCCGGAAACATGACATCGAGCATGACCATTAACGCAAAGGATGTTTGGTCGCCTACCTTCATGCCAAGGAATTTTTTGTACATCCAGTTTTTCAAACCTAGAAAAGGCGTATAACGCGCCATTTGAATGACGATAAAGTTACGGACGACCTTCCAGAAAGGAACCGTCTTATACACATGCCAAAGCGAATTTGCTCCTTCAACCTCATAGCGTACCGTTTTTCTCAATTCCCTCAACCCTTAAAATTCGTAATAAGTCTCTCATATCATTTAACATATAATCCGGACCGAACGATTGCAAATATTCTTGCCCTTGCATCGTCCAAGCTACTCCGGCTGTTAATGTTCCCGCATTTTTCCCAGCTAAAATATCATGATAATTATCGCCGACCATCATCGATTCAGCTGGTGTAGAATGAAGCTGCTCAAGTGCTTTAAAAATCGGCTCCGGATCAGGTTTCGCCAGTGTTACATCATCAATTGCAACAACAGTATCGAACAGCCCTTCCAAGCGGCCCAATCTCATGCCGCGGTGACACATTTCCCGTATTTTCGATGTGACAATCCCGAGTTTGAAGCCCGCTTGCTTCAATGCAAAAATCGCCTCATACACACCTTCATATTCTTCTACTAAAGTATCGTGATGCTGCTGATTGTGGGCACGATAGCGAACGATCATTTCCTCCACTCGCTCCGAATCAATTTGACCGAATGTCTCCGTCAATGGCGGACCAATGTATGGAATCACATCATTTCTTTCATACTTGTTCGGATAATAATAATTCAGTGTATGTAAAAAAGATGCAATAATCAGCTCATTCGTATTGATAAGCGTGCCATCTAAATCAAATAACAAAGTTGTAATTCTAGAGTCCATATGTCGTTTCTGTTTCCTTTCTTTTGGCGGCTTCCGCCCGGTTCCATAAACGACCGATTACCATCGTAAGCAGTACAGCTACTGTCACCCGTATAAGCAGCAATGGCAAGACCGGAATCCCTAAAGGAATGAAAATGACTGTATCCTCCACAACAGCATGACAGGAAACGAGGAAAATAATGGCCAACGTCGCATCCTTTCTGCTGACGCCATTTTCTTTTACAGCCTGAATCATGACGCCTGCTCCATACGCAAGACCGACCGTCAAACCTGTCAACATGGTGAACGATGTATTTTCACTCATCCCTAAAAATCGCATAAACGGACCCATTTTTGCAGAAAGATAGTCCATCCACTTCAAATCCTTCATAATCTGGACAATGAGCATAATCGGAATGACGAAGACCGCCAATTGAATCACGCCGAAAGCTGCTTTTTCCGCCGCTAGCAAAGCGATTTCTAAAGCACCATCAGCCTGTTGGGTCTGCACCTGCACAAATCCGTATTCCGCTATACTGCCGCCTCCTGACCAAAGCAGGTTAATGAGAGCAGCAGAGATTAAGGCAAGCCCGATACGGACCGTCAAAACGACCCAAAGCTTTACACCGACACTTGTCGCAACGCCGGACTCAATGAATAAATTATGAGAAAAGGAAAGCATCGTCGCAAGAATGAACACTTCCTTCACTGTCAATTCCAAAGAAAGAATCCCAGCAATACCCGCATATAAGTTGAGGAAATTACCCAATACAAGCGGCAGGGCTGCTTCTCCCGGCAATCCAATCAGCTTCATGACGGGAGAAACGAAATCAGCGAGCATCTGCAAAACCGGGGTATAGCCTAATACTGTTACGATGAACGTAATCGGAAAAATAATTTTACCAAGCAACCAAGTTGTTTTTAATCCTGAAGCCAACCCTTGCTTCCATGATATTTGTCTCACATTTGCTCCCCCTTTGTTGCCCGCACATACATCCTCTAGATTGACTAATCCAATCTGTAATTATGCATCCAAATAACGTTCCTTGCTATATCCCTTCACTCTGCGGAAAATTAATGTCGCAACCGCTCCGGCAATCAATACTAGTGACAGCACCTGCGCTGTACGCAAGTCGCTTGTCAGCATTAAGCTGTCCGTGCGCAAGCCTTCAATGAAGAAACGACCGACACTATACCAAATCACATACGTCAGGAACAGTTCGCCCCTTCTTAAATTCACTCTGCGCAATACTAACAATAATGCAACACCTGCAAAGTTCCAAAGTGACTCATATAGGAAAGTCGGATGGTAATAAGCGAATTCTCCGGCTGGACCTTCAATATACATTTGATTAATGATCCAATCCGGCAAAAATAAGTTTTCTAAAAACTGTCTGCTCACTTCACCGCCATGAGCTTCCTGGTTCACGAAGTTCCCCCAGCGGCCAATTGCTTGTCCAAGCAAAATACTGGGAGCTGCTATATCCGCAAGCTTCCAGAATGATACCTTTCTTACTTTCGCAAAAACAAGCGCTGTAAGCACTGCACCAATGAGCGCGCCGTGGATTGCTATTCCGCCTTGCCAAATCTTGATGATGTCGCCAGGATTTTGCGAATAATAATCCCACTGGAAAATCACATAATAAATTCGGGCACTTATAATTGAAATCGGTACAGCAAAAAGAATCATATCTAAAAAGGTATCTTTCGCAATACCCCTTTTCTCCGATTCTCGCAGCGCCAAAAACAGCCCCAATAATAATCCCGTCGCAATGATTAATCCATACCATCTGATTTGAAGGATTCCTAAATCAATCGCAACCGGATTCATAGGTTCAATTACCATTCAATAACTTACCTCTCTTCCGTCTGCGCCCACAGCTTACAAGTCATCTGAATCCCCATCTTCAATGACCTCGCTAAGCTTGTTCGCAAATTGTTCAGCCGCATTCATTCCCATTCTTTTCAGACGGAAATTCATGGATGCTACTTCTATAATAACAGCTAAGTTTCGTCCAGGTCGAACCGGAACTGTCAGACGAGGCAATTCTGTATCAATAATCTTCTGTTTTTCATCATCCAATCCTAAACGGTCATAATGCTTGTTTTTCTCCCAAAGCTCAAGATTGATCACAAGCGATATTTTCTTACGGCTCAGTACAGCACCCGCTCCGAACAGCGTCATTACATTAATAATGCCCAGTCCGCGGATTTCCAGTAAGTGCTCGATTAAATCAGGCGCTCCGCCGACCAATTTATCTTGATCCTCCTGGCGAATCTCAACGCAATCATCGGCTACCAATCGGTGTCCGCGCTTTACCAATTCAAGAGCTGTCTCACTTTTACCGACACCGCTTTTCCCGGTAATCAATACGCCCACTCCATAAATGTCAACCAGTACACCATGCACAGCTGTTGTCGGAGCAAGCTTTCCTTCCAAATAATTAGTCAGTCGGCTGAATAAGCGCGTTGTTGTCATGTCAGAAACCAGCACCGGAACAGACTCGCGCATTGAAGCTTCAATTAATTCTTCAGGAACTTCTTGGCCTCTCGTAATAATAATAGCCGGTGTAATATCCGTGCACAGCATGTCCATGCGATGCTTTCTTTCCTTCGGTCCAAGCTTATTAAAGAAAGTCAGCTCTGTTTTACCTAATAACTGCAGTCTTTCAGCTGGATAATATTCATAAAAACCTGCCATTTCAATTCCGGGACGGGACAAGTCACTCGTTGAAATCGGTCTGTTAATCCCTTCTTCACCACTGATTAATTGTAAATTGAATCTTGATAATAAATCCTTCGTACGAACTTTAGGCAATGAAAAGCCCTCCTTCTTCACAAAACATGATGTTTTTTTTATTTTAGCACTAATTGCACAGGAACCGAATATGTCAATTTTGGATATTCATAACATTTCATCATTAACATACTCTATTCCTTCTATATGTATTCTTCAGACTAGTTTATCTTGGCTCCCATCCGTTTAGCATGACTCAATTTAAAGTTTTTTTCATTATGGTGCTCCTTTTTGTACGAGCCGTCATATTATAGATTGAATTATCCACAAGGAGGAAATTGGATGAAAATCGTTTTAGATGCTGGTCATGGCTATGAAACTGCCGGTAAAAGAAGCCCTGATGGAATAAGAGAATATGAAATTAACCGTGCTATCGCAATCTATACGAGGGATGTGCTCACCGCTTACCAAAACGTTTCCGTATTTTTCACCCATAGCGACAAACGGGATGTTCCGCTGCAAGCAAGAACCGATCAAGCCAATTCACTGAAAGCTGATTGCTTCATATCGATTCATGCTAATGCCTATGGTCACGGGAAGACATGGAACAGTGCGAATGGCATTGAAACTTTTATCCATCCTAATGCGAATCGTGATGCAGCCACACTAGCAGATTCCGTACAAAAACAGCTCTGCATCTCAACCGGCTTGCGTAATCGAGGCGTCAAACAAGCAAACTTTCATGTGCTTCGAGAAACAAAAATGACTTCAATTTTAGTAGAATGCGGTTTTATGACAAACGAGGAGGAAATGAAACTTTTAAAAACAGAAACCTTTCGCAGAGCCTGCGCCGAAGCCATCGTCAAAGGCATCACAGAAACATACCAACTACAAGAAAAAAGAAACACCACCTCCATCGCCACATCACCAACAACCGGACTATACAAAGTCCAAACCGGCGCCTTCCGTGAAAAGAAAAAAGCAGAAGAACTAGCCATAACGCTGGAGAAATTGGGGTATGAATCTTACATTGTTTTTGAGAGAGGTTGAAATGGTGCCTGTCACCGCCCGAAATTCCCCGCTTTCTGTCGATAAATTAAACGGGCGGTGACAGGCACCACCCGAATTTTCTTTAGGCACCTCTATACATACTTGTGCTCATTTGAGTTCGGCGCAATAGAATTGATGAGATTGTGAGCGAAATGATGATTCCTAATGTGTAGGCGATCCAGAAGCTGTTTAGATCAAATATCGGGATGAGTAAGGCTGTCATTGCTACACGAATGAATAGGTCGGATAAATTCGAGAACAAAAAGGACTTCATCTTGGCGTATCCGCGCAGAAGGCTTTCATTTGTACTTTTCAAGCCGTATAACAGAAGCATAAAAAAGCTGCATTTAATATACGTTTCACCAAAAGCGGCGGCTGCCGGATACAGCTCTATATCAATAAACAACGCCATAATTTGATCAGCAAAGAAGTAATTAATCGTAATAATGAAGATGGAATAGGTCAACACTGCCTGCAAGCAAAAGCGGTATCCTTCCCGCACACGTTCTATGTTTCCAGCTCCGGCATTGGTTGCTGTAAATACAGAAAGCGTTTGGCCGAATCCGATAAATACAATGATGATTAGCGTAATCACCTTTGTCACGGCGATATATCCGCTAATAACTTCACTTCCATATGGATTGATGAACACTTGCAGCAGCAGCGCCGAAACAGTGGCTACTCCTTGCTGGACCATCAGAGGACACGACACTGAAATCAATTCATGAACATTGAATGATTTAAATTGAACAGATTCCTTCTGAACGCTCAACTTTTTCAGCCGTTTTTGAACCATGACTAAAGTAATCGCCATACCTACCATTTGAGTAAAAAGTGTTGCCAGAGCCGCTCCTGAAATTCCCCAATGAAACACGTTAATAAACAATAACGATAAGCCAATATTGAAAAATGATGAAAATAGAATAATGATAAATGCCGTTTTAGCATCACCCATTGATATTAGAAAAGCTCTGGAAATATCAAAGATAAAGATAAAAATAAACGACAAGCAGTAGATCATCATATAGTCACTCGTCAAACTCCACAGAGCCGGATCGATGTTCATCCATTCAAAAAGCTGATATCTCGATAAAATCGCAAGTGCTGTTAAAACAACAGCAATAATAATCGAGAAAATTAAAATACCATAAATATATGAAATGATTTTATCGTATTGCTTTTTCCCCATGTATTTTCCCAGAATGACTTCGCACCCCATCTCTAAACCACCCGATATAATTAAAAATACGGCAATTAGGCTCGTTGCATTACCGACAGCGGCAAGCTCATCGACCCCCAAATATCTTCCGACTATTATCGTGCTAACCAGCAAATGCAATTGCTGCGTAAACAAACTTAAAATAATTGGAATTGCCATCATAATAAAACCGCTTTTAACAGGTTTCTCTGTAAAATGATTCATTTTGATTCCCGCCTTCAAACTATTTGTTATGATAAAAATAAAGTATCCAGTTACCGGATACGCAAGGGGGAACATATGAGAAAACAAATATTTTCATCTGGAGAATTTTCTAAAATATGCAACATAAATAAAAAGACGCTGTTTTATTACGATGAAATCAATCTTCTCAAACCGGCAGTCATACAAGAGAACGGATACCGGCTTTATACGAGTGAACAAATCGATTTTTTAAGTCGAATTAAAGCGTTACAGTCAGTAGGGTTATCACTGACTGAAATCAAAAAACAGCTGAATGCGGAAGATACTTCCAAATGTATCTGCACCTTATATGAGCAAAAACAGAAAATCAGCGATAAAATCGATGAATTAGTTACGGTGAGAAACACATTGGAGCAAAAACTGCATCAACTGGAGCATTATCAGCAAATCGGAAATCATAAACTGTTTGTAAAAGACTATGAGGAAGAGTATTTATTTTTAGATGATGCCGCTACACAGGATGGAATTATGTTTAATTATTTAATGGATGGCTACAATTTCGGGGTTATTCTGAAGGCAACAGATGAGCTAAAAATAGAACGCAAATTTCATATCGTAAAAAAATCAGAAGCCAATTATATAAAACAAAAAGGAAAGTATATAGGAGTCTATTTCATTACAGAAGAAGATCGAATAAAAGAAAATGCCATTACAGCCTTTCAATTAATTAAAAACAGCGGTCATTCAATCAGCTCCAAAATCTTTTTACAGGACATAGCCAATGACTTTATTAATTTCCCAAATGGCTTAATTCCTTTTCAAATTACAGTGCCTGTCACCGCCCGAAATTCCTCGACTTTTGTCGATTATTTTAAAGATTAAACGGGCGGTGACAGGCACCACCCGAATTTTCTTTATGTTCACACCTTCACATTTATCCGCTAATCATTGAGCGATTTTCTGTTCCGGTGAATTTAATGCAAATAATGGTTCATCCAGCCTTTCAAACAAATCTTGATACTTCCGCAGCAACGCTTTTTCTTCTACCAGACAGCCGGATTGATAGAATGTGATTTGCCCTGTTCCGTCGTTCAACTGACCCTTTGCTCCCAAAATTCGTTTTAAGTTTCTGGCTGTACCGATGCTGCCTGAAATAACATCGGTTCCGTCCGGAAATACGTTTCGGATGCTTTTTTCAAAATACGGGAAATGTGTACAGCCGAGCACGACAGTCCCATACTGTGTTAAATCGAGATGAGCAAGCGTTTCCTGTAAATAAGACTCGACAATCGCTTCACTGAATTCAAACGACTCCGCTAAACGAACGAGACCTGGCATCGGAATACTTTCAACAACATCCTGATGGTCCATTTTTTTGACAAGATTACAGAATTTTTCTTCTTTAAGCGTCAGTTCTGTTGCCATCACTAATACTTTTTTATGCTTCTTCTCACTGCTCTGAATCGCTGGTTTCACGGCTGGCTCAATGCCTATAATCGGAAAGTCATATTTTCGGCGAAGGTCTTCGACAGCGATGCTGGTTGCTGTATTGCAGGCAATCACTAGCGCCTTCACGCCCTGACTTGCAATGAAATCAGCTGCCTGAAAGATATATTCCCGTACTTCTTCCTTTGATTTTTCGCCATATGGAACATGTAATGTATCGGCGTAAAATATGTAATCTTCATTTGGAAGATGCTTCAGTGCCTGATGAAGAACGGTCATTCCGCCGATACCGGAATCAAAAAAACCTATTTTCATTTTTTTCACCCTTATCAGTACGATTTTCTATAGATGATTCACTTAAGAATTGGATTACATAAGAAAAAGCCGATTCCTCTAGTGAAGAATCGCCTTCTTAAAGTTTAATTTATTTTTTCATTCTTGTATAGGCAATGATACATTTTCTTCCGACTTTCCTTAATGGTGCTTAATTGAAACTGATGCCGTTTTTGATTCAGCATAAATGCTTGTTTGCGAATCTAGTTCATTCGTAAATTTAATCATCTTTTGAACGACTTCATTTTTCTCCTCAACGATTTTCATCCCTTGAAGATCGACCTCAAGACTTCCTAAATAAGATTTAGCCTCTCCGGACACATGTACGTTTTGCGGAACGACAATTTTGATAGCACCTGATGCCGACTTCGCCTTAAGCAGCTTCACGCTAGCTCCGCAATTTTCAACGGAAATTAAACCGTTAAACGTCTCAAAATCCGCCTCCTGGAAAGTGCCGTTGCTCTTGATGGCACCGTTAATTGTATCGCATTCTACCTTCACTGTATCAATATTGTTCAATTCAATATTGCCATTCGCTGTTTCCAAATCAGCCTTCAAGCTGGTCAGATCATTCAACGTAATTTTTCCGTTCGCTGTTTTTATTTTCAATTGATCAATATTTAAAGAATCGCCTTGAATAGTTCCGTTGAATAAACGCACTTTCATTTTGTCAAAATGAATCTTCGGCAAGTAAAGCTTGCTGTTTACACGCATCCATTTCTGCCCGATGACAAAGAAAAGCTTTTCATCCTTAATCGAGAACGTCACTTCTTCTAAAAGTGTTTTTCGTGCTTCAGCAGCATCGTCTGTACGATAAACTTTCGCCTCACATTCTACCTTTACATCCTCTTGATCCCACACGTCAATTTCGATATTACCATTGGCAACCTCGATATCAATTTCCTTCACCGGCTCATACGTGTGCTGAAAAATGTGCGAGACATTTGTGCTTTTGGAAAAATTCAGATCCACTTCCTTCACTTTTGTCATAACATTATCGACAAAATCAAAAATCATATCCTTAGCGGAAGACACTTTTTTCTTCGTATCCTGCTCTTTCTTTTCTTCCTCATCCAAAATAACAACCGTCGATAAATCATTGACGATTTCTTTCTCTTTTTCGCTATTTTGCTTTGCCTCCGCTTCCAGAAGCTCCAATAATGACAGTGCCTCCGAAGCTGTGATTTTTCCTTCCTCTACCAGTTTAAGTATTCGTTTCTTTTCATCTTGCATTGAAAACCCTCCACTCAAAATAAAATAATTAATTTTCCAGAACCTTTATTCCTTTGACAATGTTCCAGATGAAAACAACCAAACTAGCGATGCCATACAATACAAATAATGCAATCATTAAAACCGGCACTTCATCCGATACCGTTGAAGTTGAAAAAAAACTGAAAATGATGAACGGTATAAATGCGAGCGGAATTAGCTGCGAAATTAAACTGGATTTCGCATTCTGTTTAACCGCTTGATTGGAACTGGCCAATAAAATGATAAACGGTACGATAACTGGTGCAAAACACACGCTAATATAGCTGATAAATGAAAGAATTCTATTGTCTTCCATCACCCAACAACCTGCCTCTCTGAATCTACATAGTAATCATACGACTGTTTATGTGAAAAGTTTCATTGCTTTGTAATTCCCTATATTTCGTGTTTTAGACATATTTCCAGTTTATTCGTATTATTTCCTAAGAAATATGTTGTTGAAACTTGTTTTTTGTCGATAACAGGAAAAGCCGCAAACCGAATTTGCGACTTCTTTGATGTTTAAGCTTTTGTTTTTTCCGCCATTAATTCCTTCATTCGAGCCTGGTCTCGTTCCAGTACAGGCTTTAAATATTTCCCTGTATGCGATGCCTCGACCTGAACGATTTCCTCCGGTGTTCCGGCTGCGATAATCGTACCGCCCTTATCTCCGCCCTCCGGACCAAGGTCGATGATGTAATCAGCAGCTTTGATCACATCTAAATTATGCTCAATTACAAGCACTGTATCACCATTCTCAACTAAGCGCTGAAGAACAAGCAATAAGCGCGCGATGTCATCCACATGAAGACCTGTCGTCGGCTCATCCAAAATATACATTGAGCGGCCTGTTGAACGACGGTGCAGCTCTGAAGCCAGCTTCACACGCTGCGCTTCCCCGCCAGATAGTGTCGTTGCTGGTTGTCCTAATGTGACATAGCCTAAACCAACATCCTTAATGGTTTGCAGCTTGCGGCTGATTTTTGGATGATTTTCGAAGAATACCACCGCATCCTCAACCGTCATCTCCAAAATATCAGAAATGCTCTTGCCTTTATATTTTACTTCCAATGTTTCACGGTTGTAGCGTTTGCCATGACAAACCTCGCATGGAACGTAAACATCCGGCAGGAAATGCATTTCGATTTTAATAATCCCGTCACCGCGGCAAGCTTCGCAGCGTCCGCCTTTAACATTGAAGCTGAAGCGGCCCTTCTTATAGCCTCTTACCTTCGCTTCATTTGTCGAAGCAAATACATCCCGAATATCGTCGAATACCCCCGTATAAGTTGCCGGATTCGAACGCGGTGTTCTTCCGATTGGCGATTGATCGATATCGATTACTTTATCAAGATGTTCCACTCCGATGATTTTCTTATGCTGGCCGGGCTTTGCCTTTGCACGGTTTAGCTTTTGCGCAAGCGATTTATGCAGAATTTCATTGATTAATGTACTTTTACCCGACCCTGAAACGCCCGTAACGCTGATAAACATGCCAAGCGGAATTTTCACATTCACATTCTTCAGGTTATTTTCCTTTGCTCCGATAATCTCTAAATAGCGGCCATCCTGCTGACGGCGCTCTAATGGCAACGGAATAAATTTTTTACCTGATAAATATTGGCCTGTCAATGAATCCTGATGCTTCATGACTTCCTGCGGCGTTCCGGCAGCAATAATACTACCGCCGTGAACACCAGCTCCCGGACCGATATCAATTAAATAATCGGCGGCAAGCATCGTATCTTCATCATGCTCAACAACAATGAGCGTATTGCCGATATCTCTCATATTTTGCAGTGTATGAATAAGGCGGTCATTATCGCGCTGATGAAGCCCGATAGACGGCTCATCTAATATATAGAGTACCCCCGTCAGTCGCGAGCCGATTTGAGTTGCTAAACGGATCCGCTGCGCTTCCCCGCCTGATAACGTACCGGCTGCACGGCTAAGCGTTAAGTAATCCAATCCTACATTTTCCAGAAAACCTAAACGCTCACGGATTTCCTGAAGAATCATATGAGCAATTTGCGCTTCCTTCTCTGTCAAATCCAAATTACGCACCCATTTATTCGTATCAGCAATCGACATTTCAGTTACTTTTCCGATATGCTTGCCGTTGATCAGCACAGCGAGTGCTTCTTTCTTCAGACGGTAGCCTTTGCAACTCGGACAGCTGTTATCAGCCATGTATTTCTCCATTTGCTCGCGTACCCAATCAGAAGATGTTTCCTTATAGCGTCTTTCAACATTTCGGATAACCCCTTCAAATTCGGTATAATTTTCGCGAACTTGACCAAATTCCGACTCATAGCGGAAATGAATTTTATCCGTTCCTGATCCGTATAAAATTTTATCCAATAAATCCTCCGGTATATCCTCTACCGGCATATCCATATCGATGCCGTAATGGTTCGCCACCGCTTCCAGCAGAGACGGATAGTATTGCGAGCTTGTCGGCTCCCATGGGGCAATCGCATGCTGGCGCAGGCTCAACGAACGATCTGGTATAACTAAATCTATATCGACTTCCTGCTTAAAACCTAAGCCGTCACAATCCGGACAAGCGCCGAACGGACTATTAAACGAGAACAGCCGCGGCTCTAGTTCATCAATCGAAAAACCGCAAATCGGGCAGGCATGGTTTTCGCTGAATAATAGCTCTTCATCACCGATTACATCGATGATGACTTTGCCTTCACCCAGTTTTAATGCAGTTTCCAATGAATCGGCAAGACGTGCTTCAACGCCTTCCTTCATAACGATACGATCGACTGTTACTTCAATGCTGTGCTTTTTATTTTTATCTAATTCAATCTCATCATTAATGTCGTAAATTTCCCCATCGATCCGGACACGCACATAACCATTTTTCTTAATATCTTCCAATGTTTTCACATGAGCGCCCTTTTTACCGGAAACGATTGGCGCGAGCACCTGCAAGCGTGTTTTTTCCGGATATTCCATGATACGGTCAACCATTTGCTCAATTGTTTGCGACGAAATCTCAATATGGTGTGTCGGGCACGTTGGTCGGCCGACACGGGCATATAAAAGACGCAAATAATCATAAATTTCCGTAACAGTTCCTACTGTGGAACGCGGATTGCGGCTTGTCGTTTTCTGGTCAATGGAGATCGCCGGTGATAAACCTTCGATCAAATCGACATCCGGTTTATCCATTTGTCCTAAAAATTGACGCGCATAGGCGGAAAGAGACTCTACATAGCGGCGCTGTCCCTCTGCGTAAATCGTATCAAAGGCTAATGAAGATTTCCCCGATCCCGATAATCCGGTCAGAACGACCAGCTTATCACGCGGTATCGTAACATCGATGTTTTTCAGATTATGGACTCTGGCGCCTTTTATTTCTATCTTATCAATTGCCATATTTCTGTCATCCTTCCAGTTTCAGCTCTAATAGGAGATCACGCAATTCGGCAGCCCGTTCGAAATCCAACGCTTTTGCCGCTTCCTTCATTTCCTTCTCCATATCTGCTATTACTTTTTCTTTCTCTTCCTCACTTAAGTGATCAAGCTTCACGTTTGTATTGTATTCTTCCTGCTCCTCGGCGGCATGCGTTGCTTTAATTACATCGCGAACTTCTTTCTGTATCGTTTTCGGCACAATGCCGTGAATTTCGTTGTATTCTTCCTGAATCGCCCGGCGTCTTTGCGTTTCCTTGATGGCAATATCCATGGAATTCGTGATTTTATCCGCGTACATAATGACATGTCCGTTCGCATTTCGCGCGGCACGACCGATTGTTTGAATCAGTGAGCGCTCAGAACGGAGGAAGCCTTCCTTATCAGCATCCAAAATTGCAATTAAGGATACTTCCGGAATGTCCAATCCTTCTCTCAGCAAATTAATGCCGACCAACACATCATATGTGCCCAGACGCAGCTCACGAATAATCTCAATTCGCTCCAACGTTTTAATTTCTGAATGCAAATATTGCACCTTGATGCCGATTTCCTTCAAGTAATCTGTCAAATCTTCGGACATTTTCTTCGTTAATGTCGTAATCAGCACCCGTTCATTTTTCGCGACACGATCATTAATTTCACCAATCAAATCATCAATTTGACCTTGAATCGGGCGAATATCGATTGTCGGATCCAGCAACCCTGTCGGACGGATGATTTGTTCAACCATCTGTGGCGTATGCTCCAATTCAAACGGCCCTGGAGTCGCCGATACAAAAATCGCCTGGCTGACTTTCTTTTCAAATTCCGTGAATGTCAATGGCCGGTTATCCATTGCAGACGGCAGACGGAAACCATATTCAACCAACACTTTTTTACGGGCCTGGTCACCATTGTACATACCGCGCACTTGTGGAAGCGTTACATGTGACTCATCGACAACAAGCAAAAAGTCCTCAGGCAAATAGTCCAGTAATGTGTACGGCGTTGATCCCGGCGGACGCAATGTCAGATGGCGCGAATAGTTTTCAATCCCGGAACAGAAGCCCATTTCTCTCATCATTTCCAAATCGTAGCGCGTTCGCTGTTCTAAACGCTGCGCCTCTAGCAACTTACCGTTTTCCCTGAAGTAAATGAGTTGCTCTTCCAGTTCTTTTTCGATATTTTGAATTGCCACTCTCATTTTTTCCTCACGGGTTACGAAGTGGGATGCCGGGAAAATTGCTACATGCTCACGTTCAGCCAATATTTCGCCTGTAAGCGCATCGACTTCCCGGATGCGGTCAATTTCATCACCGAAAAACTCAATGCGGATACAATGCTCATCCCGGGATGCCGGGAATATTTCCACAACGTCGCCGCGAACCCGGAAAGCACCGCGTTTAAAGTCGATGTCATTTCGTTCGTACTGTACATCTACTAGTCTTCTTAACAACTGATTACGCTCAATTTCCATACCGGTACGCAATGATACAACCATTTCGCTATATTCTTCCGGCGAACCCAAACCGTAAATACACGATACGCTGGCAATGATGATGACGTCTTTTCTTTCGAATAAAGAAGATGTCGCCGAGTGCCGAAGCTTATCAATTTCATCATTAACGCTAGAGTCCTTTTCAATGAATGTATCGGTTTGCGGCACATACGCTTCCGGTTGATAGTAATCGTAGTAGCTGACGAAATATTCTACAGCATTGTTCGGGAAAAACTCTTTAAATTCACTGTATAGCTGTCCGGCAAGCGTCTTATTGTGCGCCATAACCAAGGTCGGTTTATTTACTTCTTTAATGACGTTGGAAATCGTAAATGTCTTCCCGGTTCCTGTCGCACCCAGCAAAGTCTGCATCCGCTTCCCTGCTTTAACCCCTTCGACCAAGGTTTCAATCGCTTGCGGCTGATCTCCGCTGGGAGAATAATTTGAGACTAACTGAAATTCATTCATACTGTACGCTTACCTCCATCTTGCTTTATATATATCATTAACGAACGCATTCATTTATAGACAGTTTACCACAAATAATAGAAAGCTAACCACTAAAAAGCGAACACTTATTCGTTTTTGGTGATTACAGATTATAGGGCGCTCTATCATGTGAGCTTATCGCTCTATTTTTTCATTTTGTGCTCTATCTTACAGGGTTAGCCCTCTATTCTGACTTCCAACCTCTTAGATTCTCAATTTCTGAACAAGTTTCTTTAACTTTCATTCAAAATAGCGTCATTCGGCTTGATTTTTGAACAAAAAGGTACTTTTCCAAGGCAAAAAGCACCATGCTATGCGCTATGGTGCGGTGGTGTTGTATTTTTAATGTAACGAATGGACAGCCATAAGCCGAATGTCAATGAGCAAGCATCCAGAATGATAATTGGCCAAGTGTCTGTGTAGCCAGCATAGGCGGATGCACTAATTAATGCGACACTCAATGCCAGCCCAACGAAGTGATTATAGGTGACTTTTGTGAAAATGTAGACTAATAGGGCCGGCAAAATCATTGCAGCTAAATACCAAGTCATAAAAATCATCTCCTTATGATTCTTCGAGACTTCCGTTACAGAATTGCCATCTTCATTATAGCACATATATGGTAAAATAACCCTTATCAAGATTCGACTCTTCATTAAAAAAGCAAAGCCCTTAGGACTCTGCTTTTTGTAAATTCCATATGTGTACTTCACCATTATACGGCTCAAGCCGATACAGTTTTTTGTCTTTACTCTTTCACACGCAATAATCGTAAACTGTTTAATGTCACCAGTAATGTAGCACCAAGATCTGCGAAAATGGCAATCCATAATGTCAGCCACCCCGGCACAACGAGTAATAGAGCAAGTAGCTTCAACCCAAGTGCGAACGTAATATTTTGTTTAATAATATTCATCGTTTTTTTGCTTAGTTTGATAACGAAAGGCAGCTTGCGTAAATCATCACCCATTAAAGCAATATCCGCTGTTTCCAGTGCCGTATCTGATCCGACCCCGCCCATGGCAATTCCAATATTGGCAGCCGCCAATGCCGGTGCGTCATTGACGCCATCGCCAACCATCGCGACATGTTCATATTGCTGTTTCAATTCTTTCATTTTTTCCAGCTTATGCTGCGGTAGCAAATTCGCTTCTGTTCTGCTGACACCAACCCCATTAGCAATGCTGACTGCCGTTTCAGCTGAATCGCCTGTCAGCATAATCGTATGCTCAATTCCTTGCGCATGCAGTGCTGTTACAACCTCTTTACTGCTTTCTCGCACTTCATCAGCAACCGCCACAATTGCGACAATTTCATTTTCCTTACCGACCAGCATCGCTGTTTTGCCTTGATGCTGATAAACCTTCAATTGTTCCTCGATCGCATGGACTTGTTCAACACTGACTGTTTCCTTCAGCAACGTCATATTACCGATGAAATATTGTTCACCGTCAATTTTCCCTTGAATTCCTTTTCCGATTAGAGAAGAAAAATCTTCAATCTCATAGGACTTGTAATCAATTTGATCTTGCTCTGCTTTTTTTATAAAAGCTTGAGAAAGCGGATGTTGAGAAAATACCTCTAGGGCCGAAATTTTTCCGAACAGTACGTCCGAATCCTCGCCATTTAAAACATCATAATCCGTAACAGCCGGAACACCTTTTGTTAACGTACCGGTTTTATCAAAAGCAATCGCTTTGATTTTACGGACTTCTTCAAGATGAATACCGCCTTTAATGAGCACGCCTTTTTTAGCGGCATTACCGATAGCAGTTACAATCGCTACCGGCGTTGAAATAACGAGCGCACACGGACAGCCGACTACCAAAACAGCCAAACCTTGATAAATCCAGGAAACCCACTCACCTTCGAAGAACAGCGGTGGAATGATTGCAACCAAAAACGCCACGACGATAATCGCCGGTGTGTAATACTTCGCAAATACATCCACAAATGCTTGAGCCGGCGCTCTTTCACCTTGTGCTTCTTCGACAAGATGAATCATTTTTGCGATCGTTGTATCATCAACGAGCTTCGTTACTTGAATCTCAAGCATTCCTTCGACATTAAGGGTACCGGCATATACTTCATCGCCTATACTCTTTTCGACCGGAATCGATTCACCGGTAATCGCGGCCTGATTGACATTAGAATGGCCCTTCACAACGTTGCCGTCCATCGCGATTTTTTGGCCCGGCTTCACAAGCATAGTATCATTTAACACAATATCATCAACCGAGACTTCCATCTCTTGGCCGTTTCGTCTTACTAACGCTGTTTTCGGTGCGATATCCATCAGCGATGTAATTGATTTACGTGCTTTTTCCATCGAATAATGCTCAAGTGCCTCACTGATGGCAAAGAGAATGACAACAACCGCACCCTCGCTCCATTCACCGATAATCGCCGCACCGATGATAGCAATCGTCATTAATGTTTTCATATCAAACTGAAGCTTTGTTAAATTTTTTAAGCCGACTTTAAAAATCGAATAACCGCCGATTACGATACTCAATAAAAATGCGCCTATTGTTAAAAAGCTATCTTCACCGACCGTATAATTGGCAACATAACCGGCTGCCAGAAACAGAGAAGATACAAGCAGCACACCATATTTTTGCCAAAAGCTTTTCTTCGGAAGTGCTTGCTTTTCCTTCACTGGACTAATTTGCAGCTTTTCAAATGCGCCGGCCTCCTGAACTTGCTCCAATTTATGGTCTCCGATTACCGTAATTTTCGCAGCGCCAAAATTGACCTTTGCATCCTCGACACCATCTATGTTTTTGACATTTTGCTCGAAAATCCGCGCGCAGTTAGCACAATCCAAACCTTGAATACGGTAAACTTGTTTCTCTTGTTCGATTGTTTTTGCATGACTCATCTTTGTTCACCGACCTTTTCTTCAATCGTTAAATTCAACAATTGTTTAATCGTTTCATCTATAATGCAATAAAATGCTTGCTTTCCTCGTTTTCGATAGGAAGCAATGCCTATATCCCGCAATAAACGCAAATGGTGAGAAGCTGTCGCTGTCGATACTTCCGCAATGTCGGCTACATCGCAAACGCACTGCTCCTTAAGTGTCAACAAATAAGCGATTTTCACTCGCGTCGGATCTGATAACGCCTTAAAAAGACCGGCCGCATCGGTAAAATCCTTCTCCTTCAAATTTTCTCGAAGTACAGCAGCCTGCTCGATACTATTATTAATATGTTCAATTTCACATTGGTCTTTCAATAATCTCACCTCTGCTTACATGTACATTCTAATATATATTTGATTATAGTATACTCCCATCCCTCTAGTTTTGCCATTGATTACAATATTCATTATATGAAAGTTTTTCGACAATAGTTCTGAAAAATTATTTATTTCATATATAAAAAAGCTACCGCAGTATAAAGTCTGCGGCAGCCTCTCGATTACATTTCTTTCGGTGCACCCAATCCTAATAGTCGAAGTGCTTCCTCCAGCACAACTGTGACACAATAAACAAGCGTCAGACGGGCATTTTTCTGCTCATCATCCGCCAAAATACGAACCTCGCCATAATATTTATTAAACGTTTGAGCCAAGTTAATCGCATATTTCGCCACTAGCGACGGGTCATATTTATCGCATGCTTTGCGAACAACTTCCGGGAATTCCTGAAGCTCTTTAATGATTGCCCATTCTTCTTCACCGTTCAGATTGATTTTGCTGTCTTCATGCCAATCGCCTTTTCTTAAAAGCGAGCAAGCTCTTGCATGTGTATATTGTACATATGGTCCTGTCTCCCCTTCAAAACGGAGCATATCTTCCAATGAAAACTCAATATCATTGCATCTGTAGTTTTTCAAATCATGGAATACGACAGCGCCAACGCCGACAGTTTCAGCAATCTTCTCTTTATCGGCAAGGTCCGGATTTCGGTCATTAATTGTGTTCAGTACTGTATCGATTGATTCTCTCAGCACTTCCTCCAGAAGCACGACTTTCCCTTTACGAGTCGACATTTTACGGCCATCCTTCAGCATCATGCCGAACGGAATATGCACGACATCATCGGCCCAATCAAACTGCATTTTTTTCAAAACAGCTTTCAATTGCTTAAAGTAATGCGACTGCTCGTTGCCGACTACATAAAGCGCCTTGCTGAAGTGGTACGTATTTTGGCGATAGTAAGCCGCTGCCAAATCACGTGTTGCATATAAAGTCGCGCCATCTGATTTTCTGATCAAAGCAGGCGGCAGTTCTTGGTCGTCTAAGTTAACAACCTCTGCTCCATCCGATAATGTCAGCAAGTTCTTTTCGGCAAGCAAATCAATAATGACATCCATTTTATCGTTATAGAAAGCTTCGCCTGCAAAGGAATCAAATTTAATCCCCATCAAGTCATAAATCGTTGAGAACTCTTTCAATGATTCATCACGGAACCATTGCCAAAGCTCCTTCGCTTCTGCATTGCCGTCCTCGAGAAGCTTAAACCATTTTCGTGCGTCATCTTCAAGAGACGGGTCATTAACCGCTTCATCGTGGAATTTAACATACAGCTTTAGCAGCTCTTTAATCGGATGCTCTCTGACCGCTTCCTCCGAGCCCCATTTTTTATAAGCCGTAATCAGCTTACCGAATTGTGTGCCCCAATCTCCTAAATGATTGATTTTCACTGTTTCATAGCCGTTTTTTTGGAAAATAAGTGACAACGCATTACCGATAACGGTTGAACGTAAATGTCCCATTGAGAATGGCTTGGCAATATTCGGAGAGGACAGATCAATCGTTACGACTTTATCATCGCCGTCATGATTTTGACCGTATTGCTCTTTTTCCTTTAAAATGGTTTGCAGTACTTCCTGAAGGACGGCATCCTTTTTCAAGAACACATTCAAATAGCCACCGACTACTTCAATTTTTTCAAATAAAGGCGATGAAAGCTGCTCGCTAATTTCGGTCGCAATCGCTTGCGGCGCCTTTCTTCGTGTTTTCGCCAATGAAAAGCAAGGAAACGCCAAATCACCTTGATTGCTGTATTTCGGTTTTTCGATCAGCTGTTCAATTTGTTCCATTGATAGCTCATCTTTTACATTCGGATAAAGTGCAGATGCAAATTCTTGAACGTATTTCATTCAATTCACTCCTTTTTTAATATAAAAAAGCCCCCGTCTCTATAAATTGAAGAGACGAGAGCTTGAATTCCCGCGGTACCACTCTAATTGTTCACAATTGAACCGGCTTTGTTTGTTAACGAGGTGCTAATCCCCGGATTACCCTACTGCATAGTTTCAGGCAATCTTCTCAAAAGTGCGCTTCATAAGCAAGATGACAACCGGGCTCTCACCATCCCCGACTCGCTTTGTGCATGAACTGCTTATTACTCTCTTTTTCACAGAATTCATAATATATGTAACTCAATTGTACTAAACCGATTATGCAAATTTCAATTAAAATATAATTATCAGCATTTGAATAAGAGGATTGTTTCTTCCTTCACTTCCATATACTGAAAAATTCATTTTATCCGGAGGTATCACTTATGCAACACCGAAATGCGGAATCGGCTCGTTCAGCTAGACAACTAATGGATTATCATCATCATAGCCAACATTCCTTCGACAGCAAAGCTGTTATGGCAGATATTTGCCGGCAAGCGATTGAAAACGGTGTAAAAGAAATATGCTTTACCGAGCATTTTTCCGTCAACCCGCTTGCTCCTACATACGGGCATATGAATTTCGATCGCTACTTCAGCGATATTGAGGTTTGCCGTCGAAACTTCAACAAACAACTGATCATTAAAGCCGGCATCGAATTGTGCGAGCCCCATTTAATGAAAGAGCAATACAAAGAAGCCTTACAATCGCTGCCGCTTGATTTCATTATGGGCTCGATTCACAATATTGATAATATGAAACTGCGGCTTTTTGTGGCGGAGCACGGTCCGGCTGCAAACACTCGCTATTTTGAAGAGGTATATAAAATGGTGTGCGGTGCCGATATTGATGTCATCGCCCATCTCGATTTGATTAAACGTTACAGCCATGACACAATTGGCGTTTACGATTTCAACGAGCACCGCGAGGTTCTGCATGCAATTTTAGAGAAAGCGATTGAGCGCGGCATCGGCATCGAAATCAATACATCCGGCCTGCGTGGTTCGCTACAAGATACAATGCCGTCCAAGCAAATTTTGCAGTTATATAGAGAACTTGGCGGAGACATATTAACAATCGGCTCTGATTCGCATGCTGCTGAAACAGTTGGCGCAAATATTGGCGATGCTCATGAACTGGCAAAAGAATGCGGCTTCAGACGATTGTTCACTTTTGAACAACGACAGGCACAGGCCGTTGATTTTT
>JBJFHH010000215.1:0-2036 GCA_051893475.1 Bacillus sp. (in: firmicutes) | reverse complement strand
TTGTTCAGATGCTTTTTTATCTCCATTCCTTGCAGCATCAATCAGCAAAAACAAGGTGTCTTCATCATTTTTCTTACCTTCTTCTATTCCTTCGCTTCCAGAATCTGAATTAGCTCCTGTTCCACTGTTGGAAGGTTCATTTCCATCCTTAGCTGGTTTTCCTGCTCCAGCATCTCCTTTGCTTCCTTTATCCCCTGTTTCGCTCTCTTTATTACTGCCAACCAGAGGAATACTTCCTTTCTGTCCATCATAATCAATATTAAATACGGATTTAATTGCTTCTTTTACTGATTTCGGTGTATTGTCTGGAGATTCAAAAAGGTTTTCTTCTTGAGTTCCTTGAATAATATCGTACAGCTTGTTAAATGAGCCTTGTATATTACTCTGTTTTTCTCCTTTATACATCGCGCATAATATCAAAGCAAAGTTACTAAACTTTTCTGCAGGCACAAAACTTTCTCCTGTAGAATCGTCAAACTGGTATTGACGCTTCCATAACTCAATAGCCGCTCTTGCATCCTTAAAGTTTGTTGCCTTGCTAAAATCTGAAAAAGCCAATAATTTGCTGAAAGCAATAATACTACTTTGAATCTCTCCAATAATTCTGTCTTTTTCGTTACTATTTTCGTCACGGAAAGCAGTAGCAAGAATTGCTTTTTGCGCTTTTGCAGGTAATTCACCAAACATCTCTTCTATTTGTGTGACGCTATTTTGAAATATACTTTGGTACAAAATTGCCTTCAAATCGTTCTTTGCTTCTGCTGTTATATTTCCTCTTGTATCGAATGCGCTTTGATATTGTGTATCTGTTATATACTTCTTAGCGTTCATCCATTTAAGAACTTCTAAACCGTTCTTGTCAACAAGTTCTGAAAAAGAAGCATCATCATCTTTTGTGCGTAAAAGAATATTCGCAAATGACCGAGTATCATCACCCATTTTAAGTGATGTGTTTTTTGCGTTTATTCTTTCTATTCCGCCTGTTTCTGTGTCATTAGCAGTGTATTGACCAAGTTTAATAGCTTCTTCGTCACTAACAGGTAACATTGCAACAAGAACAGGTTGCTCAATATCCATTATTTCTTCTGGATTAATACCAAACTCTTCTGCATGCTCAATAATGTATTGCTTATACTTTTCTGCTTGGTCTTTATGTTCTTCCCACATAATACGAAGTGCTTCACTCCTGTTATTCCCTTGAATAACTTCACCTCGTTCATTCACTGATGGTGCACCTGTATAGGCGGTAACTGTAGTCGTTATTTCTTCCGGTCTTATGTTAGATGCAATTTTGTTTGCTGCTAATTGGCTTGCTGCATCTTTTCGCTCTTTTGGCTGTGCTTCATCAATGAAATGGTATGGGTTTCGTTCACCTCCAATATGAGATGGCTGCAAATGTTTTGCACTAATTACAGCAATGTGGCCATTTACTGTAACATCCGTAGCGAATTTAACGCCAACTTCTTTCCCTTGCAACGGTTCCAACTTTTCTTGCCTATCATATTTGTGACCAGCATACCTCCTGTATCCACGTGCTCTTGCATTATTTGCTATATCCTCCTTCCAATCAGGAACTCCTTTTATCGCATCCTGCTCATCAAGTTCCTCTGCTGTTTCTATCTCCACAGAATTGCTATCAAAGTTAGCCACATCAAATGAGCGCACACTATCATATGCGTCCATCTCTTTCACAAGCCCAACTTCCTCCACTTCAGGCAAATCGCGCACAGCATTATACAGCGATTTCAAATAAGGACGAATAGAATCACCCAAATCATCAATCATACACTTCGCAAAATCAGAGAATTTCCTCGCACCAGCTTCTATGTGATACAATGCCATTTCCGTTCCAATAGCAAGGATTTCAGGGTCTACACCTATATTTGCTTGACCGCGTAGTTTTTCTCGCATTTTCTTTTTTAGCTCCTCATAACGAGAAGTTGTTACAAGAGTATTATTTGCTCCGTATGATTTTGGCCTGTTTGGTCCTTTAGGTTCTTTTGGTCCTTTAGGTTCTTTCGGTCCTTTAGGTTCTT
>JBJFHH010000214.1:4102-8395 GCA_051893475.1 Bacillus sp. (in: firmicutes) | reverse complement strand
GCACGGGCAAAATTTTCTGACTGGGTCCAGCAATTCCAAAGTTGCGCAGCAAGTGTTTTCGCTTACTTCATGAACGCGGAATAAGAAACTTTTGAATATGTTAAAATGACGTTCATGAGAAGAGTGTCTTGATGCTCCGACAGCTGAGAAAGGTGTGTCGCAGACTGTTAATAGTACAGGGATTGTATCGAAGCCTCTTGATTTTATGTGACCTTTTAGTTCTTCAATGGATTTGCGGCAACCTGTATGGTGGTCATGTTCGATTTTATCTTGTGCATCCGCAATTGCTAGCAATGTTGAACAAACGCAGTCGTTTGAGAATTTATCACTTCCACAACTCATTCGTATTCCTCCTAATAATTATTTGACATCTGTCACTATCAGAGTATGAAGGCTTTGGTCAAAATGAATGAGTTACTTGCCCATTTTTAGTGTATTTGCCACATATACGTTGTTGGGAGGATTACAATGATTGATCATACTCTGGAATTTATTATATTATCGTTAGCTTGTTTTCGTTTAACAAGATTGATTGTTTATGATAAAATAACGAGTTTTTTGCGAAAACCTTTCTTTGATGAGATTAAAGAAAGGGCTAAAGACGGAGAAATTGAGATTTATTATGTTCCGAAGAAATATGGATTAAGGAAATGGATTGGCGAGCTGTTAAGCTGTTATTGGTGCACAGGGATTTGGACTGCGGCATTTCTTGTCGCTCTATCGTTTTTTTATCCGGCTTGGGCCAGTCCTGTCATCATCGTTCTTGCGATTGCCGGCACGGCATCGCTTATCGAAATGGTCGTTCAGCAACTGCTTTATGAGTGAAAAGTGGGCAGTTGAATGAGGCAAGCTTGTATTATTTTCATATGATACTTTATGGCATGTTCGTTGCCATCTGATTGAAGGAATAGTTGTCCGCTAATTTAAAAGTGTGGGAGGCAATAATTATGATGCAAAAAAAATATATCATTCATCCCGCTTCTCAGCCGCAAAAGGCCGTGAGTCCATATCCTAATAAACAGAAGCAGGATTGCGGTTGTTCGAAAAAAAAGAAAAAGCATTATTGAATGATCGAGTTATGAGGGTTGCGTTTAGCAACTCTTTTTTTCTTTTTAAGAAAGTATATATTTTTTAACAGAAGGAAAACATCCGAAAAAAACTGTCAATTTAGGAGTTTATTTCTCACCCAAAAGGACCGGTAACGGTTTTTCTTATTGTCTGCTTATATTTTCAGCTTATCTGCAAAGTATATGTTAGTAGGAAGGAGTGAGAAAGTGACATACAAGATGCGAGCAGTGAGAGCTGCAATAATCATGATGATTGGGAGTCTGCTTTTTTTGACGGGCTGTGAAGGAATTTCTAAAAAAGGCGATGCCAAATGGGCGCTTTTCAAAACAACGAATCCGCATCCGGCAGTTTTATATGAGACGGATGAAGAATTTCAATTTTCCGAGGAACTGCATGATTATGTGTTGAAGATGCCTGAAATATATGATGCTGCTATTATTGTCGGGAAAAAACGTGTTTTAGTGGCGTATAAAGTCAAACAGATGAAGCGATTTAAGATGAAGAAAATCGAAAAGGAACTGCAGAAGAAGCTTGAAAAAAAGTATACGGACCGTAAATTCACGGTTTCAAGCGATTTTAAGATTTTTTTGGAGGCTGTAGAGCTGAATGAAGACTTGAAGGATGAGAATTATTCGCGTAAAAAGGCTCGGAAGCAATTTAAGAAAATCATTAAGCTTGAGCAAGAGAAAACGTGAGAGGAGGTTAGAGGATGGCGAAAAAAGACCAGTTGACTGCGAAACAAAAAAAATATCAGGAATTAGAGAAGCAGGATGAAACAAAACGCCCGATTTTGAAAAATTGTGTACGAGCCTTCTTGGTCGGTGGGCTTATTTGTATGTTTGGTCAATGTCTGACTTTATTTTATTTGTACTTTTTTAATTTTACCGAGCAAACAGCAGGTAATCCGACGGTAGCTACATTAGTGTTCATTTCGATGTTGCTGACAGGATTCGGTTTATATAAAAAACTTGGCCAAATCGGCGGAGCGGGTAGTGCGGTGCCGGTGACGGGGTTTGGAAATGCGGTTGTTTCGGCGGCGATTGAACATAAGACGGAAGGGTATGTGCTCGGTGTCGGCGGCAATATTTTTAAACTAGCAGGATCGGTTATTGTATTCGGCGTTTTCTCGGCGTTTGTTGTGGCACTCATTAAAACGATTATCGCGGCTATAGGAGGTTGAAGGATGCTGATCGGCAAACAATCATGGCAATTTGCCAATAATCCGGCAATCTTACATACAGGAGTGACAGGCGGACCGATGGAGGGGCAAGGTCCTTTAAAGGATTCATTTGACCTTTTATACGATCAAACCTATGCGAATGAAGCAACGCATGAGAAGGCGCACAGAAAGATGCTAGAGGATGCTGTTGCGATTGCGCTGCAAAAGGCGACTTTGAAAAAAGAAAAAGTGGACTTCTTTTTGGCGGGTGATTTAATCAATCAAATTACCCCGACGAGTTTTGCGGCACGTACAAATGCGATTCCTCATTTAGGGTTGTTCGGGGCTTGTGCAACTTCTATGGAGGGGCTCGCTCTCGCTTCCTTTATCATTAATTATGGAGGGGCCAATTATGTGCTTACTGGCACTTCCAGCCATAAGGGAGCTGTCGAGAAGCAGTTTCGCTATCCGACAGATTATGGCGGACAGAAACCGCCCACCTCGCAATGGACTGTAACGGGAGCGGGAGTTGCCTTGCTTGGCAGCAGCGTCGGCATGATGAAGCCGGCCGTTAAAGTGAAGGCGGCGACGATTGGAAAAGTGGTTGATATGGGCATTAAGGATCCGATGAATATGGGCGGGGCAATGGCGCCGGCTGCCGTTGATACGATTATGGCACATCACAAGGATTTTGGTTTAGGGCCCAATTATTATGATGCAGTCATCACCGGCGACTTAGGGGCAATTGGTCATAAGGTTGCTTCTGATTTATTTGAGGAGAAGAAATTTGATTTGCATAAGGAACGATTTCTAGACTGCGGTCTGCTTATTTATAAAAAAGAGCAAAACGTCTTTTCGGGAGGTAGCGGGGCGGCTTGTTCATCGACTGTTTTATACGGACACTTGCTGAATATGATGAAAAAAGGCGTGTATAAGCGGATTTTGCTAGTGAGTACAGGGGCCTTGCTTTCACCGTTGTCTTTTCAACAAGGAGAGTCAATTCCGTGCATCGCGCATGCTGCAGCACTGGAATATGAATAAGAAAGGAGGAATGACGTATGCTTCCAATGTTTTTCTGGGCCTTTGTTATAGGCGGGCTCATTTGTGTAATTGGGCAGATTATGTTTGATGTCTTTAAGCTGACACCGGCTCATACACTGAGTTTTTTAGTGGTGGCCGGAGCGATTATTGCAGGTTTTGGCTGGTATGAGCCATTGGCAGACTTCGCCGGAGCTGGTGCGACCGTGCCGATTACGAGCTTTGGCAATACGCTAGTGAACGGCGCCATGCAGGAGGCTGAACAGCATGGTATTGTCGGTGTATTAACTGGGATGTTTGAGATTGCCAGTGCAGGGATTTCATCGGCCATCGTATTTGGATTTATCGGGGCTTTAGTTTTTAAACCGAAAGGCTGACTTTCCAAATGATAAATGGGCAGCCTATTTCCATTCGAAGTCCGCACCTCATTATAATCGATTACATATATTGCTTGTAAATTAGGCCGAAGCTGATGGGGATATGTCTATACCATTTGCCTTTGTCTTTCATATGTATAAGAGAACTAGCGAAAGCGAGGTGAAGGGAATGTACGGTGGATATGGATATGGCGGAGGATGCTGTCCTGGTTACGGTTATGGAGGTGGCTACGGCGGCTCTGGCTCAACTTTTGTACTAGTTGTTGTATTGTTCATCTTGTTAATTATCGTTGGAGCATCTTTCTGTTTCTAATTGAAAATAAAACGGGGCTTTTGGTCCCGTTTTATTTTTGTTAAATAAAAAAATATCCCGTGTTTGGGATATTTTTTATTGTCCATTATCTATTGCGGCAGCATCGACGGCGGCATTTTCTTCGGGATGTCGGGTTGTTGGCAGTTTCATATGATGACGATAGTGACGATGACGATGATGAAGATGAAGACGAAGAAGATGATGATTCGCAATGGTTATTGGATGATCTCCAACAGGTTGTTCCGGCGCCTGATCCTAAAGATGTCGGCACCCATCTTACACAACTTTCATGGACGATTGGAGATGTTGATGAAGACGAAGAAGATGATGATGATGAT
>JBJFHH010000214.1:0-4002 GCA_051893475.1 Bacillus sp. (in: firmicutes) | reverse complement strand
GAGCTGGAGCTGGATTCGTGATGGGTGCATGAAGAACAGTGATGGCGTCTTCTATGGTTTCTTCTAAATGACATGGCGTTCCTCTCCTTTATGTTTTTATTCAACATATCATATGTCGGTGCATAGAAAATGGTATGGACTAGGCTTAAATTTTTTGTGAGATTTACACGTTGTTGCCGGCTCATTGGCGGTTGGAAAAGCACATATGATCTTCGTTTACATACAATGAACTGACAGAAGAAGGAGGGGCTGTGAACGTGGATTCGAATTTTTTTAAGAACATGGAAAAGAAAACCGGTGTGAATATGAAGGATGTCATGGATTTGGCGAACTCTTTGCAAGGTGCGAACTTACAGGATGAAAAGACGATCAGGGGCGTCATTCAAAGAATATCGCAAATGGCGGGTAAGCCAGTCAATAAAGAGATGGAAGATAATATTGTCCGCTCGATTATTAATGACGGCAAACAGCTTGATTTCAGTACAATTGCCGGTATGATGAATAAAAAGTGACGGTACTTAAAAAAAGAGACAATACTTAGTGTGAAGCACTAGGCATTGTCTCTTTTGCTTCCGTTTTTGTTTTTTATAAATATAAAAAACGGGATGGGTAAGCGGTCTTTCCGCCTCGTGTTTGCAGAACGGAGAAGTACAGTTGTTGTTTGGCGCGAGTTGCGGCCACATACATGAGCCGCCTTTCTTCTTCTAAAGCATGTTTGTTGCCTTTACGGTAATCATCCATTGCGTAATCGTGAGGGATTCCGCCGTCAACAGCGCTAAGAATGTATACATGACCGTATTCGAGGCCCTTTGCGCGATGGATGGTCGTTAGGGTGATGGCCTGCGGAAAATGCTTCGATAAGTTTTTAATTTCCTTGTTCATCGCGCTCATATGGTCGGCATGCTGAATGAAGGAGCGGCAATCTTGGAATCGTTTCGCTGCTACTTTTAAGTTGCGGACATCATCCGACCCTTTTTCCATCTTGTTGCCCTCATTGCCTCGTTTCTTGACGTAGTCATTAAAGCCCATATCCTTTTCTATGCGTTCAAGTGCAACGGCAGGTGGAATGTTTTGCAAGCTTTTGATTTGCCCAGGCAACTTGCTGAGTTTTCTTTCCTGAAAGGCATGTCCGGTCTTGATTTTAGAAAGAGCCGTTAAAGCATCGCAATCCTGTAAAATCATTTGCGCTTTAATTTCCTGCAGCAAATTGTTGCGCAGAAACATTGCCGGTAAAATATCGGCAATCGCATGAATATCATCAGCATCAAGACTTAAGCGCAGAAAGGCGAGCATGCTGCGGACCAATCGTCTTTGGTAAAAGCTTTCGGAATCTTGATCGATTACAAACGGCAAATTCGACTCGGCCAGCCGTTCAAAAATCGCGCGCGACATCGTGTGTGTCCGATAAAGGATGGCAAAATCGGCAGGATTGGCGCCGGCTGCAATTTTTTCAGCGATGTCGGTTACCACCATGGTTGCTTCTTGTTCTTCGTCGTAAGGATAAAACATGATCGGTGCTTCTCCGTCGTTATGCTGGGCGATCATTGTTTTCTCTTTTCGTCGTTCGTTTTTGCTGATCATTCGATTTGCCGTTGCAACAATTTGATGAGAAGAACGATAATTTTGTGATAATCTAATGACCTTTGCTTCCGGGAAATCTTTCTCGAAATCAAGAATGAACGATGGATCACTTCCACGGAAAGCGTAAATCGATTGATCATCATCACCAACAACACAAATATTACGATTTAGCTTCGACAACATTTTCATCAGTTTATATTGTACCTTGTTAATGTCCTGAAACTCGTCAATCAAAATATGCGAAAAGCGTTTTTGATATTTTTCAAGAATATCAGGATTTTCCGTGAAAAAGTGATAGCAGCCAATCAACATATCATCAAAATCGAATTTGCCGGCTGCGTTTTTGCTAGCTTCATATTTTGTGTATAAATATCGGCAATCTTCTTCCCATTCGTCCTGCGGTTTAATATCCTGAGGGAAGAGCAGAGAGTTTTTCCATAGGCCGATTTGCTGGATAGCTGCATCGTAGGCGAATTCTTTGTCATCAAGTCCGCGCTCTCTGCCGGCCATTTTCAGCATATTTTCCTTTTCCCAGTCATATTTGATTAAGGCGTTATTTTGCCAGCGTTCCCGTTCGTGAAAGAGAAGGATTTTATAAAAGATACTATGGAAGGTGCCGGCAACAAGCGCCGAGACATCAGCTGCTGTTATACCAGGATAGCTGAGCATCCGCTCTTTCATTTCCTTGGCGGCCTTAGCGGTAAAGGTAACTAATAAAATTTGTGATGGCGGTATATTCATCGCTCTCATTAAATAAGCCGTCCGAGCTGTTAATACTCTTGTTTTGCCGCTTCCTGCACCAGATAAAACGAGCAAAGGCCCTTCTGTGTTTACGACAGCTTCACGCTGTTCATCATCCAAGGTGACGCCAGATTGTTCAAGAGCCGTCAAAAAAGGATGAAGAGAATCGTTCCTTTTCGGGGCGACCGGCAAAAAAGGAGGATTTCCGCTAATGCTTCTAGAAGGTTTAAAGGAGAAGGACTCCGTTGTGGCTGTAATGCTTCTGGAAGCAGGCAGTCGAAAGCCGCCTCGTTCTATAAAGGCTTCCTCTTTCTTTGCGGAGCTTACTGCCGCTAGTTCGCTGCTTTGACAAGCCGGCTTGTCCGTTTGGCTGTGATAAAAGTGCGGTTCTTTGGCAATACCGATATATAAGCGCACTTGATCTCCGCAAACAGGACAAGAAAGCAATCCTTTTTTTCCGCGTTCAAAATTCAGCTGAAGAAGCTCCGGTGACAGATGAGCCAATTTGATCGTTTCTTGTTGAAATTTTGCCGTTTTCATATAGTACCCTCATATCATTTCATTTAAAGTAGTATTCTTCATCTTAACAAATCATAGTATAAACAAAAAGCATGCATATAGTCGACCTCAAAGAGAATAGAAAATTTTACTTGCAGTAAAGGGGGAGAAGAAATGGGTTATATTTTGCCAGTTAATCCGTATCAATCGATTGCATATGCTAACCGTATTGATTATCGCAATGACAATATGAGAATTATTGCCGCTGTAAAAGGAACACTGCCGGTTTTTGCGTTGACATTACAGGCTCGTATGGCCGAACATCCTCCTATGCCTCAAATGAACATGTATCCTCGTCCGGATGTCTCTACTGAATATCGAAAAAACACGTTTCAGCCAATAAAATGGGATAATATGTCGTATATAACGGGTAAAGGACATAGGATTGATTGCTATGTTTGACCGAAATATTCCCAAATATTTTTGTTTAAAATAGTAGATTTTCACCTTGAAGTCAATGTATGATTGAAAGAGGGTTGTCAATAAAGGAACAAAGGTGAAACAATAATATGGTGAAATTTGTAAAAATGCTGTTCATTTTCGTTTTTTGTTTTTTGTTACATACGGCTTTGAGTGTGTACACATTCAGTCTTGAAAATGATGAGGACAAAAGTGATGCGGCAATTGTTTTAGGGGCTGCTGCATGGAATGGGAAACCATCTCCGGTTTTGAAGGAAAGAATCAATCATGCGATTGAATTGTATGAGGAAGGCAAGGTTGAGTATATCATTTTTACAGGCGGAACAGCTGAAGGAGAAGTAAAATCAGAAGCTTTGACATCGAAGGAATACGCAATTGAACAAGGCGTGGATGAAGACCATATTATAATAGAAGAAAAATCAATGGTTACGAAGGAAAATATCGAATATGCATTAGAAGCTGTTGAGCTACAAGGATATGATTTCGATTCGTATATTTTAGTCAGTGACCCTCTGCATATGAAACGTTCTGTTTATTTGGCAGAGCAGCATCATATTACTGTACATTCTTCGCCGACACAAACTTCTGCTTTTCAATCAATGGAAACGAAGCTGCCGTTTTTTATGAAAGAATGGGTATATTATACAGGCTATATTCTTACAAGTCCGTTTCTCAAATAAATAAAAGAGGCTGTATCATGAG
>JBJFHH010000213.1:29375-34336 GCA_051893475.1 Bacillus sp. (in: firmicutes) | reverse complement strand
ATAGAGCAACGGCCTTCTAAGCCGTGTGTCAGAGGTTCGAATCCTCTAAGGCGCGTAAGAATAGAACCCTGTAACGGGTTCTTTTTTTTGTCTGAGAAACTTCCTATATCCTGCTTATCCGATAGCTCTATTATGTGATTAGGGAAAAATATGGTATAATCTCTGAAAACTAAAAGATAGGTAATGGGAGGAATAATGATGGGGATTGAAGCTGTTAGGGATCATTTTAAAAGACTTGATATGGACGGAAGAATCATGGAGTTTGAGCAATCAAGCGCAACGGTTGAGCAGGCTGCTGCTACCATTGGAGTTATGCCTGCACGAATCGCTAAAACGATTTCTTTAAGAAATGAGGAGGGATCGATTTTAATCGTTACGGCTGGAGACACAAAAATTGATAATAAAAAGTTTCGTGAGGAGTTTGGTTTCAAAGCTAGAATGCTTGCTCCAGATGAGGTTTTGCATTTGACAGGTCATGAGATTGGAGGAGTATGCCCCTTTGGATTGCAAAATGATTTAAATGTATATTTGGATTTGTCAATGAAACGTTTTACTTCAGTTTTTCCTGCCTGTGGAAGCACAAATTCGGCAATCGAATTAACGTGTGATGATTTATTTATCTACTCTAATGCAGTGAAATGGGTAGATGTTTGCAGATCAATAGAAGCTTAAATAGAAGAAGGGACAGCCCTCCTGTTTAACAGTATGAGTTGTCCTTTTTTTATTATTTGAACTTATTTGGGAACTGTTCGATGATGCCGTTAGCCAATATATCTGCAAATTTAAGCATATGTTTTTCTCCTTCATCAATGGCAGCAATATTCGCTTTCCAATCCTTCTTCAGCCTTGCGACAACTTCTTCCGTTACAAATTGCAAATGGGTATCGAGCATTTGCTTTAGCTCAGTTTTTGACCAATTCGGATTAGCATTGCTTAAGAAAGTCGCTATATCACTTGCATTTTGATACCATTTTTGATTGCTTACTTCGAGTGCTTTTGTGTCCCCTTTTTTAGCTGCATCTACTACTTTGACAGCAATTAAAATGTGTTCCCGCAATAGCCTAGCTAATTGATTTCCCGCCTTTTCTCCATAATAAGGCTTAATAGAATTACCGATATCATCTTGGTTTCTCAATAGTCTTTGCAGTACTGCTTCTTTGTCCGGAAGGTTTTCAATGTCACTTATAATAAGATTTCTCGTCCAGAATACGTGCTCACTCCAAAGCCGTCTTTCTTCCATCTTTAATTTAGTTGTTAAAGGGTTGCATGCAATATCTCTTTTATGCTCAAGTGGCACTGCGGATGCGTGAAAAGCTGGTAAGAAGAAAGTGAGAGGCAGAAGAAATAATAGTGCAATTGTATATCGTTTTTTTGTCATGATGTTAACTCCTTACTTTTCATAAATAGTCATTTTATATTATGGATTAGAAAACGCTCTATTATGTATAGAGGGATTAATGCGTACAATATTGAATAATCATCTTTTTCTTATCCATAATAAGATGGAGCATATTTCAACAGGAGGAAATATCATGGGAATGAAAATTAAGAAAGCAATAGTTGTTTTGTTGGCGTATGCACTGCTGGCTTCCAGTTTGAGTGTCCATGCAGCCTTAGATCCGGATGAAAGTAAATATATTGAAAACTATAAAAGTATTATGCAAGTCATGCAGGACGAGATGACAGATGCACCCAAAACGGGAGATCCATCCTTAGATTTCCTTTATGAGATGATTCCTCATCATGAGGCAGCTGTATCGATGTCGGAAAATTTATTGGATTACGGTTCTAATACAAAGGTTAAGGAATTGGCTGCAGCAATTATAAAGGAGCAATTATCCGGTATTCAACAAATGAAAGCATTGCTTGATGAATTAAAGGATAATCCGCAAGTAGATAAGAAGAAGGAAGCAGAATACTTAAAAGGGTATGAAAGAGCTTTTAAAAAAATGGTGAAGGAAATGGAGGATGCTGAGCCGACGGGTAATATAGACCTGGATTTCCTGGAGGAAATGTTACCGCATCATGAAGGAGCAGTTGCAATGGCAACTAATATATTGAAGTATACAAACAATAAAGAATTGCAAAAGATTGCAAATCAGATTATTGCAAACCAAAGTAAGCAAATTAAACAAATGAAAAAGCTTGAGGAAGCACTGGAAGATTAAAAAAGAGTCGGCGTCAAATATAGGCGCTGACTCTTCTTATAATGATTATTTAGTAGGGATTGCTTCAGTAGAAGCAACAATGTTTTGAATGATAATTTCATTGCCTAAGATAGGTGAATTTTCTTTTTCCTGTTTTTCAGCTTCTGATCCTGGTTCAGGGCGCTTATGAGCATCTCTGAATGAATCGCTATTTCTCCAAGCTGTAAAGTTATCTAGGTTTTCCCAATACATATTTACATTCAGCTCATCATATTCAGTTGTATCTTGAGTGACAGCAACTTCTACTTTAATGAAGCCTTCGAATTGATGTAATGAGCTTGGACGAACAAATCCAGGAGCCATTTTTTCTGCAAATCCTACTTTAGTTTTAATGCGGTTTGTTACGATTACCATAATTTATTTCCCCTTTGTCGCTTTATTTGGAATAATGATTGGATAACTGTCTTCAAATCTGATGCTCGCATCTATATTGTACACGGTTTTTAAAAATTCTGATGTCAATATGCTTTGCGGCTCTCCGAAATCCGCTACGCATCCCCCCTTTAAAGCAATTAAAAAGTCACTGTAAGCAGCTGCTTGCTGCAGTTCATGAAGAACCATGACAATGGTAATTTTGTATTCTTTATTAATTTCCTGCAAAATTTCCATTACATCAATTTGATGAGCGATATCGAGATAGGTTGTTGGTTCATCCAGCAGCAAAATGTCTGTTTTTTGCGCAAGAGCCATCGCAATTCTCGCTTTTTGCTGCTCGCCTCCCGATAAGGAATGAAACATGCGGTTTTGATTTTTCGCTGTTCCGGTTACTTCCATCGCCCATTCGATAATTTCTTCATCAGTTGATGTATTTCCTTTTTGAAAGAGGCTTTTATAAGGTGAGCGTCCATAAGAGACAAGTTCCTTTACCGTTATATCAGGAAGAGACTGCTTCGATTGCGGGAGCATTGAGACTGTTCTGGCAAAATCCTTTTTCTTATAGCATGCTACCGGCTTATCATAAATGCAGATTTCTCCGCATTTACATGTTAGAAGTTGAGAAATGATTTTTAAAAATGTCGATTTACCTGAGCCATTCGGCCCTATAATAGTCGTAATCTTCTCTTTTGGTATGGCAAGATTAATATCATTCAAAGCAAATCCTTCTACATGATGGCTTATATTTTTCGCTTCAATGGCAATCATTTAAATCAATCTCCGTTTCTTCAATAAAGTTAAAAAGAACGGTGCTCCTAAACATGCGAGCAAGATACCGACGGGCAATTCAATCGGGTCAAACCACGATCTTGCGGCCGTATCGGCAAAAACGACTAAAACAGCGCCGCCCACAGCGGATAAGGGAATCAAATAACGATAATCATCACCCATCAGTAAGCGAATGACATGCGGAATGACGAGACCGACAAAGCCGATTAATCCAGAAACACTTACTGCAGTTCCTGCTAGGAATGCTGCTAAAAGAATGATGAGCAGACGTTTTAATTCAACGCGCTGGCCGAGCAGTTTGGCTGAATCATCCCCGAGCAGCAACACATTGGCTGAGCGAATTGCGAATAACGACAAAATTAAGCCAATGATCGCATAAGGAGCCATAAATTCAAGATGATACCAGCTGCGGCCGCTTAATCCTCCTGATAACCACGGAAGCACTGCCTGAACACGGTCGCTGTAAATAACCATAATGCCATTTTGCACAGCACCTAGCAGTGCATTAATCGCAACGCCGGCCAAAATAATTTTAATAGGAGAGGCACCTTTATCCCACGCTAGTAAGTAGATGACAATAGCAGTGACAAAAGCCCCCGCAAAGGCTGTAATAGGCAATAGATAAGATAGGTGAGGAAGTGCCACCATTGTGAAGCTGGCTGCCAAACCTCCTCCTGCCGTCACACCGATGATACCGGGGTCGGCCAATGGATTTTTCATAACGCCTTGTAAAAGAGCTCCAGAAACGGCGAGACAAGCTCCAACAAGCAATCCGATCAAAACACGAGGCAGCCGCAAATCAAGAATAATTGTTTCATGTATGGCTTCTCCTCCAGTGAATACAGCTAAAATATCACTGATTGATATCGGTACTGAGCCGGAAGTTAACCCATATATAGCAGCAATAATGAGAAGAAACGGGGAGAGTATAAATCCCCATTTCCTCCGGGTTGTTCTTTTTTGAATATCCATTGTTTATTGAGCGCTTTTAAGCAATGTATGCATATAGTCAAGCGCATCCACTACTTTTGTGCCAGGATTGTCGCCGAATAAATCTGCCGGTAAGATTTCAATACGTTCGTTTTTCACTGCATCAATGCTGTTCCAAGCCGGGTTTTGCTCCATTTCTTTGATAAAGCCCTCTTTAACAGCATTAGGGTCAGCATGAGTCATTAAGAAAATATATTCCGGATTTGCTTCAACAATGCGTTCTGTATTCAACTGAGCATATTGCGGATATTTTTCGATTGCCGGATAATCAGACGCAATATTTTCTCCTCCTGCCAACTCAAGCAGATTACCGCTTAAAGAGTTTGGCAGAGCAGCCATGTATGTACCTGGCGCGCCGTAAATAAGTAATACACGTGTTTTAGCATCGGTTGCTTTTGCTTCAATGTCCGCAACTTTTTGTTCGATGTCTGCTACAAGCTCTTTCGCTTTATCTTGTTTTTGAATCATGTCGCCGAATAGCGTAATCTGGTTTTGAATGTCACTCACTGAATTGGCATGCGTCAAAATAATCTGGGAACCGACTCCTTCTATGCTGGCAATGTCTTTCAAGTTAAGCGGATTATTTGCCAATACAACATC
>JBJFHH010000213.1:24913-29275 GCA_051893475.1 Bacillus sp. (in: firmicutes) | reverse complement strand
AAATATGTAAATCCCTTTTTCATGTAAATCCCCCAGTTCATACTAATAATGAAAATCATTTTCAACTAGAATGATAATGATTTTCATTATCGAGGTCAATACAAAAATTAGAAATTTTCATTAGAATTTTCGACAACAACCGCAAAAAAGTATTCTAATATAATAAAAAAGAGCATTGTCATGAAAATCAATGCTCTTTTTGTATCATTTGAAAAAATTCTTCTTCTGTTATCGTAAATGTTCCGAGCCTCAAGGCAGCGGAGATTTTCGTGTTGCCGAAGCGCTGGCCGACAATTAAATAATCTGTTTTGGCTGTAACGGCACCCATCATATTCCCGCCGTTTGCAATAATCTCCGAGGCAATTTCTCTACGTGTTTTTGATAGTCTTCCGGTTATGACAAAATTCTTTCCGGCTATTGAATGATTTTCTTTCATGTTACTCACCGTCCCCTATACAGTTGTCTCAATCATATCCTATTATAGTAAATCAAAAAATGAACTTGTTAAGAAATAGATATTATATCAAAATAGTAATGTTTTTTCTTTAATACTCAGATATCCCTTTTTTAGTCATTCCTTTAGTTAACAAAAAGTTCGAAATATAAGGAGATGTTATCGTTCGCTTTTCTTAGTATTTTACTAGCATAATAGAGTTACTAATAGTAAGGGGTACGGAATTATGATAAAAGAACGATTATACGGTCAAGCAGCTGTATTTATAGAAGAATGTTACCGAGAGTGGAGTCGAGAGTCGGAGGTCCTAGGGCGTTTGAAGGAAATTGAACAAGAAATACAGCATACAGGCACCTATGAGCATACGTTTGATGAGCTTGTTCACGGGGCGCGTATGGCTTGGAGAAACAGCAACCGCTGTATCGGCAGATTGTTTTGGAGCAGCCTGACGGTGTTGGATGCCAGAGAGGTGCAGGATGAAGAAGGTGTGTATGAGGCTTTGCTTCATCATGTACAATTTGCAACGAATACTGGGAAAATACGTCCGACGATTACGGTGTTTAAACCATATAAGAGTGAGCGTGACTGTATTCGCATTCATAATCATCAGCTGCTTCGCTATGCAGGCTATGAAACAGACAATGGCATCATCGGCGACTCGCATTCTGCTGCTTTTACGAAGATGTGTGAACAGCTTGGTTGGAGCGGTGAGCAGACAGCATTTGATCTTCTTCCGTTCGTGTTTTCAATTGATGGACGAGATCCTGTTTATAGAAAGATTCCTTCAGAAGCAGTAATGGAAGTGACGATTGAGCATCCTGAGCTGCCGATTCGCGATTTGGGTATTAAGTGGTATGCCGTTCCGATTATTTCAGATATGCGCTTGGAAATTGGAGGCATCTCATATAGTGCGGCCCCTTTTAACGGCTGGTATATGGGAACGGAAATCGGTGCCAGAAATTTGGCGGATACCGATCGCTATAACTTATTGCCAGCGGTAGCGGAGATGATGCAACTTGATATGACTCGTCTATCTTCTTTATGGAAAGATCAGGCTTTAGTGGAGCTCAATAAAGCGGTTCTTTACTCTTATAAGAAGCAAGGTGTGACAATTGTCGACCACCATACGGCTGCTAATCAGTTTGCTTTATTTGAGAAGCAGGAAGCAGCATGCGGCCGGAGGGTAACAGGTAATTGGGTATGGCTCATTCCTCCCGTTTCTCCTGCTACTACACATATTTATCATCAACCGTACAATAATGAAGTGAAAACGCCAAATTATTTTCATCAAACGTCTTTGCTATATTAAAAAAGGAAAGCAGCTGTATGAGGAAGGGTTAACTTCCCATACAGCTGCTTTTTTGTCATGCTCTTTGTTCGTACAGTTTTACAATCTCAATGATGACATTGGTTGCTTTGACCATGTTATCCACAGAGATATATTCAAATTTTCCGTGGTAGTTTTCTCCGCCAGTGAAAACGTTCGGAGTAGGAAGGCCCATGTAAGAAAGCTGGGAGCCGTCTGTACCGCCGCGAATCGGCTGGATGATTGGCTCAATGTCCAAGTTTTTCATCGCTTGGTAGGCGATATCGACGATTTCTTTTACGGGCTCGATTTTTTCTCCCATATTGAAATATTGATCATTAATTTCAAGGATGACGCGGTCTTTTCCATACTTCTCCTGCAACTCGGCAGCTATGGCCTGCATTTTTTCCTTGCGGGAAGCAAATGCTTCTTTATCAAAGTCACGGATAATGTAGTACAGATTGGTTTCCTCTACATCACCATTGAAAGAAATCAAGTGGTAGAACCCTTCATACCCATCTGTAAATTCCGGCGCTTCTTCAGCCGGTAGCTTGCTTTGGAATTCAATTGCAATTTTTGTCGAATTGATCATTTTATCTTTCGCTGTACCAGGGTGCACGTTTTTGCCTTTTATTTTTACCTTTGCTTCAGCGGCATTGAAGCTTTCGTATTGAAGCTCGCCAAGCGGACCGCCATCCATTGTGTATGCATAGGTAGCGTCAAATGCTTTTACATCAAATTTGTGCGGACCTCTGCCGATTTCTTCGTCCGGCGTGAATGCCACGCGGATTTTTCCGTGCTTAATTTCCGGATGTTGAATTAAGTAATGCATCGCCGTCATAATTTCAGCGATACCGGCTTTATTATCAGCACCAAGCAGTGTTGTGCCGTCCGTTGTAATAAGTGTATGCCCTTTATACTGTGGAAGTTCCGGGAATTCCTTTGGCGAAAGGATTACGTTCAGGGATTCGTTCAAAACAATATCGTTTCCGTCATAATTTTCAACAAATTGAGGGTTTACGTTTGCGCCTGTCATGTCTGTTGCTGTATCGACATGTGCAAGGAAGCCGATTGTCGGAATTTCTTTATCTGTATTTGCCGGCAATGTCGCCATAACATAGCCGTTCTCATCGATCGTCACATCGCTCATGCCGATTTGCTTTAATTCCTCCACCAGCATATTGCCGAGTGTCAGCTGACCCGCAGTTGTCGGACATGTTGTACTGCTTGCGTTAGATTGTGTATCTACTTTCACATATGTAATAAAACGGTCGACCATTTCATTTCTCATGAGTATCAAGGCTCCTTACAAAAATAATATATAACCATCTTATCATGGGAAGAACGCTAATTAAATATTCAGTAAAAGATAAAAAAGCAGCCGGTATTTTTTGCTAGATTTATAGATTACTAATTTTCCAGATTTAGTAATTGAGATAATGATATTTTACAAAAAAACTAATTATTAGAAAAATAAGGTAGACAAATAAAGTGTATTAATGCAATAATACATTCATACAGTGTATTAGTCAGATAATACAGATAATTCTAGGGAGGAGGAGATTGTTTGAAGCTTGTACTGAATAACCGAGATCCCGTTTACTTGCAGGTTGTTAATTATTTTAAGCAACAGTTGGCGACTGGCCAATTAACGGGCGGACAGGAAGTGCCATCAAGACGGGAACTAGCGATGATGCTCAATATCAATCCGAATACGGTACAAAAAGCTTATAAAGAAATGGAGGATCAAAAGCTGATTATGACAGAACGGAATTTTCCAAGCAGGGTGACGACTGAGGAAGCAGTTTTACAAAACGTGCGAAAGGAACTGATTTATGATGCGACGGTCCAGTATATACGAGCAATGAAGCAAATTGCCGTACCGGTTGAGGAAGTACTGGATGTGGTGAAAGAAGAATTCGAGAAGGTACAGTAAGGGAGGGGAAAAGATGATTGAAGTGAAGGGCATTTCTAAAAAATACGGATTCAAAAAAGTATTGAAGGATGTTTCGTTTACAGTCAATAAGGGAGAAATCACTTGCTTAATCGGCATCAATGGAACGGGCAAATCCACAACTTTGAAGTCAATTGTCGGCTTAACGCCTTTCGACTATGGAGATATCTTAATTGATGGAATCAGTGTAAAAAAGAAACGCAGTGAAAATGTAGCATTTATTCCGGATCACACGACGATGCCATCAAGAATGACAATTAAACAGGCTTTTCAATTTATGAAAGATTTTTATCCGCGCTGGAATGAAGGACGTGCAAGAGAGCTTATGGAGTATTTGGGCTTAAGCAGTGGTCAAAAAATTGGCGAATTGTCGAAAGGGAATGCGGCCAAGGTCAATTTGATTCTGGGATTGTCTCTAAATACAGATTATGTCCTATTAGACGAGCCTTTTTCCGGAGTTGACATATTTGCCAAGGAGAAAATCCGCGCTTTATTTTCTTCACATTTCATCGAAGATAGAGGTATCTTACTGACGACGCATGAAATTGACGAAGTGGAGCATTTGCTTGATCGTGTTGTGATTTTAAGTGAAGGAACAATTGTGAAGGATTTCTATACAGAGCAGGTGCGTTTGGATGAAGGGAAATC
>JBJFHH010000213.1:3969-24813 GCA_051893475.1 Bacillus sp. (in: firmicutes) | reverse complement strand
GAACAATTGTGAAGGATTTCTATACAGAGCAGGTGCGTTTGGATGAAGGGAAATCCGTCATTGATATGCTGAGGGAGGTGCATGAAGGATGAAGAGCTATTTGAAGCTTGTCGATTTTGAAGTGAAACGTTTTTGGAAAATATATGCGGTGCTGATCGCTTTGCTTGTCGCCTTGCAGCCAATTTCGATGCTGATCAGTATGAACGGCATTACAGATGAACTCAAAAGAGGAGTATTTGCTGAAGCGAATATGACTGATTTTACGCAATCCATTTTATTTGTGATCCCTATTGCGATGTGTGTCGGAGCGCTTGTTGTTTATGTGTTTGCAACATGGTATTTAGAGTGGTTCGGGAAAAATACTTTTGCCTATCAATTACTTCTTCTGCCGGTCAATCGACTGTCGATTTATTTGGCCAAATTAACCTCTTTGCTATTATTCATCATGGGCTGTGTAGTTGTGCAATTAGCCATTTATCCATTATTAAGATTCATTTATATCATTCGGATTCCAGAACAATACCAGGATGAGCTGGATATCATCAGCTGGTTAGGTATAAGCAATTATTTGGATTTTCTTATTCCAGTCCCAGGTGCTAATTTTATAACCTACTATGGGTTAGGGATAGCTATAGTCATTGTTGTTTTTACGATGATTGTTTTGGAAAGAAGTTTTCGTTTGAAAGGTATTATGCTTGCTATCTTATATGCGATCGGATGTTTACTTCTGTTTCTTTTAGCTGATTTCATTGAAATGTGGTTTTTACCTTTATATGTGGATGAATACACGGTAATTAAAGTGGTCAGTACAATTATCATGATCGCATTGTCCGTTTGGATTAGCTTTGTGATGATGAATAAGAAAATATCGGTGTAGGGAGTGAAAGCGGATGAATCGTTATGTTTTTACAATCGTGCTTGCCTTAGCAGGAATAATAGGGATCAGTCTCTTTTATGGCTATGTGAACGAAACGGTGGCAGCTCCTGAAGATTTCAAGATTGAAACAGTTGCCGGAGATGAAAAGGAAATGGAACATGTATCGTTAGCGGGGATGCTGTATGCGCAAAATATACCATACAGTATATTGCTTTCTCAAAATCAGACAGAACTAAACACAGATTCCGCTATTAACTGGATGCATACAGCCTCTGTTTATAGCGCCAGTGATATTCGCATAAAAGAGCTGCAGAAGGAATACCGGAGTTTTATGCGCGGCAAAGAAAACCCCTATCAGCTTTATGAAGACGAGGACTTTCTCGTATACGGCGAACTGGATGTGAAAAAGGTAGCCGATGAAAAGTATGAAGGAGATATCCATCTTAGCTTCTTTGATAAAGCAAAAAAAGAAGGAAAGGATTTCGTCCTCTCTTTGCCGAAAGAACTTGGGGAATATTCGTATCTCAATATAAGCGATGTTCAGCTATTGGAGCAAGAGGTTGTGCTGATGTTTCAAGCTGAACAAAATGAAGTGAGTGCTGTATGGCGAGTCGCAGTTAATATCAATCAGGAGAAAGTAGTTGAACATACCTTGATTCATGAAATGGATTCTGTAGGATCTAATTATATGAGTGTAGGAAATGATTCGTTGACAAAAGAGAAGTATATGCCGATTAGTGAAATGCGAGATGAAGAGCAAGATGATGGGACGATACTGACTGCTGAACGGCTTTTTGTTGTAAATGTGGAGAACGGTGAGTTACTGGAAATCAATTTTCCCGACAAGACTGAGTATAATATTCAAGTTAATGATGAGTCAATCTATTATATAGAATACGGGGAAGGTGCAGTATATACGTACAATTTTACAAAAAAAGTATTTGAACCGCTGTGGAAGCATGATACTTTAACGAATGGAAATATATTGTGGGCCATAAAGGGTGATCGGACTTATCTGCTTGAGAATGGAAGTGATAACCTGGAAGAGCGAACTGCGGGAGATATCCACTTTTATGTGTTGCATACTGACAGCGGTCAGGAATTGTATCACGGTAGAATAGCAGGAGTCGGAGAAAATACAGATATTAACTTTACGACTATTTATCCGAAGTGATTTGAGTAGATTTTTATGAACTAAAGGGACAATGGTATCCCTTTAGTTTCTCCTTGTTATACTGCTGAGCAATCTCGGTTGCTTTTATTCGAAAGTCAAGTCCGCCAAAGAATGTACTGCATGAGTAGGCTGTTTCTCATAATTCTTTAATAATTCAGGGGTTGTGACACCCGTATGTACAATTAATGTATCGAGACCTGCGTTCATTCCGGCCATAATATCAGTATCGTAATTGTCCCCAATCATCAATGTCTCTTCTTTTTTTACTCCAAGCACTTCCTGGGCCTGATTCATTATAATACTTTCAGGCTTTCCGATAAAAATCGGTTTAACGCCTGTTGATACCGAGACTACTGAGGTCAAAGAACCGTTACCCGGTACAAGCCCTCTCTCGGTCGGAATCGCTATATCGCCGTTTGTAGAGATTAATGTTGCGCCATTGCGTACAGCGATGCACGCAAGTGTCAATTTTTCATAGTTGATTTCACGGTCTATCCCCATCACGACAAAGTCCGGATTCTCATCAACAAACGCAAATCCCTTCTCTTTCAAGGCGGATTTAATTCCTTCTTCACCGATGACATAAACAGATGCCTCTTGTTTCAAATTGTATATATAGTTAGCTGTTGCTTGGCTGGTTGTGAATACGTGTTCTGTTGTTGCCGGAATGTTCATTTGCTGCAATTTCTGTGCAACCTGCTCCGGTGTTCTGGATGAATTATTTGTCACAAATAAATACGGTAAGTCTCTTCTGTTCAATTCATGAACAAATTCTCCAGCTGCTTCAATTTTCTCCGATCCCTTGTACATCGTTCCATCTAAATCAATTAAAAAGCCTTTGTATCTTTTCAATTCATTCAACTCCTGTGCGACATTTTTACAGTACATTATTCTACCATACTTTCCGGTTGCTATTCCGAACAGCTGATAACGTAAAAAAAATCTCCCTTCATTGTGAAAGGAGATTTTTATAATAATTATTTTTCAGCAGCCTTCAAAACAGTTGCTTCAGTTGTAAGCGTGTTGTCTCCGTCTTTATCTGAAGCATCTTCATTTGTCGATTTTGGCGAGTTAAGGTATTTGTAAAGCATACCCATGAACACGGCACCGCCGATGATGTTACCTAAAGTAACCGGTATTAGGTTGCGGATTGCCAATGACCAAGAAATTGTATCCGGGTGATCGTGCAATAGCGCAACTGAGAATGTTCCCATATTTGCAATACTGTGTTCGTAGCTTGAGATGAAGAATCCGAATACGAAGAACAGCATGATGAAAATTTTTGGTCCGTCACCTTTGATTGTCATTGGAATATAGAACGCTAAACATACAAGCCAGTTACAAAGAATCGCTCTGAAGAACAGCTCGGAAATTGGCGCATTCATTTTTGCTTCGGCTGTACTCATCAGGAATGAGTTGACAGATGGTGAATCGAATAAGCCAGTCAAATAAATGAAATAAGCAAAAAACAATGCTCCAATCAGGTTGCCTATATAAGTTGTGCACCACATTTGCAGCACTTTCAACCATTTCATTTTGCCGTTTAAGGCTGCATATGTGAAGTAGAAGGTATTACCGGTAAATAAGTCTCCTCCTCCATATGCAATAAGAAGAATGGCAACACCGAATGTGATCGCAGCAATCGGATAAGCCATTGGATTGTGATCCATGTAAAATAAGTTACCTGTTTTAAATGCAATAATAACACCAAAGCCGATAAATCCACTTGCTAAGATTGCACGTAAAAGGTATCTCATAATGCTTTCGTTAAATATTTTTTGTTTTTTTAGTGCCAGTTGTTCAACACTTTGTAAAGCTACTTTTTCCATGTTACCTCCTAAAGCATCTCCTGATGTATTTTTATTGTAGCCAGATTCATACTCAATATGTGTGACATGCACATGGGAACTACTGTACATGATGATAGAACTTATTGCTGTAACGAAAAATCTGAGCCTCGATATAAAAAATAATGAATAGACAAAAGCCTACTTATCATATCATCTTTAAGCAAAAAACGACAGTAGAAAAGCATATTTTCGTAAATTTTCTGTTATATTGAAAGTGCTTTCAGTTCCATATTAAGAAATTCTTAAGTTTTTCGGTAGAGATTTGTTAAGAAAAGAGCGGTAGATTAATGATAAGGAGCGCAGGTGATATACTTGTGGAGAGGAGGGATGTATCATGACTCAATACAATGTGCTGGTTGTTGACGATGAACAGGAAATCCGTGATGGAATTGAAATATATTTGAAAAATGAAGGAATCCATGTAATCAAGGCGGCAGATGGGTTGGAGGCATTGGAGAAGCTGAATGAACATGCGATTCATTGCATCATATTAGACGTGATGATGCCGAAGCTTGACGGGATTGCTACAACATTCAAGATTCGCGAACAAAAGAATATACCGATTATTATTTTAAGTGCAAAAGCAGAGGATGCCGATAAAGTATTAGGCTTGCAAATCGGTGCTGATGATTATGTAACAAAGCCGTTTAATCCGCTGGAACTGATCGCTAGAGTGAAATCGCAGCTGCGACGGTATGTTATGCTCGGTACTTATGAAGGCGATAAAAGAAATATTAATTTAAATGGTCTGGTACTCGATGAGGATGCAAAGCAGGTGGAAGTAAACGGCGAGCCGGTGAAGTTGACTCCGATTGAGTATCGTATAGTCGAATTGCTGATGAAAAATGCGGGTCGCGTTTTTTCCATCAATGATATATATGAACTGGTCTGGAAAGAACCTGGTTACAATGCAGAAAATACGGTAGCCGTCCATATCCGGAAAATAAGAGAAAAAATTGAAATCGACCCGAAGAATCCAAGATATTTAAAGGTGGTTTGGGGAATTGGATACAAAATGGAGAAGTAAAAAGGTCATCATTATTACGATTCTTTTGTTGAGTTTTGGAATCAGCATGCTTGCCTCAACTGTGACATCAGGACGTAATATTTTTACGGGAAGTTATTTTGAGACCAATGATTTTCAAAATAATACTTTCTATAATTATCAAGAGCTGCTGCGTGTTTTTGCTTTAAGCGATTGGTCGGAAGAGGAACTGAAAAGCCAAATCACTGTGACAGCAGCAGAAATTGAAGAACACCGCTACCGCTACGGCAGTTTATCCGAGCAAATCAGTTCGATTAATGATCAATATGACTCGCGAATTGAAGAGCTGAAGAATGCCGGCAATACGCAAGCTGCGGAAGCCTTAGAGCAGGAGCGGGATGACAAGATCCAGGATATTACGCTGAATTTTTCGAACGATGAACATGTAAGCGGAAAAATCAGACAGGAAAAGGAACAAGAACTTGATTCGGCCATTGAACAATTGGAGTCTGTAGAAAGTACATGGAAGCGATACAGTAAAGTATTCGATTATTATCTAGTTGATGAAGAAACAGGAGATGTATTTACGTCATTAAGCAAAGAAGAGGCTGCTGACTATGAAGATTATTTCTCCGAAAATAAGATGAGGTATGTTGAAACGTATACCGAGGATCAGCCTCTTGGAATGGACACTAACATTGCCCATTCACAATATGTGGATTTTAGCTCCGAATATTTGTCGGGTATGCCGAATGAGTATCATTATTATAAAGGGTATATTGGTATTCCGAAAACTGTGCCGGCAACCAATTCATTGATTGAGCCAATGGAACAATATAAGCAGTTTCAAGTTTATTATTTAGCCATGGTTGCAGCAGGGGGAGTGTCGCTGCTGATCGGATTCATTTTCTTGCTTTTCATAAAGCCTTTTACAAAAATGAATCGAATGCAATCTAAGCTCTTTAACAAAATACCGTTTGATTTACGTACAGTATTGTTGGTTTTATCAATTGTCGGCTGTATGATGTCAACCATGCTAATGGTGAACCTTTCTTATTATTGGGGCTTCACTGGCTCTGTTTTTGATACAATCTTTGCTGTTGCCGCCTGCAGTTGTATGTTCTTCATATTCTTTATAATTGCGAGCTTATACCTTAATAGCGTGAAAGCGAAATCACTCGCGGAACTATGGAGAGGGACGATTATATGTAGGCTGACGCAGGCGATTCGGGATTTGTTTATTGTAAGAAATGTCGGAATACAGCTGGTTGTCTTGCTTGGCAGCTTAGCGATTTTTGTACTGATGATGCTATTTGCGCTGACAGTGAACAGTGGAATTTTATTAATCTTTATTCTTCTGATTGCGCCGGTGGCCAGCCTTGTAATTTTGTATGTGATTTTTAAATATACAGGTTACTTTAATAAAATTGTCAAAATGATACATGATTTGGCAAGCGGAAAAAATGTCGATGAAATGAATGTGCCGGGGAAAACGGTGTTTGCACAGCTGGCAAATGACCTAAATAGCATTAAGGATGGCGTTAAAACATCGCAGCGTGAGCAGGTAAAGAGCGAACGGTTGAAAACGGAACTGATTACAAATGTGAGTCATGACCTTCGTACACCATTAACGTCCATTATCACGTATACCGATTTGCTGAAAAAGGATGATTTGACGGATGAGGAACGCAACGATTATGTTGCAATTATCGATAGGAAGTCAAAGCGCCTCAAGGTGTTGATTGATGATTTGTTTGAAGCCTCGAAAATGGCGACTGGCAATATCGAGTTGAATAAAGGTAAGGTCGAACTTGTTCAGCTTCTGCAGCAGGCTTTGGCGGAACATGATGAAAAAATTGAGCAATCGCAGCTGCAATTCCGGGTGACACATGATGAACAGCCAATTGAAGCACATGTGGACGGACAAAAAATGTGGCGGGTGTTTGATAACTTAATCAATAATATACTCAAGTACTCCTTGCCTCACAGCCGAGTGTACATTGCCGTGAAAGATCGTTCAGAAACAGTGGAAATCAGCTTCAAAAATGTTTCACAGTACGAGCTGGGTGACAATGTCGATGAATTGTTTGAACGCTTTAAGCGCGGCGATCAATCGCGTCACACAGAAGGCTCGGGACTTGGACTGGCGATTGCCAAATCGATTATCGATCTTCATGAGGGCGAGATGGATATTGCTGTTGATGGAGACTTATTTAAAGTAACGATTACGTTAAGTAAATAAAAAAAATCCCCGCAACCGTTTGGCGTTGTGGGGATTTTCTTATTCATTAATTCTTGCGTTCTTTTCTTTTTCGTATATACCAAATGATGGCGAGCAGGAAAAGAACAACTAATATCGCATAAATAATATTGGAGAACATGTCCATGTATTGCACAATATCATGCCAGTTCGAGCCGACTGCTGCGCCGACATTCACTAGTATCGTATTCCAAACTAGCGTGCCGAGCGTTGTGAAGAGAAGAAAAAGCCCGAAATTCATATTGGACATCCCGGCAGGAATTGAGATGAGACTGCGAACGAGCGGGATGACACGGCAAAATAAAACCGTCCAAATGCCGTAGCGGTCAAACCAAGCATCGGCTTTATGTATATCTTCTTTTGTTAGACGAAGAATTTTCCCATAGCGGTCAATTAGTTTTTCCAGACGTTCTACATCCAGTAACAGACCTATTCCATATAAAATAACAGCCCCAAGCACAGATCCGATTGTTGCTGTTACAATAACACCGACAATACTTAAACCTGTACTGTGCGTCATAAAACCGCCGAAGGTCAAAATCACCTCGGAAGGGATAGGCGGAAATATATTTTCAAGCGCAATTAAAAAGAATACTCCCCAATAACCATATTGATCAATCATATCAATAATCCAAGATTCCATTTGTATATGTCCCTCCAGCTTATTCTTTTGCTTTCGTTCGCTTCTCCACTTTTTACTCCTTAATTATGTTTTAGCACTTATGCTAATCACTATCAAATTTTTGCATTCACGATCCATTCGTTATTCCGGTATAAACAGAACTATTATAATAAATTATTTTAGTGGAGGAACCCACTGTGAAAAATGGATGTACATGTTGCTATTTGCAATAGCTTGTATCTCCATCAATATATATGCTTTCGGTCTTGTAACGATGTTCACTTTTGCCGGTGCGGAGGGAGACAGTCAATCGGTTCCTTGTTTGGTTAGAGCTATTCTTTTGTTCTTTGTTTTACTGATTATACGGTTGGTGAAAAAGGCATAAAGTTTTTGCTGCATCTAATCTTTAATCAGCGGAAAACACACGTTTTCTGCTGATTAAAGCATTGGAGAGGGGTTAGAGGGTCAATTGCTGATGTAAAATGCTTGACTTCCCATTTGAATCCATGCTTCCTCGAAATTCGTGCGGTCGAGTGCGATGTTTTGCTCAGACTGCAGCGGGTCATTAATGTATACATACTCATCATCGTAATAAGTAAGCACGACACTGTGCTGACGGTAAGTAACTTCCATAGAGCCTTCTTCGGTCTCCCATGTAATAAATTGCTCTTCAGGTAAATAGGAGAACCAGGAGTTAGTCAAAATCCAAACGGGAGATCCTTCGTCTATCGCCTCGTATAAGGCATCTGTTGATTGACCGGTCAGATTGACGATTTGACTGGAATCGACATATTGCTCAGCCAGTTCAATAATTGGATCGATGTAAACACCTAAGCCGCTTTCTTCAAAGGTTTCCATATTTCCGACGAAGCCTTGGTTCATATTACCCTTAAGTCCATTTTCCTCAAACGGTTCATAAGCAATATTTTCGGCTAATTCCATTTTGTCTGCATCAATACCATGGTATTGAAGAATCATCGCGAGACTCGTTACCTCACAGCCGCGCTCCAGTTCCGGCATTTGTTGAATGAGCGGGACATTTAGTTGTATCGGGGTTGCAGATTCTGTTTCTGAAGCGGTTTTTGTACGAGAAGAAGCTAATTCTTCTTTCTCGGCAGTTGGTGTAGCTGCGATATCTTCAGTTACATTGAAAACAATAAATTTCAAAATAAAGAAACCGCAAAGTCCTGCAATGAAAAATTTCTTGTTCTTACTGAATTGTTTTAGCATTTTTCGGGCTATATCCTCCGTGCTCAATATTTTATGTAATCAATCATAAAACATAAAGCTTAATCAAAGCTTAAAGCGAGGGAGTGTATTCAGTTATGCCTTTGAACCAATTGTTCACTTTTTGTAAAAGTATATGGCTATTATTTCTGCAGTGGTTATATATTTCGATAGGATAATTTCGTTTTATGAAAAAGAGGCAAATAAGATAATATTGAAAAACAGGGTGCCTCAAAGATGAAAGCTTTGAAGCACCCTGCTGTTTTTAAAGTTTAAATGAGCTCTTTAAAGAGACAATTAAGTTGAATACTGGTTTTTCCGGCGTTGATAGTTTAGGATCAACGTTGAAGTAGCCGTGACGGAAGAATTGGAATTTGTCTCCGCCTTGAACGTCCTTCATGTTTTCCTCTACAAAACCTTCGTGGATTTCCAGGGAGTTCGGATTGACTTGCTCTAAGAATGTTTTGTCTTCAGAACCTTCTTCCTCCACAAGTAGAGGGTTGAATAGACGGAATTGTGCAGGTACCGCTTGTGTTGCTTCTACCCAGTGCAATGTACCTTTTACTTTACGGGCGTTGAAGCCTGAACCACTCTTCGTTTCCGGATCGTATGTGCAGCGAAGCTCGATAACATTGCCGTTTTCGTCTTTAATAACTTCCTCGCATTTGATGAAGTAAGCATGTTTTAAGCGTACTTCATTGCCAGGGAAGAGACGGAAATATTTCTTCGGCGGGTTTTCCATAAAGTCATCTTGTTCGATGTAAATTTCACGAGAAAACGGAATTTTACGCATACCCATGTCCGGATTTTCCGGATTGATTTCCGCGTCCAGCATTTCCACTTGACCTTCCGGATAGTTCGTAATCACAACTTTAAGCGGTTTTACGATACCCATTGTACGTGGAGCTTTTAACTTCAAATCCTCGCGTACAAAGTGCTCAAGGAATTGGATATCAACTGTACCGGATGTTTTCGCTACACCAATTTCACGGCAGAAGTTACGGATGCTCTCAGGTGTGTAGCCGCGTCTGCGCAGACCTGAAATAGTCGGCATGCGAGGATCATCCCAACCGTCAACAAAGCCTTCATCGACAAGTTGTTTCAGTTTGCGCTTACTCATAACTGTATCCGTTAAGTTTAGACGGCCAAATTCGTATTGATGCGGAACGTTTTCCATTTCACATTTTTCAACCACCCAATCATAAAATGGTCGTTGATCTTCGAATTCAAGTGTACAAATCGAATGCGTAATGCCTTCAATTGCGTCTTCTAACGGATGTGCGAATGCATACATCGGATAGATGCACCATTTATCGCCTGTGTTATGGTGAGTTGCGTGTGCAATTCGGTAAATAACAGGGTCACGCAAGTTAATGTTTGGTGAACTCATATCGATTTTAGCGCGCAATACTTTCTCACCATTGCCGAATTTACCTTCTCTCATTTGCTCAAACAGCTCAAGATTTTCTTCAACAGAACGGTTGCGGTATGGGCTATCCTTCCCTGGTTCAGTTAATGTACCACGGTATTCGCGAATTTCATCAGCCGATAGGTCATCGACATAAGCCAGTCCTTTTTTGATTAGAAGAACGGCTTTTTCGTACATTGTGTCGAAATAATCGGATGCGAAGAATAGGTTATCCCAGTCGTAGCCCAGCCATTTTACGTCCTCTTTAATGGAGTCTACGTATTCTTGGTCTTCTTTTACCGGGTTAGTATCGTCAAAGCGCAAATTTGTTTTGCCGTTGAATTCATCAGCAAGGCCGAAATTCAGCACGATGCTTTTTGCATGTCCAATATGCAGGTAACCGTTCGGCTCCGGCGGGAATCGTGTAATGATGGTGTCATGCTTGCCGCTTTTTAAATCTTCAATAACAATGTTTTTTATAAAATTTGATGCTACAGGTGTATTTTCACTCACGGTATCAACCTCTTTCGTTCCTTCTACATTTACTTTAAATTATATAAAAAAACTGGATACTATACAAAGAATGGTTTTTAAGTGTAAATATAGCATACTGGCGGATAATTTTCTAACCTCTTGAATGGCAAAAACCTTTCCCATAACCAATGTGTCTGCCGAGAAAGGTTTTTTCAATCATATAAAATGCAGTTCTATCTCACGAAGCCATTTGATCACTCTATAGGAAAGTATATAAATTGGCACCGAAGCGGAAGGCTCGACGACGTAGCCAATTTTAAGCCTATAGTATAAGCGCAACTAGACCTTTGCCTGCGCCTTATCAGGCTTGCCAAAGGCAAGTTTTCTTTAAAAGTGCGGCTCTTTATTCGCCCATGCTAATACAATCGTTCCTTCTCCGGAATGAACGGAAATAGTAGCAGTGAGTTCACAAATCACGATTTCTTTGATAGTAGGGAATTGACTTAGGAAAAGTTCCTTATACTCCAATGCTTTCTCCAGAACATTTCCGTGCATGATGTATAATTTTTCAATTGTACCTTTTGTATTGGCTTGCTCAAAGAGCTCCTGCATACGTTTGACTGCTCTCTTTTCTGAACGTACTTTTTCGAAAAGGTCAAACTTGCCGTCAAAAATACGGATAATCGGCTTGATTTTAAGAAGGTTTCCTAATAAATACTGCGTTCCGGACATTCTGCCGCCTTTATAAAATTGATCAAGGTTACCAAGAACCATGTACGTCTCAATTTTTCTGGCTTCTTCTCGTAATTGCGCGGCAATTTCTGTATAAGTAAGATTTTGTTCAGATAATTCCATGCCAATTTCAATTAATCGGGTAATGGCGACTGACATTGCTTTGCTATCAACTACTTCAACAGGGAAGTTAGCCAAATCTCCGCCCGTCTTGCAGCTTGACATTGTACCGCTCAAATCTGAAGAAATAGTAATGCCGATTGCTGCATCATATTTTCCTTTTAATTGTTCAAATAGCTCTGCAAATTTACCGGGAGACGGCTGTGATGTTTTCGGAACTTCCTTCTCCGTGTTCAGCTTCGCGTATAATTTAAGCGGGTCTAAGTTTACGCCGTCTTCATATGTTTCGTTACTGAATGTAATCGTTAACGGAACTACATATAAATCCGGATGGTTTTGCAGTTCCTCAGGAATGTAAGCTGTGCTGTCAGTAACCCAAGCAATTTTTTTAGTCATATAATCGAACCTCTTTAAGATTATTTTATATTGAAATAGTTTGTTGTTATTATCATATTTATATTGGTATTAGAGAGAATATGTACTCATTATCTATTGTACTGTATTTAGCTCTTATACACTAATAGTAAATGGTAAAATATCATGAAACTTTACCTTTCTACTACAGCTGGGATTTCATTGTGAAAATAGGTGCTGTCAATGCATATACTGTTATCCTGCCATATGAAGCGTAAATGCGAAATATTAACGGGATTGTTCGGATTTTATGTATAATTGTGAATAATACAATAGTAAAGGTTTGAGTAAAATGAAAGAAATCGTAAAAAATCAAATTGATTCATATAAAATGCATTATGAAAACCGTGGGCGATTGCTGATTACATGTCCGGACCAACCGGGAATTGTTGCGGCGGTATCGGCGTTTTTGTTTTACAAAGGTGCAAACATCATTGAAAGCAGTCAATACTCCTCTGATCCGAATGGCGGCACGTTCTTTATCCGTCTGGAATTTGAATTAGAAAAATTGCAGCAGTTGAGCGTGGAGCTGGAGAAGGACTTCGAGCCGGTGGCAGAGCAATTTTCAATGGAATACTCCTTCCGATATGTGTCACAGTTAAAGCGGACGGCCATCTTCGTATCGAAGGAGCCGCATTGTTTGCTTGAGCTTCTATGGGAATACCAAAGCGGGGATCTGATGATGGATATTGTCATGGTTATCAGCAATCATGAAGATACGAGGGAGATTGTTGAGTCTCTTGGAATACCGTTTTATTATATTCCGGCGAACAAGGAAATTCGCAAGCTAGTGGAGGAGCAGCAGATTAAGCTTCTGAAGGATAATAAAATTGATGTGATTGTCCTGGCACGATATATGCAAATTTTGACAGAAAACTTTGTGGCGGAATTTCCGAATCAAATTATTAATATTCACCATTCCTTCCTTCCGGCTTTTATTGGAGCCCGCCCATATGAACGTGCATTCGAACGTGGTGTAAAGTTGATTGGTGCGACATCTCACTATGTGACAAATGACTTAGATGAAGGACCGATTATTGAGCAGGATATTAAGCGCGTTGATCACCGCGATACAGTGGAACGCCTGAAAAAAATCGGCCGCACCATTGAACGCAGTGTGCTTGCCCGCGCATTAAAATGGCATTTGGATGACCGTGTAATTGTCCATAAAAATAAAACGATTCGTTTTTAAATAACCATCATTCTTTTTGGTCCTGCAAGGTCTATGAAAACAATAAGCGTGCTCTCGTGCACACAAAAAGTCCGTTCTTAGATAACGGGCTTTTTGTGTGCAGAAAAGCGCTAGTATGTGTGGAGGTTTTCTAACAGCCGTTTTGATGATTGAAAGAGAAGAGTTTCCTTCCGCAGCGGAAAGAAACGGGATTGTTTGTTTGTGAGAAGTGTACTGCTAAGCCTCAAGTAGTATACGAAAATATAGCGTAGGTCGATTATAAGAATTCTTGCAGAAAGCTAAGATAAGAGTATGAAAGGAGGAACGGACATGAAAAAATTCGGTTTGTTTATTATTGGAGGAATTGCCGCCATTGTGCTGCTTGTCAATTTTGTACCGATGCTTGGTTTGGCGATTTCGTTAGGGATTGGCTATCTCGTACTGAGAGAGTTTTTGAAAGCAAAGTCGACAGGTGCCAAGCTGATTTGGGGTCTGATCGGTTTAATGGTTATCTCGGTATCGATTTCTAACCTTCCTTCCATAATTGGTTTAGTGGCAGCTTTTGTACTGTACGTAGTGTATAAGAAATGGAATGAACGAAAAGTAGTTGAAGACAATGATAGTGACCCATTTTCAGGGTTTGAGAAAGAATGGGCGAAATTAAACAAGTAATTTTTAAAGGAGCTGGTAAAGATGAGCAATATTTTTACACGAATGATGGATAGTTTAAATGCAGATGTACATGAATTATTGGATAAAAAGGAACAAAGCAATCCGATTAAAATGCTGAATCAATATTTAAGAGAGTGTGAACAGCAAGTGGAGAAGGTTCGCCAACTGGTTGAGCGCCAATATCGTTTGAAGGAAGAGTTGATGCGCGAGCATGCGGAAGCGAAGCGTTTTTATGAAAAACGTGCTCATCAGGTGGAGGTGGCTTCAAGAGCCGGCGAGGTGGAGCTCTATGATTTTGCTCTCGCAGAAAAAAACCAGTATGAGGATCGCGTCAATCGATTGGAGACAGCCATAGCTGAAGCAAGCAAGCAATTGGATGAACTGGAATTCAAGTATGCGGAAATGAAACATAAGCTGAAAGACATGCAGTTAAGACGTCTGGAACTGATGGGCCGCGAAAATGTGGCACGCGCTAATCAGCGAATCGATTTCGTATTGGATTCGCAAAAAGATGGTGCTGCCAAAGCAGGCGCGCGCTTTGAAGAGATGGAATCTTATATGAACCGTCTGGAAAAGAAAGTGGAAACGGATTATTATCGCCAAACGATTGATGCAAGAATTGAACAGCTTGAAAATGAAGAGAAAAACAGCGAAAGCAATTTAACTACGTAATGTAAACATGGTATGCTAGGGAAGGTGTGGTAATAGACTGCACCTTTTCAGCATGTTCAAAAGAAAAGCTGGTAACGAAAGAGAGGAGGAGTTCCCTATGGTGCAAAAAACAAAATCGGACTTATTTTATAATTTTTTATTGTTTGCGATTGTCACTATTTTAATTGAAATTGCATTTTTTAATCAAGGTCTTCTCTTTTCTGCTTTTATGTCGGCTATTTTTATATATTACGGCAAGAAAAGATATCATAAAACAATCGGCAAGCTGTCGCTTTTCATTGGTGGTGCGACAGCGCTTTTGACGATATTGAATATGGTGACATTCAGGTTTTTACTGGTGGCAGTGTTTTTATTTTTACTCTATCAATTTTTTCAATCCAAAAAACATCCGGCGGTTTACAAAGCTGTCTCTTCTCATGGAGAGCAGCAAAACGAGGCTCCGGAACAAATTCATAAAAAGCCGCTGCTGTTCAAAAACACCATCATCGGCAGGCAATCGACGCCGAATACTGTGTATGAATGGAATGATATTAACATACAGAGCGGCGTCGGCGAGTTTGTCGTTGATTTGAGTAATACGGTGCTGCCAAAGGGCGAATCGGTCATTTGCATTCGCAATTTGTTTGGTTCGGTGCATATTTACGTGCCGTTTGAATTAGAGTTTGCGATTATTCATACTGTTGCAATCGGCAATGCAACAATTTTACAAAATGAAGAATCGAAGCTTTTTAATCAAAATATTCATTATCATACGAGTAATTACAGTCAATCCGAACAGAAGCTGAAAATCGTTACAAGCACGGTGGTCGGAAGTTTAGAGGTGAAGCGGGTATGAGCATGATTCAACGCCAAGTTATGCAGGGGATGCTTTATTCGCTGTCATTATCTGCTTTCACCGTGCTCGTTTTTACATTTGTTTTTCCAGTTGACTTCATGCGGCAACTTTGGGATATAAAGCTGATGGATTTGCCTTTTTTTATATTTGTTCCGCTGTGCGGTGCCGTCGTTGGAGCCATTGCAGGAGGGGTATCAGGCTATTATTTGCGGCAGCAATTCGTCAAGATCGGTCATGATTTAGCGGATATGGGGCTTGGAAAACATGTGACTTTTTCCGGCAGCAGTTCCATACAGGAGGTTAATATTGTGTACGATAAGATGAATCGGCTGCAGAAGCATATGGCTGATCAAATTGCGACTTCACAAAAGCTGGCCAATGAACGATCTGAGGAACAGGAAAAACGGATTCAAGAGATTGTATCGCAAGAAAGAAACCGTCTGGCAAGGGAGCTCCATGATTCTGTCAGTCAGCAGCTGTTTGCTGCATCGATGCTGATGAGTGCCATAAATGAAAGTGAACATGGTGAACAGCAGGATAGGCAACTGAAGCTGGTGGAAGGCATCATACAGCAATCGCAGCTGGAAATGAGGGCATTGCTGCTGCATTTGCGTCCAGTTCCTCTGAAGGGAAAATCTTTGAAGGAAGGGATGGAGGAGCTGCTCGTCGAATTAATGCAAAAAGTCCCGATGAAAGTTACGTGGAAAATCGAACCGGTTGAATTGGATAAGGGAGTCGAAGATCAGCTATTTCGGATTTTACAGGAATCGCTGTCTAATACGCTTCGTCATTCTCAGGCAGCATCACTTGAGGTTTATCTCATGAAACGGGAAGGTATGGTTATAATGATCGTTTCTGATGATGGAATCGGATTTGATGTCGAACAAACGAAGACAGGCAGCTACGGATTGCAAAATATGCACGAAAGAGCCCTTGAGGTCGGTGGCACCTTTAAAATTGTGAGTGTGAAGAACAAGGGGACCCGTCTAGAGGTGAAGGTTCCGATTATAGTAAAGGATGATCGTCATGAAAATTAGAGTGTTATTTGTAGATGACCATGAAATGGTTCGAATTGGGGTATCGGCCTTTCTATCCTCACAGCCTGATATTGAAGTAGTAGGAGAAGCATCTGACGGCGAAGAGGGTGTCGAAAAGGCGCTCCAATTAAAACCGGATATTATTTTAATGGACTTAGTCATGAAGGAAATGGACGGTATCCAGGCAACGAAGGAAATTATACAGCGATGGCCGGAAGCAAAAATCATTATAGTAACAAGCTTTTTGGATGATGAAAAACTGTATCCGGCTTTAGAAGCGGGAGCGACAAGCTATATGCTGAAAACGTCCAAAGCGAGTGAAATTGCGGATGCTGTGCGCTCAACCTTCCATGGCCAATCGGTTTTGGAGCCGGAAGTAACCGGAAAAATGATGGAACGGATGAGAAAGCCGAAGCATTCCGAGCTGTATGAGGATTTGACCAATCGTGAAATGGAAGTACTGCTGCTGATGACGGAGGGAAAGAGCAATCAGGAAATCGCGGATGAACTATTTATTTCATTGAAAACAGTGAAGGTGCATGTCTCGAATATTTTGAGCAAGCTAGAGGTGCAGGATCGTACGCAAGCGGTTATTTATGCGTTTAAACATTCACTTGTCAAATAAGAGGAGGATTTTTCATGAAGAAATGTGTCATATTTGATTTTGATGGTACGCTGGCTAACTCAAAGGCTGTCGCTTTTCAGGTAATTAATCAGTTGGCGGATATTTACGGATTTCCAAAGTTTTCACCTGAAAAGGCAATGATTATGCATGGTCAGGAAAAATCGCTTCTAACACAGTTTCCGATCATTGCGAATGATTTTTATAAATTATATAAAGAAGCTTTGCAGGAAATCCCGTTATTTGACGGCATCCGTGAAGTACTTTTGCAACTTAAGGATTTGGGCGTGGAAATAGCGGTTATTTCTTCAAATGAGGAAAGCAATATTCGCCAATATTTTCGTAGCCAAGGAATGGATTTTATCACAGAAGTGTATACTTCAAGTGATTTGTACGGCAAAGATACGATGATTGATGCCTTCTGTGATAAGCATCAGCTGTCAAAAGATGAGGTGCTCTATGTTGGCGATGAGGTACGCGATATTCGTGCCTGCCATAAAAGCGGCATCAGTGTAGTCTGGGTGAATTGGGGTTATGACACAGAAGAGCATGCCCTTACTGAAAAGCCGACATATACGGCAACAGAGCCGGCTGAGCTGCTGGCTTTAGTGAAATGAATATAAAGGAGTAGACAAGTGAAACAACAAGAGGTTATACAGTCAATTGCTCATTTATTGGAGCAGGCAAAAATCCCTTATACAATTGTGGAAGAAGCAGCTTTATATGTGCAAGGAATGGCGCTGCATTGTGCGGATATTAAAGTATTGGTGCAGTGGGACGTCTTTTCGGCATGTTATGAGCTTTTTGCGGTAGGGAGTCGTTCCGACATTGGAAAAACGGCGGCAAAAGCGGAATTCACCGTGCAATATGAAGGAATGCCGGTCCATATATTTTGCCTCTTCAACACAACGGTAAGAACGGATCCGTATCGCATAGAGGAAAATGGCGTTTGGTGTCGCTCACTGTACAGTTATTTGTATGGTACAGATTTCTCTGCCTATAAAACGGAAATCACCCGCTTTTTACATAATAAGCAGCAGGCATTGACAGCGCAAAATGAGCAGGCTTGGAATCAAAATAATTACCAAGCACTGCTGGCGCGTTACGGTGATCCGGCAGAAGTGGCGAAGAAAATTCAACAAAACCCGGAATGGCGCATTTACCCATTTGGCAAATACATGCCTAATTTAAATGGGAAAAAGGTGCTTCATTTACTCGGCTCGAACGGTGTGAAGGCAACAGCAATGGCCTCACTTGGCGCAGATGTAACGGTCGTAGATTTTTCGCAGGAAAATGCCAAGTTTGCCGAGGAACTGGCGAACGCTGCTGAAGTGGATATCGATTATATCGTTTCGGATGTTTTTTCTATGCCTGAGAAGCAAGGTGAGTTCGATTATGTGTTAATGGAGCTTGGAGTGCTGCATTATTTCATTACGTTGGAACCGCTAATGGAGCTGATTAAAGAGACGCTTGCTCCTGGGGGACGCTTCATTTTGCATGAGTTTCATCCGATTTCGACAAAGCTGATTACATCGAACGGGAAGAAGCATAAAGTAACCGGAAACTATTTCGCGCCGGAGTTAACGTATCAAAGCGTTGCCTTCTCTAAACATATGCCGGATGGCGTACAAGAGGAGCTGATGCAAACAGTACAGCGCAAATGGACCATTGGTGAACTCGTTACATCGGTAGCGGCTTCCGGTTTACGGATAGAAATTTTAGAGGAAGAGCCAAATCATAAATTACATGATATAGGCTTGCCGAAAACATATACGCTTGTAGCAGAAAAGTAAGAACAGCCGCCCACGTACCACCGGGCGGCTGTTTATGTGTGTTGTTGGCTATTAGATGCAAGCATTGACGAAATGCTCAAACAATGAGCGGGACAAGGGGTCATTTACGGCAACCATATTTTCTGGATGCCATTGTACACCTAACACAAACCTTCTGTTGTTGCTCTCAATTGCTTCAATGATGCCGTCATTGGAGGTCGCTGAAATCGTTAAATAAGGGGAAACATGACGGACAGCTTGATGATGATAGCTGTTTACTTTCGCGCTTTCTGCTTGAGCAATCTCGTACAATAGTCCGCCTTGTTTTATGTTAATATAATGCGAGGTGTGATAGCGCGGGGCAATTTGAGTGTGCTGCAGCAATTCCGTTTCTATTTGAGAATAAATATCCTGATATATATCTCCGTCTAAAGCGACATTCAATACTTGGCAGCCTCTGCATATGGCGAATATCGGTTTGTTTAACATGAACATTTTTTTGATAATCCCCATTTCAAAACGGTCTCTTTCAGGACAAATGGCGCCGAGCTTTTGCTTCGGTTCTTCTCCAAATGTTAACGGATCAATATCGCCTCCTCCGGTTACTAAAAGTCCATCCATAACAGCAGCTAATTCATCCTCAGCTTCTTCAGGCGGCACATTCGGGAGTATAATCGGAACGCCTCCTGCCCGGGTGATGGATTGGATATGGTCGGTCGATAAAGATAAAATGCCATCCTGCAGATTGGATGTAACGCCGATCAGCGGCTTCATAATTAAGCATCTCTCCTTCGTTTCGTACAATAGATATTTTCTTTGCTTACTAATTATCTATATGCATATTTAATTATTATTTTCCGGCTATAAGGCAGATGAAAGGGATATAACGGAGAAATTTAAAAGCCGATTTCAGTAATTGGTGAAATCGGCTGATGCGTTTAGTTTATTGTTTATTTAAAAATTTCACGCAAACAGGAGATGGAACAGCCACATTGGACTGAAGCAATGATAATTTGCCGGTTGCTTTGTCGCGTTCAAATAATGCCAGATTGTTAGATTCTTGGTTGGCAACGACAAGAAATTCTTCGCTCGGATCTAATGAAAAATCGCGAGGCCATAATCCTTCAGTAGGCGTATGCTCGACAAGTGTCAGTTTTCCTGTTTTTTCGTCAACTTTAAATACTGCAATACTATTGTGTCCTCGAATACTTGCATAAACATAGCGGCCGTCAGCAGATACATGAATAGCACCAGCTTGACTTTTAAAGCGGTAATCTAACGGAACAGCTGTATTGTATTGAATTTCATGGAAGCTGCCGTCTGCCGGATTATACGTCAAGACAATAATTTCATTGCTCAGTTCAGTAATGATATAGGCATACTTGCCGTTCGGATGAAAGGCAAGATGTCTTGGACCGCAACCTGGCGCAAGCGATAACGATTGTACTTTTGTCAATGTGTAATTCGTTAGCTTGAATGTTTCCAAAGTATCAGTGCCTAAATCAACGGCAACAACATATTTTTGGTCCGGAGTGAAGCCTGCAAAATGAACGTGCGGTTTTTCCTGACGTTCTGTATTAGGGCCGGAGCCTTCATGTAATACGACAGAGGTGACAGGTTGCACGGCTCTGTTATGAACTGGATGAGCTTCAATAGAACCTCGATGGTAGTTGGCGACGACAACATGTTTTTCATGCTCGTCTACGCTAATATGACATGGCGACGGTCCTTCTGTTACTTGCATATTAATGAATTCAAGCGCGCTGTCTGCATGATTAATCGCATAAGAAGCAACCCCACCGAGAGTGCCTTTTTTAGCAACAGAATAGAGTGCGTCTTGATCATTGCTAATGCATAAATATGTAGGATTTTCGACTTCTGCAACTACGCGAATATCTCCGATTGACCCTTTCGTTGTAT
>JBJFHH010000213.1:0-3869 GCA_051893475.1 Bacillus sp. (in: firmicutes) | reverse complement strand
GGATTTTCGACTTCTGCAACTACGCGAATATCTCCGATTGACCCTTTCGTTGTATGAAGAGTAAATGAGTAAATGCCTTTGCTTTCATGATTTGTATAGGTGCCGATATAGCCTTTGATTTTTGCCATCTTTTATACCTCCAATCTAGTTGATAATCCTATTTTATCATACTATTTAAAAGGTTCTTTCTATGAAAAATAATCCAATAACTATATCGATATAAAGAATTGAACAACATAAAATATTTCAGAAAAATATTTTGCTATAAAGCGAGGTGGCTGCTTTGTTTTCTTTTTCTATTAAATGGAAGAAATAAGACTGTTGTAATAGCAAATTTTTATAAGAATTAGAGTAGAGAGCCTTTTTTCATCCAAAAACTATTTATTAGGCAGGTATTGTATGTTGATTGAAGCAGAATGTGGCCACTACTATGCTAACACTTATGAAAAAAAGACCATCTAAAGAGGTGTATCATTTAAAAAACCAAATGATCATTCTTTAGACAGTCTTTTGTTATGAGTGATTATTTTTGGTTAGCCCAATCTTCTACGTTCCATTCTTTTGTTACCCAGTCTTTATAGAAATCAGGTTCGTGAGAAACGAGTACAACTGTGCCTTTATAAGCTTTCAGTGCGCGTTTCAATTCTTCTTTTGCCGTTACGTCCAAATGGTTCGTCGGCTCATCAAAAAGAACCCAATTGCTTTCTTCCATCAGCAGTCGGCACAAGCGTACCTTTGCTTGCTCTCCACCGCTCAGCTGGCTCATCGGACGAGCGATATGCTCATTCTTCAGACCGCAGCGAGCAAGTGCCGCGCGTACATGGCTTTGCTCCATATTCGGATAAGCGTTCCAAATATAGTCGATTGGCGTAATATTATCAGCTTTCACTTCCTGCTCGAAATAAACAGGCTCCAAGAAATCACCGCGCGTGATTTTTCCGCTTAACGGAGGAATAACGCCCAGAATCGTTTTTAATAGTGTCGATTTACCAACACCATTGCAGCCGACGATCGCAATTTTATCACCGCGTTCAATCGTCATCGACATTTTTGGCAGCAGAGGATGCGTATATCCGATTTCGAAGTCTTCTCCTTCAAATACCCAGCGGCTGCTGGCTCTTGTTTCTTTGAATTCGAAAGTCGGCTTCATCGCTGTTTCCGGACGGTCGATTCGCTCCATGCGGTCAAGCTGCTTTTGGCGGCTCTTTGCACGGCCGGTTGTTGAATAGCGCGCTTTATTTTTAGCGATAAATTCTTCCTGCTTCTTGATAAATTCTTGCTGTTTTTCATAAGCGTTAATATGCTGGTTCTTATGAAGCTCAGCAAGCTCTAAAAACTTCTCGTACGTTGCTGTGTAGCGAGTCAGCTTCGCAAATTCCAGGTGGAAAATAACATCCGTTGATGAATTCATGAACTCTGTATCATGCGAAATTAAAATGAAGGCATGCGGATATTCACGCAAATATTTTGCCAGCCAGTTAATATGCTCTTCGTCCAAGTAGTTCGTCGGCTCATCCAATAAAAGTACTTGAGGCTGCTCAAGTAATAGCTTAGCAAGCAATACCTTTGTTCTTTGTCCGCCGCTTAGTGCTGATACATCTCTGTCAAGACCGATGGCATCAAGTCCAAGGCCGCGCGCCGCATCCTCGATTTTTAAATCCAGCGTGTAAAATCCGCCTGCATCAAGCTGATCTTGAAGTTCGGCCATTTTCTCCAGCAATACTTCAAGCTCTTCCGGAGAAGCTTCCCCCATTTTTCCAGTTACTTCATTTAATTCTTCCTCAACTTTGAAAAGGTGAAGGAAAGCATCCTGAAGCACGTTACGAATCGTTTTGCCTGGTGTTAAATTTGTATGCTGATCCAGATACCCGTAAACAACGCCTGGTGTCCATTGCACTTTACCAGTGTCGTGGATTTGTTGGCCTGTAATAATATTCATTAATGTCGATTTGCCGACGCCGTTTGCTCCGACAAGTCCGACATGCTCATTATTCAATTGAAGTGACACATTTTTAAACAGCATTCGATCGCCAAAGCTGTGGCTTAAACCTTCTACAGATAACAAACTCATTTATATAGTTCAACTCCTGAAATTTTCGTTACACATAGTGTTTCTATTGTATTCGACAAGATGATTTAAAGTAAAGCGGAAAAATCGGGGCATTTCCGAAATGAAGGAGAAGGGCAATGCAACAAATAGGAAAAGGCCTCCCAAGAGCAAATTACTCACTCTCAGGAAACCGTATAGTATCGCAGAATTAATCGAACTTCATGCCTTTCAATAAATCGGCAAATGGATTATTAATCGGTTCTTCTTCTTTATTTTGTTGCTTTAAATACTTTTGAACGGTGCGTTTATCGACTTTGCCTCGAGATTCTTTCTTTCGTCGTGCTTCGAAAGCGCTCAGCTTCTCGCGGTAGCCGCATTTGCATACGAAGATTTGACCTTCTCCCTCGCCGCGAAGCTCTAATTTCTTTTTGCATTGCGGGCACCGTGCATTCGTCACGCGTGACACGTTTTTGCGGTGACCGCATTCACGATCCTGGCAGACGAGCATTTTGCCTTTTTTGCCGTTCACCTCAAGCATCGGCTTGCCGCAATCCGGGCATGTTTTTGTCGAGATGTTTTCGTGCTTATACTTCTTGTCGCTTGATTTAATCTCAGCGACGATTTCTTTCGTATGCTGTTTCATTTCATTGATGAATACTTCTTTTTTCAGCTTGCCATTGGCAATCAGCTCAAGTTTTTGTTCCCACTCCGCGGTAGTCGCCGGTGAACGCAGCTCATCCGGCACTAAGTCCAATAGCTGACGGCCTTTTGATGTAATGTGAATCTCTTTATTGTTGCGTTTTTCAATCAGGAACGAGTTGAACAGTTTGTCGATAATGTCTGCTCGCGTTGCGACTGTTCCCAGTCCGCCTGTTGCTTTTAGCGTATTGGCCAGCTCTTTATTGTTGTTGTCCATATATTTTGCCGGATTTTCCATCGCAGATAACAATGTTGCTTCTGTGAAACGAGCAGGAGGCTTCGTTTGACCGGATGTTTGCGCAACCAGCTTTGTTTTCAGTACATCGCCTTTTTGAAGTTTCGGCAATAGTTGCTCTTTTACATCCTCTGATGAATCGTCGTCATCAAAACGGTTTTCGTATACTTCTTTCCAGCCTGCTTGAAGGACAGTTTTTCCTTTAGCGATAAATGATTCATTACCGATTTTCGCCTGTACAGTCAATTGCTCATACTCATGGGCAGGGAACAGTACAGCAAGGAAACGTTTTACAACAAGGTCGTAAATTTTGCGCTCCTTATCAGAGAAAGAAGAGTAGTTGACATATCCTTCCGTCGGAATGATGGCATGGTGATCGCTCACTTTGCTGTCATCAACAAATGCTTTAGAAGGTTTAATCGGCTTGCTTAATACTTTGTTTGCCAGCGGACGATATTCTCCTACTCCACATGCTCTCAGACGCTCAGGAAGCGTGCTGACGATGTCAGATGATAAATAACGCGAATCAGTACGCGGATATGTTAAAACCTTATGAGATTCGTACAAACCTTGCATTATTTTCAATGTTTCTTTTGCCGAATAACCGAAGAGTTTATTGGCATCGCGTTGAAGCTCTGTCAAATCATAAAGCGCCGGTGCAAATGATTTTTTCGCTTTGCGGTCAATGGCTGTCACTGTTGCATCCTGACGACCGATTGATTGGACGATTGTATCGACTTTTTCCTTATTAAAGCTACGGCTATTGCCGTTTTTGTCCTGCCATGTCAGCTTGATTGAATCTGTTTGTGCCTCGATTCCGTAGTAGGTTTGCGGCTTGAAGTTTCTGATTTCCTCTTCGCGTGCGGCTATCATTGCGACAGTAGG
>JBJFHH010000212.1:0-2085 GCA_051893475.1 Bacillus sp. (in: firmicutes) | reverse complement strand
CTGATTAGGACTAGTGTGACGCACACTGTGAAGTTTGTGCCTGAGTAGATGAAGAGTACGAAGGCGCTGATTTCGATGATTGCTAGGATTAAACCGATTAGGAATGTTTTTTGGTTTTGTCTTCTGATTGATACAAATAATTGAATGGTAACGATATTTGCTAATAAAACGATTAGAAACGCGATTAAATAATCGAGTGAGAAAATACTTGTTCCTTCTGCTGTCCCGAATAGTGAAAACATAGCAATCGGGAATGCTCCCATATTAATAACGATTAAAACTAAACCCCAAATTACCCAATTCAATGATTTTTTCATCTTATATTTCTCCTCTTTTTTAATATTGATCGATTATGGCACCGAAACTGGATGCCTTTATATAAGGTTGATCGCTTAGTGATGCTAATTGCTGTTTATCTCCGACGACGACTACACCAATGATTTTCACGTTCTCAGCTGTCAGAGAATGGTTGTCTTTTTTCAGTGTTTCGTAAATATGTGTAAAGTCGTTTTTGTAAGAACCGCCTTTGCTTTGCGCTAGGTCCAATGTGTCCAGGAATTCAGCGACAGGATTGTCGATTGTTTCACCTGCTTCTGAAATGGATGGGAAACCAGGCACTTCATATTCTTTCAAAATCGTTGTCGGGTATTCCGCGTGCTCGCTAGTAAATGCTTTCATTCCTGCGAGTTCATCGTTAGAATACGCATCGATCCAGCTCCATTGCAGCGTTACATTTTCAGGTAGCATCGATACAACCTCGTCATATGTGTAACCTTTGTCGAAGGACAATGCCATCTCGATTAATTTGCCGTCATTCACTTTGTCTAACAAATTCACATCATTCGCGTATTCCTCATATTGCAAAGCGGGATGGAAGAAGTTCATGACGCGATTTCCTGAATAGGAGAATTGCGCAAACTCGGAATTCCCGATTGTGATGTTCAAGTCTGATGAGTCGAATGAAACTTCGCCTAGATAGACTGGCTTGTCGTTTAAGAGCTTATATTTTGGCGCTTCGGCTGAGCTGCCGATTAATTTGTATTGTTCCGTCCAGGCGCCGACATACGTATTGGCGCCGTATATGTCATAATACAATTCCTTAGCGGCCATTTTATTGCTCATCACATACGGAGTCAGTTGAATCTTTAATAGAACCAATAAAGCCACAACGCAAAGTGAAACGAGAAGGCTAACCCCTGTTATGCGAAAATAACTTTTTCTTTTTGCTGATTTAATTAAATCTTTTTCATTGAATGAAGGATCGAATAAACGATCGATTTCATGATCTTCTTTCATATTTTTCACTCCATTTCTGTTTAAATTCTTTTCTGGCTCTATACAAGCTGGTTCGAATTGTCTCCACCTTCATATCGAGCATGACTGATATTTCTTCGTAGGATAAGCCGATATCATATTTCAGCAGCAGCAAGTTTTTATAGCTTGGCTTTAGCTCATCCAGCAGATTGTGTACATCCCCGTGAAATTCTTTTAGTAAAACGAAATCTTCGCCGGTTTCTTCTTGGATAAAAAAAGAGATAAATGCGTGATCATCAATATTTACTTTCGGAAAACGCTGTGTCCGTCTGCATATGTCATAAAATTGATGAATGGAAACTTTGAATAACCAAGCAGATATGTTTTCTACTTCGAGATGAATCATATTTTCAATGGCCTTGTAGAAGGTGTTCTGCACGATATCTTCGGCATTTTCCTTCGAACAGCCCATGCTGATCAAATGCTTGAAGATGATTTGGAATTTCTGTTGATATAAATCTTCGATCGTTTCGTTCTTCATTTTTCCTCCTTTCACCTATATAACGAATGAATGAAAAAAAAGTGTACAAGTTTATGATAAATTTTTTTAAGAATATTTTTTGTGAAAATTTCCGGAAGATACATTTAGTAATGTATTTAAATTTCTAAATTTCTGATTTTTTATATTCTCGTAATAATTTTTTCATATTTTTATGATGTAATGAAAGTAAAGAAGATAGATTGGAGAGGATCCCGATGAAGAAAACTTGTTCTTTACTGGCGGCACTGCTGGCGAGTGCGGCACTCATGACAGCTTGCGCTTCGGACGAT
>JBJFHH010000211.1:0-2087 GCA_051893475.1 Bacillus sp. (in: firmicutes) | reverse complement strand
CTAGGTTAAGCTTCATTTGTGACAAGGTTTCTATGTATGCTCCATAAAACGACAACAGTTCCTTTAAAAAAGGAAGATGATACGACTCGTAAAATCGTCTGATTGCTTGCCCTCCCTCTCCTTTAAAAGAGTCTCGTAAATCAATGATCCCTTGTATGCTTTGTTCAATTTGTTGTAACTGTTTTTGCTGAATGTTTAGGTCGTTCATTACTTTGTCAATCCCAGATTGCAGTGTGTTTACTTCCAACACCTTCAATCGACAACACCCCTTTAACGTACCTATAATGACCGCTTCATGTTTATCATCCCATTTGTAAAATTTTCTAAAAAAAGAGAAAGCAACGGCTACTTTCTCTTTCTTTTTCTTTTATAAACCTTGTATATAACGATTTATTTCCTTACATTCGTATTCATTTTTGCAGTCGCAAGAAAAAAAATGCTGATAACACAAACAGCAACTGCAACAATTAAAACAAATTGAATGGTTCCAACCGAACGTTCTTTTTCTGACTGGTCGTTTGACTGCTCATAAGCACTATCTGCTGAAAATAACTGTAACTGTTCAGCTTTTGTTGCAATGACTGTTTGTTGATTAACGGTCGAATGAAAGACAATACCTGCTGCCAACTCGCTTGCCGATTGCTTTTCATTCGAAAACGTTAAGTCTTTCAATTCATCGGGCAAAGATTCTTTTCTTTCCAATAAAGATTCGTCATGAAAATAGTCCGTATCAATTTTCACTTCTTTTTCCTTGTATTGATTTGGTTCAACGGCTGCAGATGCACTTTTAACACCCATGATTAGTCCGACACTAATTACACATACAATGATCCATTTATGATTCATCAGCTAACGTTTCTTCAGATGATTCTGAATTCCAAGTGCGAATATATACAATACTTGAGCAAAGAACCGTCAAGAATAGTAAAAGAATCAACATCAAATTCAGACCATCATTATCTCCTAATTGTATGTTTAGAAATAAATTAGCAATCGGATGCTCAACACTAAAATTCGGCAAAACTAAATCCAGCAATGGTGTCGTGAAAAACGCAATGAATAGAACCGTTATTAATGAACCGATAAAAGAACCTACATAGAAAGCAAATCTCAATATAGATACAAGTGTCATTACCAATAAAATGGTAAGAACCGTCCACTTCACTGCTTGACTTTCAGGCATCGTGTAAATATTCAAACCATAAATGCTGATAATTAAACCAATCGTAATTGTCATTAACAAGAATAAAAGAAGATGGACAATTCGATTAACCCCTCTATACTGATGCAAAAATAATCCGATGAGTAAACTACAAATCAAGATAATAATCAGCATAATAACTGGCGGTGTAGGCGTTACTTTTTCTTTGAAAACATCGCCACTCATTTTGACTGGATTTGATAAAAACTGATACATAAACGGATTTTCCTGTTCATCTACAAGTGTATTGCCTAAAATGTTATACACATCACTTCTAACCTGCTTCGTTGTATCCACATTTTGCGTCCATCGATCGTTCAAATCATCCACCTTTTGCTGAACAGTGCTTACACTACTATACAAATCATCTGTTTGCTCCCTAATCGTGTCTTGTTGTGTAGCAATACCGTCCACCATTTGAGATATTGCTTGCAATGCACCAAATGATTGATCATGCATCTGTAAGAGGAATTCGCCTCCTGTTTCACTTTCAGGTGCTAATTCGAAAGTTGGCGTATTCATCTCTTGAACAAGATGATCGGAAACAAGACGAATGCTGCCTTCCATTGAAGTAAGATTTTCCACAATTACAGACTGGTACTGTTCAAATTGTGATTGATATTCCTCAATTGTATTAAAAACATTTCCTGTATATACGAAGAAATCATCCTCTAAATGATTCATATCGGTAATAGAGTCATTCAGTGTTCCATTCAATTGATAAAAGAGTTGCGTTTCCGCCTTGATTTGCTCGAAAGCAGCTCCAATAGCCTCTGAATCCTCCGTATTGGCAATAATGTTTTCAATGACTGTTTCATCTTTTGTTTGTAAATAAGAGAGTTGACCTTCAAATAACGCCAAATCATTATAATACTGCAATAAATCA
>JBJFHH010000210.1:0-34352 GCA_051893475.1 Bacillus sp. (in: firmicutes) | reverse complement strand
ATCATTACATATTGTCCTTGGACGTTCGAAAAAAGTAAACATAAAATGTGCGGCAACTGTCCGGATTTTCCTTCAATCATTTGATAGCGACAATCAAGCCTATTTAATTCAGTAATAATCGTCGAGCGCAAAGCGGCTATTTTTTCTAAGTCTTCTTCTCTGTCCTTCATACAGTGTCGGGCTGCTGTAATGAAAGAATAGATTCCAGGGATATTAACCGTACCGGCGCGAAAGCCTTCTTCATGTGTCGTTAATGGATTCAGTGGCTGCAAATCGCTTCTTTTTGGAAAAATTAATGCTCCTACTCCCTTGGGGCCGTATATTTTATGGCTTGAAACAGAAATGCTGTCCGCATACTGTCCGATCTTTTGGCAATCGATTTTGCCAAAGGTTTGAACGCAATCGACATGCAAAAAAATAGGATACTCGGCAAGTATATGCGAGATGGATTCAATCGGCTGAATGGTTCCTATTTCAGAGTTTCCATGCTGAACAATCACCAATGCAGTCTGTTCGTTTACTAATTGCTGAAGATGTTGCATACAGACTGTTCCGTCCTCAAGATGATTCACATACTTAATTACATAGCCTTCCCGTTCAAGTTGCGGAAGCAGGTTATGAATGGAAGAATGCTCAAGGGAGGAGCAAATGATTTGTTTGCGCTCTCTTGTCGCATTATGTAAAAGTGTTTCAATTCCTAAAATATTGCTCTCTGTTCCTCCGCTTGTAAAGATGACGGCTTCTTGTTTTACTGCAAAATAATCAGCAGTTGCCGAACGGCAGTGTTGCAAAACTTGGGAAGCGGCACTGCCGATTTCATGCAGACTGCTCGCATTGCCGAAGCATTGTCTGGCCGCTTCACTGTAAGCGAGAATCGCTTCCTCACACATTTGGGTAGTTGCAGCATAATCAAAATAATGCATCTTCTTAAACGACCTACTCTCATCCAATCTTGATGGTAGTGTAATAAGAAAGATGAACAATTGTCAAGACAGATGTAAATGATATGAGCAGGGGATTATTTTTGTTCGGAATGATAAAAATTGCTTGATAATCTCGTTTTGATGTGTAAATATAGGTGTCATGACACCTGTAAAAACAGAAGGGTGAGAGGATGAAAAAACATTATTGCGATGTGTTAATAATCGGAAGCGGCGTTGCAGCTCTGCAGACAGCTTTTTATGCCAGCCGGACAAAGAATGTAACGATTGTAACGAAAACAGGATTAAGAGATGGAAATACATATTTAGCGCAAGGCGGTATAGCTGTAGCACATGCCGGATGTGACGATATAGAGAGTCATATCAGTGATACAATGGTTGCCGGAAGAAAGCACAATGATGAAAATGCTGTAACGGCACTCGTAACAAAGGGCATAGAAGTAATGGATGAAGTGATGGCTAAAGGGATGGAGTTCGACCGGGATTCTTATGGCCGGTTGCTGTATGGACTGGAGGGTGCTCATAGTCAAAGAAGGATTTTACATAGCTATGGCGATTCGACAGGTAAATATTTGCTTAACTTTCTATTGCAGCAATTGCAAAATACGCCTGTAGACATGCATGAGGGGAAACAAGTCTTGCAATTAATGCTTTCTGGCAGCGGCGAGTGTGTCGGAGCGCTAGCAGAGGATGAGCATGGAGAACACGTTATGTACGTAGCATCACAAACGGTTCTGGCAACTGGAGGATGCGGTCAGTTGTATGCTTTCAGTACGAATAGTGAAAATGCAACAGGGGACGGATTTTGGCTAGCATTAAAAGCAGGAGCTACTTTGAAAGACATGGAGTTTGTGCAATTCCACCCAACCGGACTGTACATCAACGGAAAAGTGGAAGGACTGATTTCGGAAGCGGTGCGCGGTGAAGGAGCAAAGCTGATCAATTGCAAGGATAAACGCATCATGGAAGGTGTACACGAGCTGGCAGACTTGGCGCCGCGGCATGTTGTAGCAGAACGAATCAATGGTTATTTGGAAAAAGGAGAGCAAATTTTCCTTGATATAAAAAATGTTGCTGACTTTCCCGGAAGATTTCCTGGGATTACGAAGTTGTGCGAACGTTTTGGGGTTGATTGGCGAGCAGGGAAAATACCGGTTGCTCCTGCAAGTCATTTTATGATGGGTGGAATAGAAACAGATTTGCAAGGAAGAACGAGTGTGCCAAATTTATTTGCTGTCGGTGAAGTAGCTTGCACAGGCGTTCACGGAGCCAATCGGCTAGCGAGTAATTCGTTATTGGAAGGATTGGTTTTTGGCAAGGAACTGGGCTGTTTGCTTCAGCAACTTCCGGTTGGCAGGAGAGATGACCGAATACCGGATAAGCTGGAATACGGATGCTTTCATTTGCCGGAGAAGGGTGAATTGAAGAAGATGATGTGGCGTTATGCCGGTGTTGTTAGGAATGAAGAAGGGTTATTACTATTATCAAAATGGCTGAAACAATATGATGTTCTCCCTTTACTGCATGGTAATACGGTTGTTTGCTCAAAGGAGGAGTCAATGAAAGCTTCAATGCTGATGACAGCTATGTGCATCGTAAATGCGGCATTATTGCGCAAAGAGAGCAGAGGAGCGTCTATCCGCAAGGAATATAACGGAGAAGATCAACAACTGGCAACAGCAGTGACGAATATTCATATGGGATGTTTGGAGGGACGGATGATTTATGAACAAGTTAAAGCTTAAAGAAATCTTGCAGTCTTTTTTTATAGAAGATATAGGAGATCGCGATATTACGGTAACTTCTATATTTCAAGGAGATGAACGCAGCAGCTTTTCGTTTATTGCCAAACAAGATGGCGTTTTTTGCGGAGAGGAGGTCATTCGCACAGGTTTTGGCTTGCTTGCTGATGATGTGGAAATTCGCATGGAAGTGAGTGATGGTGATGGCATAAAACAAGGGCAAAAAATCGCCGACATACATGGTCCGGTAGCAGCTTTGTTAACGGGGGAAAGAGTCGTGCTGAATTTGGTGCAGCGAATGAGCGGCATTGCGACAGAAGCGAGTAAGGCGGCCAAAATATTAGAAGGTACACGCACAAAAGCTTGTGATACGCGAAAAACGACACCGGGTCTGCGCATGCTTGAGAAATATGCCGTTACTTGCGGAGGAGTGAGCAATCACCGCTACGGTCTATATGATGGTGTCATGATTAAGGACAATCATATCGACTTTGTTGGAAGTATTACAGAAGCAGTCAGATTGGTACGGAAACGCGCCGGACATATGGTCAAGGTTGAAGTGGAAACATCCAATGCAGAGCAAGTGGAAGAAGCTGTAAGGGCAGGCGCTGACGTGATCATGTTTGATAATTGCACACCTGATGAAGTGAAACATCTAGTCAAGCTGGTGCCTCATTTTATTGTGACGGAAGCATCTGGAGGGATTACGCTTAATAATTTGGCGGACTATCGAGATACGGGAGTCGATTATATTTCATTAGGTTGTTTAACACATTCGGTAAAAGCCTTGGATATTAGCGCAAAGGTTCATTATATTAGGGAGGATATGTGCAATGAGTTTGCTTGAAACAATTACGGGCGGAGTCCTCATTCCGGAAAAGTACCATACGATGACGGATGATGAAGTCCATCAAAGAATTAGAGAGATTAAGAAAGAGATGGGAAAACAGCTATTTTTGCCGGGACATCATTATCAGCGTGAGGAAGTGATTCAGCATTGCGATGCAACGGGTGATTCCTTGCAATTGGCGCAAATTTCCGCCAGACAGAAAGAAGCGGATTATATTGTGTTTTGCGGTGTTCATTTTATGGCGGAGACGGCAGATATTTTGACGGAATCCGGTCAGAAAGTTATTCTTCCGGATTTGAGAGCAGGCTGTTCAATGGCTGATATGGCAAATATCAATCAGACAGAACGCGCGTGGGAAAAACTACAGCAATTATTCGGCGATACAATCATTCCGTTGACCTATGTGAATTCGACAGCGGCTATTAAAGCGTTTGTGGGACGACATGAAGGAGCGACTGTTACCTCATCAAATGCCCATAGTATGCTTCGATGGGCCTTCGAACAAAAAGAACGAATTCTTTTTTTGCCTGATCAGCATTTAGGGAGAAATACCGCCAATGATTTAGGGATTCCATTAGAGAAGATGGCTGTCTGGGACCCGATTTCGAATCAATTGCAATATGAAGATGAGCTTGCAGATTGTAAAATGATTTTATGGAAGGGTCATTGCTCTGTGCATGAAAATTTTACGGTTAAAAACATTGAGCATGTTCGGAAAAGTCATCCGGATATGAAGGTGCTGGTTCATCCGGAATGTACACATGAGGTCGTCGAACAATCGGATTATAACGGCAGCACCAAGTATATTATCGAAATGATTGAAAATGCGGAAGCGGGTACAGAATGGGCAATCGGCACGGAAATGAATTTGGTGAAACGTTTAATGGACCGACACCAAAACAAGGTGATTAAGTCGTTAAATCCCTATATGTGCCCATGTTTAACGATGAATCGGATTGATGCCAGACATTTATTGTGGAGTTTGGATTGTATTGTTGAAGGAAATCCGAGAAATGTTATTTCAGTGGAGGAAGAGACAGCAAGGCTTGCAAAGTTAGCCATTCATCGTATGCTCATTCAATCTTAAGATTAAGAGTCAGGAATTGTCTTTTGATATAAACGTCAATCTGTAATAAAATGATAAGTATCAATATATTTCGGGAAACGAAAGAAGGCCTTTTTAGTGCAAACTTGGAAACGAAATCTTTATTTATGTTGGTTCGGTTCATTTTTAACGGCGGCAGGAATGAATTTAGTCATTCCTTTTTTGCCGTTATACATTACAGAGCTTGGGGAAACAGATCATATCGAGATTTGGTCGAGCTTGGCATTCAGTAGCACATTCCTGACAGCAGCCATTTTTTCTCCGGTTTGGGGTAAGTTGTCGGATCGGTACGGACGAAAACCGATGTTGCTTCGCGCAAGCCTGGGCATGTCGATTATTATGATTTTGATTGGATTTGCAACTAGTGCTTTTCAATTGGTTGTTTTGCGTCTTTTAATGGGAGCGATTGCCGGTTTTATCCCCGCAGCTGTCATATTGGTGGCATCGCAAACACCGGATGAGGAAAGCGGACGCGCGCTAGGATTGTTATCGACTGGAGGAGTAGCCGGAACATTAATTGGTCCGGTTATTGGTGGTTTATTGGCTGACCTTGTCGGATTTCGGCAAGTGTTTTGGATTACGGGCACTATGCTGCTAATATCTTTTGTTGTTTCTTTGTTTTTGGTTGAAACTTCTTCTTCAGAGCAACGGAAGAAAAAATCAGTCAGTGCTATGGCAGTGAGCAATAAGGAATTTTGGAGTTTAACCTTATCTATTTTTGTAACAACGTTCATTTTGCAGTCGGCAATGATGTCGATGCAGCCGATTTTAACGCTGTATGTTGAAAGCTTGGGAGGACCGGTTATGTATCTTTCTTTGCTGGCTGGGATTGTGACAGCTATTTCCGGCGTATCTAATATGATATCCGCTCCGTACTTAGGCAAGCTTGGAGATCGTATCGGTCCGCAAAAAGTGTTGAATGTATGCTTAGTGGCGGTGGCTGTTCTCATTGCTTGTCATGCGTTTGTTCCAAATATATGGGTATTGGTTGTCTTGCGTTTTATGCTTGGATTCGGATTAGGCGGTCTGTTGCCGGCGGTGAACTCGTTGTTGAAGAAACGCGTTCCGGATTCAATCATAGGCAAAGCATACGGCTATAATCAAACCTTTCAATATATGGGCGGTGTAGTAGGTCCTATATTAGGAGGCATAATCGGCGGAAGCTTCGGATTGCCGGTTGTCTTTATTGTTTCGAGTGCTCTCTTGCTTGCGAATGCTCTTTTGGTTTTCTCTTTCAGAAAAAGAGCGGTTGTTGTTAAACAGCAAATTTCAGCATAACTTATCGTCACATTCATTAGTTGGAAAAAGGATTGATTGCGGAAATAGCTCCGTGGTCAATCCTTTTTATTTTGTTTTCAGTACTAGATGCCCATTTTTCTACCATCAAATTTACTATATTCATTTGATGCTAATGACTGAGAATGAGGGCAGTTACGACATGAAAAGCATAAATTCGATTAAATTTGCAAACTAGCCGAAGTTCTTATGAGAAATAGGAAGCAGGCTGCCCGACTGCTTTCGTGCTGAAAATGCAAAGAAATCATATTGAAAGACAAGAGACAAATTTTAAAAATGAAATCATTGTGCATCTTCTGTCCTAAAGCCTTGTATTTCTGGCTAATCCTTCTTATTTTTCTTCACGTTAATCATCAACTACAAAAACTGACAAAATCGGAGGGTGAATGCAGACTTATTTTATCGAATATTCAGTTTGTTTCATTCGATCTTCAGGTTGAAAATATTATCGTATTGGGAAGGAAGAAATGCTCTTCAGCCTAGCGCAGTTCTGGCAAATGATATCTGAACAGAGTGAAAAAGCATTTAAATTCAACCGCATCATTTAAGAGGAAATCTCCGTCTTTTTATTTATTTTTAACAACACCATTAAAATTATGACAGATTATGACATTAAAAGTCTGATATCTGTCTGTATAGTTATTTTCAACAACACGTTTTTACAAGTTTCATACTTGCGGGGAGGGAGGGACGATATTCGGTTAGCTATTTTAAGAAAAAGGAAGGGAGAGTTGCTGATGTTCACGAAAACGAAAAGCAGAAAAAGTAAAAAGAAATTATCGTCGCTAATTGCAGCATCTGTGCTAATTCCAAGTTTGCTCCTTCCATCAGGATTCAGTTCAGTTTATGCGGTGAATTCAAGTGCATTATCTAATAATGCGATTTCGACATCCGTAAAGGCTGATTTGAACACAACGTTGAAAAATAAAGTATCCTCCGAGTTGCTGTCTAAATTTGATAAAGAGGATCGAGTTACATTTCTGGTTAAAATGAAAAAGCAAGTGGATACGGTGGCTGTTGCCAAAGAAGCGGAAAAGGTGACAACCGCTAAAAGTTTAACGGCAGCAGAAGCGGAAATACAAAAACGGTCAACTATAGTCTCAGAGCTTCGTTCAACCGCTACAGAGTCTCAATACAATGTTATGGAATATTTGAATAAGCAAGTCGAAGCCGGAAAAGCAAAAGATTTGCAATCCTTTTATATCGTAAATGGTATAGCTGTTACGGCTACGAAAGATGTCATGGAGCAAGTCGCTCTTATGGAGGAAGTGGAATTGATCAGTTTGAACGAGACCGTTCAATTAATTCAACCTTCTGTGACAGTCAGAGATGAAGCGACAGTTGAAGAAGTGGAAACAACTGAACAAACAGCTTCAATTGAATGGAATATTGATCAAATCAACGCTCCTGAAGCATGGGCGATGGGTATTGACGGTTCCGGAACGGTTGTAGCGTCTATTGATTCGGGTGTTCAATGGAATCATCCAGCATTAAAGGAGAAGTATCGCGGATATAACGCGTCTAACCCTAATTCTCCGAGTCATGAATTCAACTTTTTTGATGCGACATCAATAGGAGGAGATGAAGCGTATGATGATCATGGTCACGGTACTCACGTGACTGGTACAATGGTTGGTTCTGAACCGAGTGGCGCTAACCAAATCGGTGTAGCTCCTGGTGCAAAGTGGATTGCGGTAAAAGCATTATCTGCAGCAGGAAGTGGAACAACAGCTGATCTTCTGGAAGCAGGGGAATGGATTTTAGCTCCTAAAGATGCAAGCGGCACTCCGCATCCTGAAATGGCTCCTGACGTTGTCAATAACTCTTGGGGCGGCGGTAAGGGATTAAATGAATGGTTCAGACCGATGGTACAAGCATGGAGAGCGGCTGAAATTTTCCCTGAATTCTCAGCAGGCAATACGACGCTTACAAATCCTGGAGGAGCTGGTTCGATTGCAGTTCCGGCAAATTATCCGGAGTCATTTGCAACTGCTGCGACGAATAATACAAATGCACTTGCTTCATTCTCATTACTGGGGCCATCTCCTTATGGAGAAGTTAAACCAGATATTTCAGCACCGGGTGTCAATATTCGTTCATCTGTACCGGGAGGCGTCTATGAAGGCGGCTGGAATGGAACATCAATGGCTGGACCGCACGTAGCAGCTGTTGTAGCGCTATTGAAACAAGTAAATGCTAACCTTACTGTTGATGAAATTGAAACGATTTTAACGGAGACGGCAGTACCATTAACGGACAATGCTTATCCGTCTGTACCGAATAATGGATATGGTGCTGGTTTAGTAGATGCCCATGCAGCGGTTGCTTCTATCGTTGATGGATTGGGAACAATCTCTGGCTCGGTTACAATTGAAGGCGACGATGATGAATCTCCTTCATTCACTCATGAACCTGTAGAGGAATCTTATAAGGAGATGAGTCTACCTTTATCTATCACGGCTGCTGATAATGTATCCGTCACTTCTGTTGCACTATCCTATGAGAAGGAAGATGGGACTTGGTCACAAATCGCAGCAGAGAGAACAGATGGAGACTTTTTATCCGGCACGTATGAAGCGACATTGCCTGGTGTTGATTTGACCGGGGATTCAGTAAGCTATAAATTTATCATCACTGATTTTGGCGGAAATATTGTGGAAACACCTGTTTATAGTGTTGCATTATTAAACGGCATTTCAGTCGGCTATTTTGAAGACTTTGAATCTACTCCTGTAGGTTGGACAACCTTTGGAACAGCTGATTGGCAATGGGGTGTTCCGACAGTAGGACCGGAATCAGCTTATTCCGGTGAGAAAGTATATGCGACAAATTTGGCTGGCACTTATGGGGCAAGAGCCAATATGAGTCTGGAAATGCCTCCAATTGATCTGCCTGAAGGCAACAGCTATTTGCAGTTCAAGCAGTGGTACAACTTAGAAAGAAACTATGATTTTGGTCATGTGTTTATTTCTACAGACGGTGAGAACTATACACAACTTGCTCGCTTTAACAACTTATCAAATGAATGGCTTGATGGGGAAGTGGATTTAAGCGAGTATGCAGGTCAACGAGTATACATTCAGTTTAATTTAACAAGTGATGGTTCCGTTCATAGACCAGGTTGGTTCATTGATGATGTTGCTTTATCGGATACACCGATTGAGTCACCAGAAGATGTGAAACTTGGAGTGGAAAAACGCAATGAAGCTGCTGATAAAAAAGGAAATAACGGTTTGGCACTCGGAAAAGATAAAAATTCCGCGTCAGTAGATAAACCGGAAGTGGATCCTAATAAAATTGCGCCTATAAAAGTAGTGAAAGAAGAAAAAGAAAATACTGATGAGGACAAACCGGCGCTGGTTTCATTGCCGCTTTCTGCAACAGTTAATGTGTTAGAGACTGGCCGATCTGTTTATACGAATCCGCAAGATGGATCTTATCGATTCGTTAGCTCTGCTGGAACATTTACATTGCAAGCTTCATCTTATGGTTACTTCTCACAAACGCAATCTGTAACAGTAGAACGTGATGGAACAAGTACTGCGAACTTTGTGCTTGAGCCAGTTCCTCAAGGACAAGTTTCAGGCACTATCACTAATGCTCAAACAGGCCAAGCGATTGAGGGAGCGACTGTGTTCCTTGTTGAAGATGCAGCCGTAGCACCTGTTGTGACAGAGGAAGATGGCAGCTTTAGCTTAACAGCCTATGAGGGCTCTTACACAGTGAAAATTACAGCACCGGGTTATGCCGGAGCACAAGTGGAAGTGGTGATTGAAGGCGGAGAAACAGCTGCGCTGGAATTAACGCTTAATCCATTTATCGGCTATGAAGGGGAAATCGGATATGATGACGGTACAGCTGAAAATGCACGTGCATATAACGCGGCAGGCAACAGTTGGGCTGTGAGAATGTCATTGGCAGAAGGAGAAAGTCAAGCGAATGTAACCGGTGCTCTATTACGCTTCTGGGATACAACATGGCCGAATCCGGGAGGTACAGAAATCAAAGTATCTGTTTATGATGCGAATGAAGATGGTTCTCCAGGCAGCTTAATTGCTGGTCCTTTCGATGGAACAGCTCTACGTGACGGTAATTGGACACGTGTTGATTTGAGCGAGCATGGCATCATGGTAGAGGGAGATTTCTATATTGTCTATACACAACCTACTGCGAACCCGAATGCTCCTGGATTGGGGACAGATGAAGATGGTGAGTTCTCTGGACGAGGTTGGCAGCAAGTTAGCGGTGCTTGGAAACAAACACCTGAAGCAGAAGGAAACTACATGATTCGTGCGATTGTGAATTATGAGGTTTCAGCACCTGCATTTACATCTCCTGCAGATGGTTCATACACAAATGAAGAAGAAGTAGCATTGGAAGGTGTTACTTCACCGAATATGACAGTAGAAGTATACAAAGGAGAAGAAGTGGCAGCAACAGTTACAGCTGGTGCAGACGGTAAGTTCTCGGCTCCTGTGACATTAGCGGAAGGGGAAAATACCTTTACTGCACGCGTGACGACAGAACGTGGATATAGTGAAACGTCAACTCCTGTAACAGTGACTTATGATGCTGATGCTCCGGTTCTGACAGTTACTTCCCCTGTAGATGGATCGAAGTCAAACCGTGAATCAGTTACGGTGACGGGAACGATTGAAGATGCCTATTTAGATACTGTAACGGTCAATGATCAAAATGCGACTGTTAAAGACGGTAAATTCAGCAAGAGAATTTTGCTGGAAGAAGGATCGAACACCATCACCGTGAAGGCAACAGACTTAGCGGGCAATGAAGTGGAAGAAAGTGTGACAATTGATGTGAAATATACAGCTGCGGAAATCACAAACTTGGTTCCGACTGAAGATAAAGTGCTGGTAAGCGGTGATACGGTGAAAATTGAATTTGACAGTGCTCCAGATTTGGATGCTGTATTCTCAATCTTAATGCCGTTAACGAACATTGTTGGAACATCTTCAAATGCGCTTGAGCTTCCAATGCAAGAGACATCGCCGGGTCATTATGTAGGATACTATACTGCAACAAGAAATGTTGTAGCACCAGGTGCGCAAATTGAGGCAAAAGTTACGGACGATTTTGGAAATGTAACGACACAAAGAGCAAGCGGCCTGCTTTATATTAACCAGCAATAATGGCTGAGTAATGGAGGGCACCTCTAGAAAAAGTCGAGTATGACTTTGAAGGAGGTGCCTTCTTTTATCATATTTTAGAAAGGCTTTACATAAATTTTTATGAAAAATATTAGCACTTTGCCTAGTTTTTCATAGTATATATGGACATTCGCATAGGAGGGAACACCGTGAAAATACACATTGTCCAAAAAGGAGATACCCTTTGGAAAATTGCCCAGAAGTACGGCGTGCAATTTGAAGAGTTGAAACAAATCAATTCACAATTGAGCAATCCAGACATGATTATGCCTGGAATGAAAATCAAGGTGCCGAGCACAGGGACTACGAAGAATACACAAATGATGCAATCGAACGCAAAAATTAATTTTGGCGCAAAAAAAGAAGCCCCGATTCCAGGTGTTACTGTCTCTCCAGTTAAAGAAATGCCAAAGCAGGAGATGGTTTCGCCTATACCTGTACAACCGCAAGTGATTAAGGAGCAGCCGATGCCGCAACCGCAAGTGATTAAGGAGCAGCCGATGCCGCAACCGCAAGTGATTAAGGAGCAGCCGATGCCGCAGCCAGCTCCGGTGCTACCGCAAATGCCGCAGCCGATTATTCCTGATGTTGATATCAATAATTATTATATGGTGAATATGTCAAACATGATGGCACAAAAGCCACAGCAAGTAGCGCCACAACCGCTGCAACCACAACCACAACCATTACCGCAACCAGCACCGCAGCCGATTGTTGTAGAGGAGGAAAAAGAGGAATCTCCGGTACAAGTGCAACCGTATCCTGTAATGGCGGAAGGATGTGTGCCGATTACGCCGGTTATGCCTGGAGCTGGTTTCTGTCCGCCGGTGTATCCAATGCATCATCCGATGTTCGGACCGGGTCCGGTGCAAATTCAGCCGATGCCGCTCTATAAGCACCATGAGAGTTCTAGTTGGTGTGAACCGCAAATGCCGTCATGGCAATATGGAGAATATATGCCAGTCATGAATCAGCAGCAGTGGGCGCCTTTTTATGGAGGTATGCCATATAATCCGGGAGTATATGCAGCTCCAGCACCTTTTGCTTCTCCTCATGGCATGCATCATCACATTGAATCCAGCAGCAGTCATGATCATACAGCCAATATGCAGCCTACTTACATCCAAGCGAATCAAATGAATGCAGAAATGCCGATGGTGGAAGAGGAAGAAGATTGTGGCTGCGGCGGACCGAAATTTACCGTTGATACGGATGTGAAAACAAATGTAGCGCCGCAGCCGATGCAATATTATCAGCCGCAAATGCAGCAGTGGGACCAAGTTCAAAAAATGGAAAATCATCCTCAAATGACTGACTCTCAAATGAACAATAGCCAGCAAGCGGCTATGCCGCAACCGCAAGTGAACTACAATCAAGCAGATGTAAATCAAGGTCAAGCGCCAATGGCTGGATACCAGGCTGGTATGCATCAGCAATCAATGGGAGCAGCCCCGACAGACATGTATCAGCAGCCAATGGGGGGAAGTCATGCGGGAGTGTATCAGCCACAACTAGGAGGAGCGCCAATCGGTCATATGTATCAGCCGCAAATGGGAGGAACTCAGCAGCCGTCTATGCCTCAGGCACCAAATGGAGGATTCCAGCCGAATCCATATCAAATGCCTGTGCAACCTTGGCAACAAGGAATGCTTCAGCCGCAAATGAATCCGAATCAACCAAACGTCTTTGTGCCGCAGATGAATTATCCGCCTGGTAATCCTGTCCCTTTCTACGGACAAGATGATTATGCAACAGAGATTGGTCAGATGAGGAATTATTCGGATGCATTTAATCTTCCTAGATTTGCAGATGAGAGCAATGAGTAGCAGGCATTCTGGCGGGAGGCGTGCATTCGAAAGTCTCGCTGCTGCAAGTTTAAGAAAAGCAGGAATGGAATTGCGGAATCTGCATTCAATCAGAGAGAATGTGATCATCGTCCAGACAAACGCTGGCAAGTTTTTATTGAAAGGCTTCAGCAGCTCTAAAAGAATGGAAAGTCAAAAGAAATTAACAAGACTTTTGCATGAAAATGGTTTTAAGAGAACGTACCGTTTTATAGAGGAGCTTGAGCCTTTTACTTTTGATGGATACGTATTTACGTGGATTGAATTTCTGCCTTCTTCCCGAAAAAAATTCTCTTTCTCATCACGGCATTCGAGGGAGGAAGGATTACGGATTCTCGAAGAGTTTCATAGAACCACGCAGCAGTTTTATGATCGTATTCCTGTATCCCACTTTGATCAAGTGGGTAAATGGAAAGAACGCTTTGATGAGTTTGAGGATAATTACAGCATTATAAAAAAATACGTCTCAACCGATGTAATTCAAACATGGTTGAAATGGGGAAAACGCTCACTGAAAGGTCTTCAGAAGTACGAGAATGCATTGTATACGGAACCGCTTTGTGTGACTCATGGTGATGTAGCTCATCATAATTTTTTTTACAAAGATAATGGAAGTTTGTATTTGATTGACTTTGATCTCATCAGCAAATCACCGCCTTTGATTGATTATTTGCAATACAGTAATCGGATCATGCCTGATATATCGGGAAGCTCTGAGCTTTGGAGCTATGAACAACTGAAGAAATATAAAGACAATAGGGCTTTTCTGTATGCTCTTTTATTCCCGACTGATATTTTTCGGGAGTGGAACAGGCTGGTTCGGGAGGATGATTTCCATAACAATGATTATCTCCATTCTGTATGGCTTTTGACAGTTGAAGATTTGCCTAAGCGCGTAAAATTGTATAAAGAAATTACTAAACGGCTGTAGGGGAATCATAGCGGCAGTATGCAGAATCAAGGTGGCTGACTGGAAGTGAATTGCTTTCGATTCACTTTCAGTCAGCTTCTTTGTTTAGGGTGATGAAAACTGGGCAAACTACTACAATGAGAAGTAGAATGTTTATCCATGAGGTGACAGCATGCGCAAACTAAGGATGGATCAAAAGCTGTATTTAGCTGTAGTGATTTGTATGGCATGTTTATCTAGCTTGCCAGTATGTAAAGCAGAAGGTCAGGCAGCTGAGTTGGCGACACCAATTTTCAAAATAACGCTGCAAAGCATTTTTTTGGACGGTGAGCTGACGGAGGAAATTATTTTTAAAGAAACCGCTTCAGCTGAAGAAGTAATGAAACAATATCCGGGCTGGGAACTTGTCAAGCAAACAGAAAAAGAACTTATTTTCCAAAAGCAGATTAATGATATCTCGCCATTGCTGAAATCAAATGGGTATTTCGGATTGACGGAAGATGGCGTACTGTCGATTTTTAACGGTAAACCAAATGATTCGGATGTCATTCATTCATTTTTTCAAATCGATGTGGACATGCTTGAAGTAAAGAAACAAAACGAGCTCGGAAATGGTATCAGAGTCAATGATAAAGAGCAGTTTCAGGCTGTGCTGGAGACGTTTAAGCCGTATATGCAACCGTAATAAAAAAGTGCCGACTACAGAATTGCATCGGCAGGGGCGTTCAGAATATCTGAATAGCCCCTTTTCTCATTTTACTCAACTTCTCAGGCAAACTATGATAAAATGATTAACAGTCAAAGATAGGAGCGAGAGAGTTGTACGATTATATTAAAGGTACGGTAGAATTTATTGCGCCACAATACATCGTAGTAGAGAATGGTGGGATCGGGTATCGGATAATGACGCCTAATCCTTTTGTTTTTTCTGTGGACGGCAAAATCCAAACGATTTTCACCTTTCATTATGTGCGTGAAGATTTAGTGGCTTTGTATGGTTTTAGAACGAGAGAAGAAAAAGGCTTATTCGAGAAGCTGCTGAATGTGACGGGAATCGGTCCGAAAGGTGCTCTGGCGATTTTGGCATCCGGTCAGGTGCAGGCCGTTGTGCAGGCAATCGAGAATGAGGATGAGAAGTTCTTGCTGAAGTTCCCGGGTGTCGGCAAGAAGACAGCCCGTCAAATGATTCTCGACCTGAAAGGCAAGCTCGAGAATATTGTTCCGGATTACTTCCCTAATTTATTCAATGATGCTTTGGAAACAACCGCTTTTGGCAATAATGAACATTTAGAGGAAGCTATGGAGGCACTGAAGGCGCTGGGCTATTCAGAAAGAGAAATTTCGAAGGCGCGCAAGGTGCTGGAAAAAGAAAATAAAACGACAGAAGAATATATTAAAGCAGCGCTGCAGTTGCTTTTGAAATAGGAGGTGGATAGTATGGAAGAAAGAATCGTTCGATATGAAGCAGAGTCAGAGGAATTAACTTTTGAGCAAACGTTGCGCCCGCAAAGCTTAAAGCATTATATCGGGCAAAGTAAGGTCAAGGAAAATCTGCAAGTCTTTATAGAAGCGGCTAAAATGCGTCAGGAAACGCTCGATCATGTTCTTCTTTACGGTCCCCCCGGCTTAGGAAAAACCACACTGGCTACGATTATTGCCAACGAAATGGGCGTCAATATTAAAACGACATCCGGTCCGGCAATCGAGAGACCTGGAGACTTGGCGGCTGTTCTGGCGACACTGCAGCCGGGCGATGTGCTGTTTATTGATGAAATTCACCGTTTGCCGCGAGCCATCGAAGAGGTGCTGTATCCGGCAATGGAGGATTTTTGCTTGGATATCGTACTCGGAAAAGGACCAGAGGCGAGAAGTGTCCGTCTTGATTTGCCCCCTTTCACATTAGTGGGGGCAACAACAAGAGCCGGCTCACTGAGTGCGCCGCTTCGTGACCGGTTCGGTGTTTTATGCAGATTAGAGTATTATACGGAAGAACAGTTGCAAAATATTGTTGTAAGAACGGCTGAAATCTTACAGACAGATATGGATGAATCGGCTGCGCTGGAAATTGCCAGACGATCCCGGGGAACGCCACGTATTGCCAATCGCTTGCTTAGACGTGTTCGTGACTTTGCGCAAGTGAAAGGTACGGGCGAGATTACAATCGATCTGGCTCAATATTCGTTAGAGCTGATGCAGGTAGACCGTTTGGGACTGGATCATATTGATCATAAGCTGCTTAGAGGTATTATTGAGAAATTCAGGGGCGGACCTGTTGGTGTTGAAACGATTGCTGCCAGCATCGGTGAAGAAGCGGCGACGATTGAAGATGTATATGAGCCTTACTTGCTGCAAATCGGTTTTCTGCAACGAACGCCGAGAGGACGGATGGCGACGTATTCCGCCTATGAGCATTTCGGAATGGAGATGCCGCAATGAGCTCTTTACCGAAGTTGTTAATGGTTGTCGGCGGTGTTATCTTTGCTTTAGGATTTCTGATGCAGTTTATTAAACTTGGCAAATTGCCGGGAGATATTATAATAAAAAAAGAAAATGCAACATTTTATTTTCCGATTGTGACCAGTATTGTGCTGAGTATATTAGTATCCGCCGTACTGTTCATCATCGGCAAATTTCGTTAAAATGAGTAACGTTAGACTATTATAGGATATTAGGAAGTGACATCAGGTGAAGGTCGATATATTTGACTTCTATTTGCCGGAGGAACGCATTGCGCAAACTCCTCTTCTAAATAGAGAAGAAAGCCGCTTAATGGTTTTAAATAAAGAAACAGGAGAAACGAGCGATCATATTTTTAAGGATGTTTTGCAGTTCTTAAAACCGGGAGATTGCCTCGTTTTAAATGATACAAAAGTATTGCCGGCCCGTTTGTTCGGTATCAAAGAAGATACAGGAGCAAAAGTGGAATGCCTGCTTCTGAAGCATGAAGAAGGCGATACGTGGGAAGTGCTTGTGAAACCTGCGAAACGAATCAAGGTTGGCACAACGATTGTCTTTGGTGATGGAGAACTGAAAGCGACATGTACAGAAGAGCTTGAGCATGGCGGAAGAAAGATTGAATTTGCTTATGACGGCATTTTTTATGAAGTGCTCGATGCATTAGGCTCAATGCCGCTTCCTCCATACATTAAAGAACAATTGGAAGAGAAGGATCGCTACCAAACGGTTTTTGCTCGTGAAAGAGGATCAGCTGCCGCTCCGACTGCCGGCCTTCATTTTACGGAAAAACTGTTAGAAGAAATCCGTAATATGGGTGTGAATATTGCTTTTATTACATTGCATGTAGGTCTTGGCACATTCCGCCCTGTCAGTGTCGATGATATTGATGAGCATGAGATGCACTCGGAATACTATCAAATGACGGATGAGACGGCTGCTTTGTTAAATGAGACGAAGCAAAATGGCAGACGTATTATTACGGTCGGCACAACTTCTACGAGAACATTGGAAACAATCGCCTCGAAACATGACGGACAATTCCGTGCAGAAAGCGGTTGGACAGATATTTTCATCTATCCGGGCTATGAATTTAAAGCAATTAATGGCATGATTACCAATTTCCACTTGCCGAAGTCAACTTTAATCATGCTGATTAGCGCACTTGCCGGCAGAGAAAATGTTTTAGCCGCATACAATCAGGCCGTCGAGAGAAACTATCGTTTCTTTAGCTTCGGCGACGCAATGCTGATTGTTTAGGTTTTTAAAGAAGAAAGGAAGAATAACTATTGACTGCAATACGCTATGAACTTATAAAAACTTGTAAGCAAACAGGAGCTCGACTAGGTCGCGTTCACACACCGCATGGCTCATTTGATACACCTTGTTTCATGCCGGTAGGTACGCTTGCAACTGTAAAAACAATGTCACCGGAAGATTTGAAGGAACTGGGAGCAGGCATTATCTTAAGCAACACATATCACCTATGGCTGCGTCCGGGACATGAAATTATTAAGGAAGCTGGCGGGCTTCATAAATTCATGAACTGGGACCGTGCGATTTTAACGGATTCAGGCGGTTTCCAAGTATTCAGCTTAAGTGATTTTCGCAAAATTGAAGAGGAAGGCGTTCACTTCAGAAATCACTTGAATGGAGACAAGCTGTTCCTTTCTCCTGAAAAAGCGATGGAAATCCAAAATGCGTTAGGTTCGGATATTATGATGGCCTTCGATGAATGTCCTCCGTTCCCGGCGACATTTGAATATATGAAGAAATCTGTGGAAAGAACATCAAGATGGGCTGAAAGATGCTTGAAAGCCCATGAAAGACCTAATGACCAAGGCTTGTTCGGTATTGTTCAGGGCGGCGAGTTTGAAGAGCTTCGTAAACAGAGCGCGAAGGATCTTGTTTCTCTTGATTTCCCTGGCTATGCAATCGGCGGTCTGTCAGTCGGAGAGCCGAAGGACATTATGAACAGAATGCTTGAATATACAACGCCATTATTGCCGAGCGATAAGCCTCGCTACCTGATGGGGGTAGGTTCTCCTGACTCATTAGTGGACGGCGCTTTGCGCGGTATAGATATGTTTGACTGTGTATTGCCGACACGTATTGCCCGCAATGGTACATTGATGACAAGTGAAGGAAGATTGGTTGTTAAAAATGCGAAATACGCACGCGATTTCGGTCCGCTTGATCCAAACTGTAAGTGTCACGTATGTCGCAATTACAGTCGAGCATACATCCGTCACTTAATTCGATGTGATGAAACATTCGGAATTCGTTTAACTACTTATCATAACCTGTATTTTCTGTTAAACTTAATGAAGCAAGTCCGACAAGCGATTATGGACGATCGTCTTGGTGACTTCAAAGAAGAGTTTTTCGAACAATATGGTTTCAATAAGCCGAATGCGAAGAATTTCTAAAAATAAACATCTTTGAAAGGAGTGAATAGAATGGAAATGTTAGCAACTATTGCACCTTTATTAATAATGTTCGTGCTTTTCTACTTCTTGTTGATCCGCCCACAGCAAAAGCGCCAAAAAGCGGTTCAAACAATGCAGAATGAATTGCAAAAGGGCGATAAAGTTATCACAATCGGTGGTTTACACGGATTTGTTGATGCGATGGATGAAGGTACTGTCGTTATCAAATGTGGAGACGGAAGCCGTCTTACATACGACCGTGCGGCAATCCGCGAAGTGGCTCAAAAATCTTCAGCACAATAATGCTTGCAAAATAAGGCCGAATCAGCAGTGGGAGTTTTTCTTATCTGCTGATTCGGCCTTTAGTGCTTAAAAAACTTAAACTCAAAACTGTGTATAAGTTTAATCAGCGTCTAGCTCCAGCGCCCAGCACCTAGTGTACTTCGGCAACCTCCCTACGATAAGTCAACATCGAATCACTAGCGTTCTTCGTGTTTCCTTTATCTCAGTCGGCGGCCTCCAGTCCATACGGTGCTAAACGGGGCACTTCCACTTTTGATTATTTTTGATTTCCTCCGGATAAATTGACGCCGAGGACGCCTCCCATCATACAAACGAGAATGTAGCATAACGATTGAATCCATTCTCTTACGGAGAAGGTTTGGTCAAAGCCTAAATATTGAAAGGCCAAAACGATGAGTGTATAGAATAAGCCGGTGCCTCCCCCGAGCAGCCACCCCTGCCTTTTTCCTTTCCCCCCTGAAATTAAGCCCCCAATAAAGATAGAAATAAAAGAGAGAATAAGTATTAAATAGGAAATAGAAGATTCAGTTAAAGAGGTGAATCGTAGAATCAGTGAGAAGAATAGGCTGAATATGATGGCGAATATAAAAATACTCAAAGTCCCGTAAATAATGGCAGATCCCATTTTTCGTGTTTCCATAGCGTGCTCCTTTCATCTTAAAGGCAATTTATCTAGTACAAGCATATGAAAGGCTTGATGGGAATAGAACATGGAAAGCTGTAATGATTGGAGGGATTTCCGGTTATCATAAAGAAAAAATGCGGAAAGGGTAACTTAGTTTTTATGAACGAATTAATCATTATCATGTTAAGAACGTTTTTTATGTATGCGTTGATTATTGTGATTTTTCGCTTGATGGGAAAAAGGGAAATCGGAGAAATGAGTTTGTTGGATTTAGGTGTGTTCATGATGATTGCTGAGCTTGCTGTCATTGCCATTGAAGATATTCATGTTACCTTGATGCAAGCAGTTGTGCCGATGGTGTCTTTAATGGTCATTCAAATTTCGCTGGCGATTGCATCACTGAAAATACCGAACTTTCGTAAACTGCTGGATGGGAAACCGACCATCATTATTCACAATGGAAAAGTAGATGAAAATGCGATGAAGTCTCAACGCTACAATTTTGATGATTTGCTTTTGCAATTAAGAGAGCAAGGCATCTTTTCAATATCAGAAGTTGATTTCGCCATATTGGAGCCCTCAGGGAAATTGTCAGTTCTAAAGAAAAAATCAGATTCCTCAAAAGAGGCAACCGTTATTCCGTTGCCCCTTATTTTGGATGGCACCATTCAAGATGAAAATTTGATGTACTTCCATATTCATAGGGAGTGGCTGATTAATCAGCTCCAGCTGCAAGGTTATGATGACTATCGAAACATTTCTTATTGCAGTCTGTATCAAGGGGTATTCACGATTGATGAAAAAGATGAGTGAATGAGTAATCTCATTTTCTTTTCCTGAACGGATTGAAGGCAGAGAGCTCGCTGGTTGTGATGACTTTGAACAAAATGCTCAGCAGCAGGAAGAAAGCGCAAGATAGTGCAATCGCAATGTATAAAGAAAAAGAATGGGACATGCTTGTGTAAATGATGTGACCTAGCCATCCTGATAAAAAGGTGATGAAAAGCGTTAATATATAGTCCTTTATTTCGATTGCAAAAGTAATTCGTTTTGAAATGGTGGCAAAATGTAAAAAAGTAATGAGTACAGTGCTTGCTGCAATGCCGATTGCGGTTCCCATAATGCCGAGCTGCGGTTGCGAGGATAAAAGGAATATCAAGCCGAGTTTGACGACTGCTCCGATTAATGAATTAATCATAGCGGCATTTGCTAAGTTCAGCGCTTGCAAAATGGCTTGAAGCGGCATTTGATAGTAAATGAAAATACAGATTGGAGCAAGGAATGTAATATAAACAGCCGCATGATTGTCATTGTACATTAATTCCATAAGCGGATCGGCGAAAACAAACAAAACCATCATCGCCAGACAGCCGGTTATAAAAATAATCCGCAATGCCTGATGAAGCCGGTATGAAACGAGCTTCATATTGCCGAGAGATGCCGCCTCGCTAACAGCCGGTACTAGCGAAGTGGACAGAGAAATTGTAATAAAGGACGGAAGCATCAGCACCGGCCAGGCATATCCGACCAGCTCACCGTATTGCTGGGTTGCCAGAGCGGTTGATACACCGGCGATTGCTAAGCTTTGCGCCACGACAATCGGCTCAAGAAACCAAGATACATTGCTGATAATCTTACTGCCTGTCGAGGGGAGAGCGATGCTGAGCAATTGTGATAATGTCTGCTTGCCGTCTTTCATTTGCGAGAAAAAGTTTTTCCGGAAGCGAAAATGCTTTTTAATCTTAAAGCTTGTCAATAAATAAAGCAGGGAGGCAAGCTCGCCGACGACGGAAGCAAACATGGCAGCGGCTGCTGCATACTCGATGCCATAAGGAAGGAATGTCTTCGTTAAGTAAGCAATCAGAAGAATCCGGATGACTTGCTCTATAATGATGGCGATTGCTCCCGGTTTCATATTTTGTTTGCCTTGAAAATAGCCGCGAATAACCGCTGACACTGCGACAATCGGAATAATTGGCGTAATGGCGATCAGCGGCCAAAAAACCCGTTCATCCGTAAAAAGTGTTTGCGATAATAAGGGAGCTAAAAACAGTAAGGCAGGTGTAAAGATGAGCGAAAGTCCTAACGTAACGCTTATAGAGACAACCAATATTTTTTTGATGCGTCTTTCATCTCCGACAGCATTTGCTTCGGCAACAAATTTAGCTATGGCAACCGGCAAGCCGATTTGAGTAATGGTGATGACAAGGAAGAGTGTTGGCAAGGCCATCATATAAAGCCCTACTCCTTCTCCTCCGATTACTCGTGCAACAACGATCCGATTGATGAAGCCTAACACTCTCGTAATCAGTCCGGCAGCCAGTAGTATGAGTGTTCCTTGAAAAAACTTAGACATTTGCCATTACCCGCCTTCTCATAATTGTCAAAATAATCTACAATTATCTATATGCAACAAAGTGGACAAAGCATGACTTAGAAGCGCAATATTCTTGTGAGGGGTTGTGGAATGCGATGAATGGAATTCATCCTTATGAACAATACAAGCAGACGCTGGATTTAGCCATTAAGAGTAAATGTAACGAATTTGCCATCTTAGGCTACAACGATGTTACAAACGACCAGCTATGGGAATACTTGCTTATAAAGAAGTGGAAGAAGCCTTTGGAGGAGGCTCATCTTCACCAATTAATGAATGATGTTCTATCGGTGAAAATTGGCGAGTACATGCATTACAAAACAATCGAAGCCTTTAAATATTCGCAAGAAAATAAAGGTCCTGATTTTGAATCGTTTAAAGATTTGTTTACGTGAATACATTATTATTTCACTTTTCTAAAATTGACAGTCATTCCAAATTCACTCATAATAATGAAGGAGTCTAGAGGAATTAAATGATTGTGCCATATCTTTCTATATGAAGCAGTAACTTTTGTAAAACGGAATGGTTAATTACATAATTATTTTTCATACTGCAAGATTGGGTCTAAATGTTGTAAGGAGGCTTATACTTAATGGTTAAAAGATCTAGAATAGTCGCTTTCCTGCTTCTTGTCGTTACTATTTTTTCTCTGATTGGCACGACTACATCAGGAATAGTAAAAGACATTAAACTCGGATTAGATTTGCAAGGCGGCTTCGAAGTTCTTTATGAAGTTCACACAGTAGACGGTTCAGATGTAACTACGGAAGTTTTGAATAGCACTGTTGATGCGCTTCGTCAAAGAATTGACGTTTTAGGTGTCAATGAGCCTGTTATCAGTATTGAAGGTGAAGACAGGGTACGTGTGCAGCTAGCTGGTGTGAGCAATCAGGCTGAAGCACGGGAAATGCTGTCTACTTCTGCACAGCTGACATTCAGAGATTATAATGACAATGTCATGTTGACTGGTTCAGATTTAAAAGAAAATGGGGCCAAGCTGACATTTGATGAAAACAATCAGCCGGCTGTTGAAGTTACGTTAAAAGATGCGAGTAAGTTTAAAGAAGTAACAGAAACGATTTCAGCAATGCCTTCGCCTACAAATATATTGGCGATTTGGCTTGATTTTGAAGACGGAGTAAGTACATATCAAACTCCTGAGGGACAAGCAAATATGATTTCGGCTCCTTTTGTAAGCCAAGTTTTCAATCAAACGACAGTATTGATTACAGGGTCTTTTACAAATGAAGAAGCGACCAATTTGGCTAATCTGTTAAATGCCGGTGCTCTTCCGGTTGATTTGGAAGAGATTTATTCTACATCAGTAGGAGCTAAATTCGGTGAAGATGCCTTAAAAGATACGATTTTTGCCGGGTTTATCGGGGTAATGGCAGTTTACTTATTTATGGTGTTTTTCTACCGCTTCCCAGGTATTATTGCGGTTGTTACATTATCAGCTTATATTTACTTAATTCTGCTGATTTTTGATTGGATGCACGCTGTCCTGACATTGCCGGGAATCGCCGCCTTGATTTTAGGGGTAGGGATGGCCGTTGATGCCAACGTTATTACCTATGAACGAATTAAAGAAGAGCTGCGTATTGGAAGAAGTGTCAAAACGGCTACTATTTTAGGGAATAAAACATCCTTCGTTACCATTATGGATGCCAACTTAACGACGCTGTTGGCTGCCGGCGTTATGTTTTATTTCGGTACAAGCTCTGTAAAAGGTTTCGCAACGATGTTAATCATCAGTATTTTAATGGGTATTTTGACAAACGTGTTTGTAACGCGTCTTCTGTTATCGCTTTGTGTAAACAGCGGCTGGCTCGATAAAAGGCCGGGCTGGTTTGGAGTGAAGAAGAAGGATATTCAAGATATTCATAAAACGGCGGATGTTTTATCGTTGCCGACAAAGTTTGACCGATTTGATTTTGTCAAAAATCGTAAAATATACTACATCATTTCTTCTGCGATTATGGTATTGGGAATTGTCGCACTGTTCGTGTTCAAGCTGAACTTGAGCATTGATTTTACGAGCGGAACAAGATTGGAAATCACATCGAATGAACCGTTAACGGCAGAACAAATTAAAGCAGATATTGAAAAGTTCGGAATCAACAGCGATGATATCGTTCTTTCCGGTGATAACAATGAAACGGCGGTTGTTCGTACGGTCGATGACTTGTCCAAGTCGGAAGTACTGGATCTCAAATCCTTCTTCCATGAAAAGTATGGACATGATCCGAATATCAGCACAGTTTCGCCGACAGTCGGAAAAGAATTGGCTAAAAATGCGTTGCTTTCAGTATTGATTGCTTCTGTCGGAATCATTTTATATGTGTCAATCCGCTTCGAATGGCGTATGGGTCTTCCTTCTGTATTAGCGTTGCTACATGATGCGTTCTTTATCATCATTGTTTTCAGTATTTTACAGATTGAAGTGAACTTGAACTTCATCGCAGCTGTATTGACGATTATCGGTTACTCCATTAATGATACGATTGTAACCTTTGACCGTGTTCGTGAGAATATGAAGAAGAAACGGGTTATCAAGACTGTTGCCGAACTTGAAGAAGTGGCAAATGTAAGTATCCGTCAAACGATGGTTCGAACAATGAATACAATCATTACTGTATTGCTGACAGTTATTGCCCTTTGCATCTTCGGCAGTGAGTCGATTTTCACATTCTCGCTTGCGTTACTAATTGGTATGGTATGCGGCGTGTACTCGTCCATCTTTATCGCAACGCAATTATGGCTGGATCTGAAGAAGAAAGAACTGAAGAAAAAAGGCGAGCTAATCACATATGTTGAGAAGAAAAAATATAGTGACGAGCCGCAAGTATAATAAAAAAGATGATCTCTGTAGTTTTTGCAGAGGTCATTTTTTTATTATGGGAAAGTATAAATTGACAACAATTGAAGTGGTTCGACGTAGTGGTCAATTTTAGGTCAATAGTATAAGTGCAACTAACGCCTCTGGCTAAAGGGCAAGCCAGTCGGCGAGTTTTCTTTATTTGTTTGGGAACAATAACGAAACAGCAGTGTGAAAGAAGTGTTAGGGAGGATTTGTTTAATGAGTGAAAAGGATCGTTTCAAACAAGCGGAGTTTGCTGCCACTCTCGGAATTGTTATTAATATTGCTTTAGCTGTTTTAAAGGGTGTGGTCGGTGTTCTTGCGAATAGTAAAGCGCTGATTGCGGATGCGATACATTCTGCTTCGGATGTAGTCGGTTCTTTTGCGGTTTACCTAGGCTTGAAAGCCGCGAAGGAGCCTCCGGATGAAGAGCATCCTTACGGACATGGAAAGGCAGAATCAATCGCGGCCATTATCGTCAGTATGTTACTTTTATTGGTCGGATTAGAGGTGGGATATTCATCGATTAAATCCTTTTTTACTGTCAGTGAGCCGACTAAGCCTTTTGCGTTAATTGTCATTGTCATATCCATCGTCGTCAAGGAAGCGTTGTTCCGCTATAAATACAAGCTGGGAACGAAGCTTGGAAGCAAAGCTTTAATTGTGAATGCTTATGAGCATCGATCGGATGTGTACTCCTCCTTGGCCGCATTAGTGGGGGTCGGAGCATCTGTTATCGGAGCGAAAACAGGATTGCAATGGCTCGAGTACGGAGACCCGGCTGCCAGTTTTGTCGTGGCAATTTTAGTGATAAAGATGGCTTATACATTAGGTAAGGAATCAATCGTTAATACATTGGATCATGTGCTGCCCGAAGAGGAAATTGAGCCATTGAAGCAAATTATTTTAGCGAACAAAGATGTCCTCACAATCAATTCTCTTTATGGCCGGGTACACGGATACTATGTAATCGTTGATCTGAAAATATCAGTCGATCCATACATAACGGTCGAACAAGGACATGCGATTGGAAAGAGGGTCAAATCCCAGCTCTTGGAGCAATCGCACATTCATGATGTATTTGTGCATATCAACCCGATGGGAATCGATTGAAAATTCGCATCTCTGAAATCCGCAGGGGATATCAATCAAAAAGCAACAGCTGAAAAAAATTGAAACCCTTCAAGCTCTCTTGTATAATAGGGAAGGTTGAGGGGTGAATTCATGTTACAGTCAAAAACTCGCTGGAATATAAAACAAAGCAATCTGCAAGCAGTGGACACATTGACTAAAGAGTTACAAATCACACCGTTAGTTGCACAATTATTAGTTAATCGCGGTATAAACACAATTGACTCAGTGAAGTCTTTTTTATTTTTGGATACATTACCATTTCACGATCCATATCTGCTTAAAGATATGGATAAAGCTGTTCAACGTATTCAAGCTGCGATAGCAAATCATGAAAATATATTGATCTTTGGAGACTATGATGCCGATGGTGTCAGCAGTACAACTGTATTGATGGAGACATTGACGCGACTGGGAGCAAACGTCGCATTTTATATCCCGAATCGATTTACGGAAGGTTATGGACCGAATGAAGGAGCATTCCGTTATGCCAAGGAAAACGGCACAGACTTGATCATAACTGTCGATACGGGTATTTCTGCGTTGCATGAAGCGAAGGTCGCTGGTGAACTTGGGATGGATTATATCGTCACAGATCACCATGAACCAGGCCCGGAACTTCCGCAGGCATTAGCGATTATTCATCCGAAGCTTCCGGACAGCAACTATCCTTGCAAGGACTTAGCAGGTGTCGGTGTTGCGTTTAAGTTGGCTCATGCATTGCTGGGTGAACTGCCGGAAGATTTACTTGAAATTGCAGCAATCGGCACCATCGCCGACTTGGTACCGTTAAAGGATGAAAATCGCTTAATCGCGGCAAAGGGAATTCAACAGCTGCGGAAAACGAAGCGTCCCGGATTGCGGGCATTATTTAAAAAAGCAAGTATTGAACTGAATACAATTAATGAAGAAAGCGTCGGCTTTGGGATTGGACCCCGAATCAATGCCGCCGGCCGCTTAGGTGATGCGGATCCAGCCGTTGAACTGTTGCTGACAAATGATACAGATATTGCTGAGCATATTGCTGAAGAAATTGATTCCTTGAATAAGGAAAGACAATCGATTGTAGCTGAAATAGCAAAAGAAGCAATGAAGCAAGTTGAAGAAAAGTACCCAATTGATTCAAACAGTGTTATCGTTGTCGGTGATTATGGCTGGAATGCAGGAGTCATCGGTATTGTTGCTTCTAAACTTGTAGAGAAATATTATCGTCCTGCTATCGTCTTAAGCTATGATCATGAAAAAGGCGTGGCGAAAGGGTCTGCACGAAGCATCGTTGGGTTTGATTTATATCATAACCTATCTACTTGTCGTGATATACTGCCGCATTTCGGAGGGCACCCAATGGCGGCCGGCATGACATTGAAGCTTGATGATGTGGATGAACTCAGAAGTCGATTAAATAGTTTGGCGAATGATGTGTTAACTGAAGAAGATTTAATTCCGATTACGGATATTGATGCTTCGATTACGCTCGAGGAAGCGACAATTGAATCGATTATGGAAATGGAGAAACTCGCACCATTTGGCATGGGCAATCCAAAGCCGCGAGTTCTATTGGAAAACCTTACATTGGATACGATGAAAAGAATAGGCGCGGATGGCAGTCATTTAAAAGTCCTGTTAACTGATCAAGAGCATTCGTTGGATGGTGTCGGCTTTGGTATGGGTGATTATTGCGACCAAGTATCTCCTAATGCTAACGTTTCTGTTATTGGGGAATTATCGATTAATGAGTGGAATAATAGAAGAAAGCCTCAAATTTTTCTGCAAGACTTAAGCGTAGAACATTGGCAATTATTTGATATCAGGGGGAATAAGAAACTTTCTCAGCAGTTGGCGACTGTGCCTGCTGACCAGACGAAACTCATTGTATTTAATAAAGAAGATGCCGGACAGTTTGCAGTTGATCCTTTTCAACTCTGTGTAATATGTGATGAGGAGACAGCTTCATCGGAAGATTTGACAGGCTGTAATATCGTCCTAGTCGATATGCCGCCGAATGAACAGTTACTAATCAAGTTGCTCGCAGGCAAACAACCGCATCGTCTATATGCACATTTTCACCAAAATCAACAGCATTTCTTCAGTACACTGCCTACTCGCGATCATTTTAAATGGATGTACGCATTATTGCTGAAAAAGAGTCCTTTTGACATAAAGCGGTATAGTGAGGACATAGCTAAGCATAAAGGCTGGTCGCGCGATACAGTTGATTTTATTTGTCAGGTGTTTTTTGAACTAGGATTTGTTACAATGGAGAATGGATTGATTTCTGTGAATAGGGGAGCAACGAAGAAAGATATTAGCGAGGCCCCTTCATTTATAAGTAAGCAGAAACAAATTAAATTGGAAAACGAGCTTCTTTATTCTTCTTATAAGCAGCTGTACGATCGAATTCAATCGTACTTACTCAGCGATGATAAAGAACTCAAGGAGGAAACGAATTCATGGATTTAAAGCAGTTTATTACAATTGTACCTGATTGGCCGAAACCGGGTATTGTTTTTAAAGATATTACAACTTTGATGGACAATGGCGATGCATACAAATATGCGACAGATCAAATTGTAGAATATGCAAAAGAAAAAAACATCGATATCGTAGTAGGTCCTGAAGCACGCGGCTTCATTATCGGATGCCCTGTAGCTTATTCTTTAGGAATTGGCTTCGCGCCAGTACGTAAGGAAGGCAAACTTCCTCGCGAAACAATTAAAGTAAATTATGGACTTGAGTACGGAACAGATGTATTAACAATCCATAAAGATGCAATCAAGCCTGGACAACGTGTTTTAATCACGGACGATTTATTGGCTACTGGCGGTACGATTGATGCTTCAATCAAGCTTGTTGAAGAGCTTGGCGGTATTGTAGCGGGTATTGCTTTCTTAATCGAGCTGAAGGATCTTGATGGTCGCGCTAAGCTTGATGGCTATGATGTGTTAACATTAATGGAGTATTAATATAATAATTTCAGGCCGGATAGAGGAGTAATGGCGGATTGCTTCCTTTGCCGGTCTTTTTTTATTATCAACGGAAATATAGCCATCCTCTATCGTGGATAAATAAAAAAGGTGTGAGTCGGCGGCCTCCATTTCATACGCTGCTAAACAGATAGGCGTTTCTGCTTTTGTTTTTTTGCGAAAAAAATTGAAATTTGTAAGACAGTGATACATTATGTATAAATATATGTTATATTTGAAGATGTCCTATTTATTTTAGGTGGTTGATTAAGCATCAATTTGAGCTTTGTCAATCTTTGTCTGATTTTTAGTGGAAATGAAGTGTTAACCTCTTTACTTTCACGCTATTTTTTTCGATAATAATAACAATACAATTTTTGAAATAGATTTATTTAGTAAGGCTCTTTTATTGTTACCTGTTGGTCAACGTGCAACTTGTTCACGATGAATAAAACAACATTAGCTTTAATAGGGTCTTATTATTATTACTCTGTATAAGATAGATAAAAAATACCGTTTTCTACTATACATTTAAGGTGGTTTCATGGCGAACGAACAAATATTAACCTCAAAACAAGTGATTGAACGAACAGCAGCCTATATGCAACCGGAAGATGTTGCAATAGTCCAAAAAGCGTTTCTTTATGCGGAGAATGCTCATAAAGATCAATATCGGAAATCCGGTGAGCCGTATATTATTCACCCGATTCAGGTTGCCGGTATTTTAGCTGATCTTGAGTTGGATGCCTCAACTGTTGCGGCCGGTTTTCTGCATGATGTCGTCGAGGATACGGATGTGACCATTGCCGAATTGGAGGAAGATTTCAATCCGGAGGTGGCTATGCTTGTCGATGGCGTAACTAAGCTTGGAAAGATTAAATATAAATCGCATGAAGAACAGCAGGCCGAGAATCATCGGAAAATGTTTGTTGCAATGGCTCAGGATATTCGTGTCATTTTGATTAAGCTTGCAGACAGACTGCATAATATGAGAACGTTAAAGCATTTGCCTCACGAAAAGCAGCGCCGGATTTCAAATGAAACATTGGAGATTTTTGCTCCGCTTGCACATCGTCTTGGTATTTCAACGATTAAATGGGAGCTTGAAGATATCGCATTGCGTTACTTGAATCCTCAGCAATATTATCGCATCGTCAATCTGATGAAGAAAAAGCGTACAGAGCGTGAGGAATCATTAAAAGACGTTATTGATGAAGTGGCCGATAAATTGGAAAATGTGCAGATTAAGGCTGAAATTTCAGGGAGACCGAAGCATATATACAGTATTTATCGGAAAATGGCGATTCAAAACAAGCAATTCAGCGAGATTTATGATTTGCTTGCCGTTCGGATTTTAGTGAATAGCATTAAAGACTGCTATGCCGTTCTAGGAATTATTCATACTTGCTGGAAACCGATGCCGGGCCGTTTTAAAGATTATATCGCAATGCCGAAGACCAATATGTATCAATCGCTTCATACGACAGTGATTGGACCTAAGGGCGACCCGCTCGAAGTTCAAATCCGCACATTCGAAATGCATCGCATTGCCGAATTCGGGGTTGCCGCGCATTGGGCCTATAAGGAAGGCAAGGATGCATCGACGGTATTGCCTCTTGAAGAGAAGTTAGGCTGGTTCAGAGAAATATTAGAATTCCAGGATGATGCGACGAATGCGCAGGAGTTTATGGAATCGTTAAAAATTGATCTGTTTTCCGACATGGTATTCATATTCACGCCGAAGGGCGATGTCATCGAGTTACCGGCAGGTTCTATTCCAATTGATTTTGCTTATCGTATTCACTCGGAAATCGGTAATAAAACGATTGGTGCGAAAGTAAACGGCAAGATGGTTCCTCTTGATTACAAGCTGAAAACAGGTGACATTATTGAAATTTTGACATCTAAGCATTCGTACGGACCGAGCAAGGATTGGCTGAAAATTACGCAAACCTCACAAGCTAAGAATAAAATTCGACAGTTCTTCAAGAAACAAAATCGGGAAGAAAATGTTGAAAAAGGCCGTGAGCTTGTTGAAAAAGAAATTAAGAACCATGACTTGGATATGAAAGAAGTATTAGCACCGGATAATGTAAAGCGTGTTGTAGAGAAGTTTAATTTTGCCAATCTTGAAGATATGTATTGCGCAGTCGGCTATAATGGCATCACAGCTATTCAGGTTGCCAATAAACTGACAGAGAAATGGCGCAAAATTAAAGAGCAGGAAGAGCAGTTAGCGAAAGTATCTGAACTTACTTCCGATACGAAAACATTTAAACCGATTAAAAAGCGTGAATCAGGTGTACGCGTTGAAGGTGCGGATAATCTGCTGATTCGTTTGTCCCGATGCTGCAACCCGGTGCCTGGAGATGATATTGTCGGCTTTATTACAAAAGGCCGCGGGGTTTCGGTCCATAGAAGTGATTGCCCGAATATTGTCGGCGAGGATGCGGAAGCAAGGCTTGTTCCGGTAGAATGGGAAACAAGTGTATGCGATAATAAGGAATATAATGTTGATATCGAAATAAACGGCTACGACCGCAGAGGTTTATTGAATGAAGTGCTGCAGACTGTTTACGGTACGAAGACAGATATTTCGGCTGTATCAGGCAAGACAGACCGCAATAAAATGGCGATGATCAATATGACGTTGAGCATTCATAATGTGTCGCATCTGCAAAGGGTTGTCGATAAGATTAAGCAAATTCCGGATGTGTATGCAGTAAGAAGGATAATGAATTAAGGGGAGTATCATGAGAATCGTTTTACAACGCTCTAAAGAAGCAAGTGTTACGGTAGATGGTCAAATTGTCGGTGAGATTGACAAAGGACTTGTGCTGTTAGTGGGAGTCACACATGAAGATACGGCTGAAGCAGCTCGTTTTCTAGCTGATAAAGTGGTGAATCTCCGTATTTTTGAAGATGAAGAAGGCAAGATGAATCATTCTTTATTGGATGCAGGCGGCAGTATTTTATCCGTTTCGCAGTTCACTTTATACGGAGATTGCCGCAAAGGCAGAAGACCTAATTTCATGGATGCGGCAAGACCGGATCACGCGACTGAAATATACGAGTTATTCAACGAGGAGCTAAGAAAGCACGTAAATGTTGAGACTGGCATTTTTGGTGCGATGATGGATGTTCAGCTCGTAAATGACGGTCCAGTAACATTGATACTAGAAAGATAAGGCGAATCGAAGGCAACGTATATGTTGTCCTCGATTCGCCTTTTGTTTATTGAAAGTAGTCTGCCAGTCCTTCGGAAATGGCTGTTGTGATTTGCTCCTGAAATTTCGGGCTGGTGACCGTGGCTTCCTCTTCAGGGTTGCTCAAGTATCCGAGCTCCAATAATACCGAAGGATAACCGTTATGGCGAAGAACTTGATAATTGCCGAAGTGTGTACCCCTGTTTTTGGAGATGTTATATTCGTTCATGCTCTTGTTAATCAATTCGGCAAGCCCCTTCTGTGAATTGTGATAATAGTATTGAGTAATACCCTGGATCTCTGTTTGATCAGCGCTGTCATAATGAATGCTAATAAAGGCATCGGGACGATAAGCGTTGGCTATTTGCACGCGTGCCTCCAAGGAAACATATGTATCGTTCTCCCTTGTCAATATGACCGTTGCGCCCGCGTTCTCAAGCTTGTCCTTTAGGAGAGAGGCGGTGTAAAGAGCAAGGTCTTTTTCATATGTGCCGCTTGCGCCGATTGTTCCGCTGTCATTGCCTCCGTGACCAGGGTCGATGACGATCAACGTATTTTCAAAAGAGTTATATTCGCCTTTTTTCGTCAGCTGAGGCAAATCGCCGGAAGCTTCTACTAACCAGCCGGCAACATAGGCTTTTCTAAACCAGCCGATTTTCACCTTATACATATTTCCTTCAATAGAGGTAACCTTCAGTTCCTTCCCTTTTTCAGCAAACTTCTTCACGTCACTATTAAGTGATGCTTCTGCTCGTAAAGGAACGTTGTCATATAAGACAGTAACAGTTCCTTCGTCAACGGTTTCCGTTTCTTCAGAAACAATTTCCACATTCCATTTCGGAATCCAGCCGGATTCATCATCGGAAATCTTGACTTTAATCCAACTGTTTTTTTCATCTATGATTGAGTATGATTCGCCTTTTTGGATTGTCGAAACCTTTTTACTCTCAGCATTTGGTTTGTTTTTTACAGTCAAACTGGAGGCTGTCACGATTGCGTAAGGAGCTTCCGGATTGGAATTGTCCTCTGGTTTATTGCTGCTTTCATTTATGGAAATTAACTCGTTGTAAACCCAAGCTTCCTCTCCGTCTGAAAGCTCTATTTGCGTCCATTCTGATTTAGTGTCGATCACTGTATAAATATCGCCCTTTTTCAATTGCTGTACCACTTCATAATCAGTTCCGGGGCCGCTTCTTGCATTTACGGTACTGCCTGTTATCGTTATCGTTTCTGTCTTTGCAAAGCCGATGCTGTCCATCGGGAGACAGATTATAAGGAGCAACGATAGAATAATCAGTTTTGTTTTTGTGATTGTCATCACCTCATTGCCATTCTTAAATTTTTGTCAAATATGATAAGAAAATCATAAAAAAGGACATTATAAATAATATCATCAATTAATCAGCAGGAGGAAATGAAAATGCGAAATAATGAAAAAAACGGCATCATCAACAGCGGTATGAATCAGCTTATGGGAATCGACTTTCATGATTTTATTCAAAGAGAACATAGCACCACAATGGTTGAGCTGGCAAGCGAATTCGGTTTGCAGGTCCGGGAAGTCAAAAACCTGAAGAAGCAATTGGGGCGTTCCTGATCGTCTGTTTTTTATTCTCTGTTGATTGATAAAAACAGTTAATAGACAATGACTTTACCTTGACAATTGCGGCTCAGGCAATTATTATTAGTAGATAAATTAATACATATATATGTAAAACTAATGAGGGAGAAAAGTAGTTAGGAATCTCGGGTAAAGAGAGGGAAAGTCCTGGGCTGTAAGCTTTCCTACATCGAATCTTAATGAACGAACACTCCGTAGGTTTCGCTCTGAAAAAGGGACTTTTAGTCTTTTTAGTAGGAGATGAACGTGAACAGGCGTTAACTGTTATGAGGAAATGCAAAAGTATGCATTTTGAATTAGGGTGGTACCACGGGAAATATAACTCTCGTCCCTTGTAAAGATATTTACAAGAGACGGGAGTTTTTTGTATAGAAAAATTATTGTAATAATGATGAACAAGGAGGAACAGGAAATGAAAGTGCAAATTCCAAGAGGAACGCAAGACATTCTTCCTGAACAAGCTGCTGTCTGGCAGTATATTGAAACAATAGCGAGAGATCTTTGCAGAAGATATCAATATAACG
>JBJFHH010000209.1:0-8656 GCA_051893475.1 Bacillus sp. (in: firmicutes) | reverse complement strand
TGGCAGTATATTGAAACAATAGCGAGAGATCTTTGCAGAAGATATCAATATAACGAAATTCGCACACCGATTTTTGAACATACAGAAGTATTTACAAGAGGTGTCGGCGAAACGACTGATATCGTACAAAAAGAAATGTACACATTTAATGATCGAGGAGACCGCAGCTTAACGCTTCGTCCGGAGGGGACAGCAGCCGTTGTTCGTTCATTTGTTGAAAATAAAATGTTCGGCTGGGCAAATCAGCCGGTTAAATTGTTTTATAATGGACCGATGTTCCGTTATGAAAGACCGCAAGCAGGCCGTTTCCGCCAATTCGTACAGTTTGGTGTTGAAGCGCTTGGAGCGGCAGACCCTGCAATTGATGCAGAGGTAATCAGCTTGGCGATGAATTTGTATAAGCAACTTGGCTTGCAGAAGCTGACGCTTGTCATTAACAGTTTGGGAGACATGGAAAGCCGTACAAATCACCGTGAAGCGCTGATTTCACACTTCCAGCCGCATATTCATGAATTTTGTTCAGATTGCCAAAATCGTTTAGAGAAAAATCCGCTTCGTATTCTTGATTGCAAAAAAGACCGCGATCACGAATTAATGAAGACAGCTCCATCGATTTTGGACTATTTAAATGAAGACTCTAAAAATTACTTTGAAAAAGTGCTAAAGCATTTGGATGATATGGAAATTCCGTACACAGTCGATTCTACATTAGTTCGCGGCTTGGATTATTATAATCACACCGCATTTGAAATTATGAGCAGCGCAGAAGGTTTCGGCGCCATTACAACGCTTTGCGGAGGCGGACGTTACAATGGATTAGTCGAGGACTTCGGCGGTCCGGAAACACCTGGTATCGGTTTTGCTTTAAGTGTTGAGCGTTTAATCGCAGCTCTTGATGCGGAAGGCATTACATTGCCGATTGAAAAACAAAGCGACCTTTATGTGGTTGCATTGGGCGATGCTGCTAAAGATTATAGCGTCAAGCTTGTAAATGAAGTGCGTCAGCATGGTTTTTCTGCGGATAAAGATTACGGAAACCGTAAAATTAAAGCGCAATTTAAAGCAGCTGACCGCGTAAATGCCCGTTTTGTTGCGGTGCTTGGCGATGACGAATTATCAAATAATAAAATCACTCTGAAAGATATGGCTACCGGCGATCAGCAAGAGTTAGATTTGCATAATTTTATTGAAGAATTTAAAAGGATACAGCAATAAGGGAGGAAAATAGGGATGTTTGGCAGAACGTATTATTGTGGAGATGTATCAGAAGTTAACATTGGCGAGAAAGTCGTTTTAAAAGGATGGGTACAGAAGCGACGCGATCTTGGGGGATTGATTTTCCTAGATTTGCGTGACCGTTCAGGATTAGTTCAAGTTGTTTTTAACCCTGATGTTTCAAAAGAAGCATTGGCTACTGCTGAAAAAATTCGTACAGAGTATGTGTTAAGTGTTGAGGGAACAGTTGTTGCTCGTCAAGAAGGCACGCATAACAAAAACTTAAAAACAGGTGCGATTGAAATTCAAGCGGAAGCTGTAACAATTATTAACGAATCAAAAACGGTTCCGTTTACAATTGACAATAAAGCGGAAGTGCTTGAAGATACACGTTTAAAATACCGTTACTTAGACCTTCGCCGTCCATTCATGTTTGAAACTCTTAAAATGAGACATGAAATTACGAAAAGCGTTCGTCAATATTTAGACGGAGAAGGATTCTTGGATATTGAAACACCAATCCTTACAAAGAGCACGCCTGAGGGTGCGCGTGACTATCTTGTACCAAGCCGTGTGCATGACGGAGAGTTTTATGCGTTGCCGCAAAGTCCTCAATTGTTTAAGCAATTGCTGATGGTATCTGGCTTCGATAAATATTATCAAATCGCTCGCTGCTTCCGTGATGAAGACTTGCGTGCTGACCGTCAGCCAGAATTTACACAAATCGATATTGAAACAAGCTTCATGAGCCAAGAAGACATTATGGCGATGGCTGAGCAAATGATGGCTAAAGTAATGAAAGACGTGAAGGGCATTGAGCTTGAGCTTCCGCTTCCTCGCATGACATATGCGGAAGCAATGGGACGCTATGGTTCAGATAAGCCGGATACACGTTTCGGTCTTGAGCTTGTCGATGTATCTGAATTAGTGAAGGATTCCAGCTTCAAAGTATTCGCAGGTGCTGTGGCAAACGGCGGTCAAGTAAAAGCAATCAATGTGAAGGGTGCTGCTGATAAGTTCTCCCGTAAAGACATTGATGCATTAGGTCAATTTGCTGCTGTTTATGGAGCAAAAGGCTTAGCTTGGATCAAAGTGGAAGAGGATGGCTTTAAAGGCCCTATTTCTAAATTCTTCGAAGGTGAAGCAGAAGTTGCATTGGCAAGTGCTTTAGAAGCAACTGCAGGAGACTTGCTATTATTTGTCGCTGACAACAAAACGGTTGTTGCCGATACACTAGGCGCATTGCGCGTGAAGCTTGGTAAACAACTGGAGCTGATCGATGAAAGCAAATTCAACTTCCTTTGGGTAACAGATTGGCCATTGCTTGAGTATGATGCGGAAGCGAAACGTTACTTTGCAGCGCACCATCCGTTTACAATGCCGGTTCGTGAAGATTTAGATAAGCTTGATACGGAGCCTCATAACGCACGTGCGCAAGCGTACGACTTAGTCTTGAACGGTTATGAGCTTGGCGGCGGTTCATTGCGTATTTTCGAAAGAGATATTCAAGAAAAAATGCTGTCTGTACTTGGTTTCAGTCAAGAAGAAGCACAACTGCAGTTCGGATTCTTACTTGAAGCTTTCGAATACGGAACGCCTCCGCATGGCGGAATTGCACTAGGATTGGATCGTCTTGTTATGCTGCTTGCAGGCCGCACAAACTTGCGCGATACAATTGCATTCCCTAAAACAGCAAGCGCAAGCTGCTTGCTTACAGAAGCGCCAAGCCGCGTGAGCGTTGAACAGTTGGCAGAGCTAAGATTAATGCTGACAGGTGAAAAAAAGGAATAATTACCTATAGGTGATTTCTTGTAAACGGCTGCGTAAATATGCTATTATACAGTCAATAAGAGAGAGTCCTGATGTGTACGTTACTTTAACCTATAAGTTTTGACCGAACACTTATAGTTTTGGGAGCCCGGACGTTTCATTGATACGTAAATGCCTCATTCGTTGTGGACTTACTAAGCGATGAACAGAGCACCCACCTGCGGAGAGCGGGTTCAAAACAAAGGCGAACGACGGCATAATTGGGACTCTTTCGCCTATTATAAGGATATAATGAATGAATCATATAACGGAGAAGCTATAGAAACAGCGATCTCCGTTTTTCTATGTATAAAAACACTCTATAATAATAGTATTCTTACCTTTTTACTTGTGATTAAATGAAAAATAAGATATAACAATAGTAGCAAATTAATGGAGTTGAAATTATGTTGCATCAATTTTCAAGAAACGAATTAGCAATCGGCAAAGACGGCTTAGAAAAGTTGAAAAATACAACAGTAGCTGTACTTGGAATAGGTGGAGTAGGGTCGTTTGCAGCGGAAGCGTTAGCGCGCTCAGGTGTTGGAAGACTGATACTTGTCGATAAGGACGATGTGGATATTACGAATGTAAACCGTCAATTGCATGCTTTATTGTCTACAGTCGGGAAGTTTAAAGCGGATCTAATGAAAGAGCGTATTGCCGATATTAATCCGGAATGTGAAGTTATTTCATTAAAAATGTTTTATACAGAGGAAACATACGAAACGTTTTTCTCATACGGTTTAGACTATGTTATCGATGCATCGGATACGATTTCCTATAAAATCCATCTGATGAAGGAATGTTTGCGTCGTGATATTCCGATGATCTCAAGTATGGGAGCGGCAAATAAAATGGATCCGACACGTTTCCAAATTGCCGATATTTCCAAAACGCATACCGATCCATTAGCGAAGGTTATCCGTACGCGTCTGCGTAAAGAAGGAATTCGCAAGGGCATTACCGTTGTTTTCTCGGATGAAAGCCCGATTGTGATTCGTGAGGATGTCCGTAAAGTGGTAGGAAATGACGAAGCGGAAATCCGCAAGGCGAAAATGCCGCCATCTTCTAATGCATTCGTACCTTCAGTAGCAGGATTGATTGCAGCCAGCTGGGTTGTAAGAGAAATTTTGAAGGATATTGAAATTCAACGCTTAAGCGACGACAAATAAAAAAACGACTGAAGCCGCAATTTATTTGTGGCTACGGTCGTTTTTTCTTTAATTCATTTAGTCTTTGATAAATTTGATGCAGTCGTTTTTCCTCGCCGGAATCTTTAGGTTCGTAATAGGTTGTATCTTTTATTTCATCCGGTAAGTATTGCTGATTTACCCAGCCGTTCGGGTAGTCGTGCGGATATAAATATCCTTTTCCGTGTCCTAGTTTTGCGGCGCCTTGGTAGTGGGCATCCTTTAGATGGTCGGGAATATCGCCGGTTCTGCCTCTTCGTACATCGTCAATCGCTTTATCCAACGCTTTGTAAGCAGAGTTGCTCTTAGCCGATAAACATAATTCCACGGTTATGACGGACAGAGGAATACGTCCTTCCGGCAGACCTAATCTCTCTACCGTTTGGATAGCCGGCAGTACGCGGGCGCAAAGCTCAGGGTTAGCAAGTCCGATATCTTCATAGGCAATGACCAATAATCTTCTGGCAATGGAAACGAGGTCGCCTCCTTCCAGTAATCGGGCCAAATAATGCAGTGCTGCATTTACATCGCTGCCGCGGATGCTTTTTTGGAATCCGGATAGAAGGTGGTAGTAAATATCGCCTTTATTATCGTGTGAGAAGCCTTTGTTTTCGATACATTGCTTGACGGTTTCTTCTGTAACGATAATTTGGTCATCATCGCTTTTTTCGGATGCCCAAATAATATCCTCTAACAAATTCAGAGCGGAACGTCCGTCTCCTGTTGTTTCGGCTATTAATTTGAGCAGCTCATCGGGCATGGAAATGTTCATCTTGCCAAGACCGTCTGATGGATTTTGCAAAGCTCTCTTGAGAAGGGTGATAATCGCATCGGAAGATAAATGCTTTAATTGTTTAATTTGCCCCATTCGCGAAAGAATTGCACCGCGGACGCTGTGAAAAGGATTTTCTGTTGTAGCGCCGATCAATGTGAAAATGCCTTCCTCGAGCGCTTTTAGTAAAGCATCCTGTTGGGTTTTATTCAATAAATGAATTTCATCGATAAAAAGAAGGGCGTTGCGTGTCAGTCTTGCTTCTTCGATGACGGATTCTATGTCTTTTTTTCCGGCCGTTGTCGCATGCAGAGCATAAAACTCTTTTTTTGTCGTACCGGCAATGGCAAACGCAAGCGATGTTTTGCCGGTTCCTGGCGGTCCGTACAGCAAAATCGACGGAACATGGTCATTTTGAATCATGCGATATAAAGCGGTCTTAGGTCCGATCACGTCGTCTTGGCCGACTATTTCATCGATTGTTTTCGGACGCATTCGATAGGCTAGAGGTTCTGATTGAAACATGAGTGTACTCCTTTCCCGCTTTTAGTGGAAACGTTGAGATAATAGTCAATCCTATCATAAAATAAAAGATGAGGAAATGTATGATTAAAAGTTTGCAGAACGGATGAATACTGTATAATAATAAGATAACATGCACGGCAAAAAACAGTATGCTATAATGTCGAGGTTAAATTTGGACGGGACATTGTGCTTATTGAAAAAGTATTCCTATCTGTGTAGGGAACTTAAAAGGGTTATTTGACGAATGGCTTTATTATTTTTAATGATAGTGAATGTTATTTGTTGATTGAAGTGGAGGGCGGTGACTCCCGCAGCGGAAATCAGCAGCTCCTACTGAAAAAAATGAAGTTGCGTTTGTAAAGCAGTTTAATATAAAAAGATAATAAAATAGGGGTGTTTAAGAAATGAAGATTTCAACTAAAGGCCGTTACGGTTTGACAATAATGATTGAGCTTGCCAAAAAACATGGGGAAGGTCCTACTTCACTGAAATTGATTGCGCAAACGAATGACTTGTCCGAGCATTATTTGGAACAGCTTATTGCTCCATTAAGAAATGCCGGTTTAGTAAAAAGCATCAGAGGAGCATACGGCGGCTATATATTGGCGAAGGAGCCAAGTGAGATTACGTGCGGCGACATTATTCGTGTGTTAGAAGGACCAATCAGTCCGGTTGAAGGGATCGAAGACGAAGAGCCGGTTAAACGCTCGCTTTGGATTCGTATTCGCGATGCGGTGAAGGACGTTTTAGATACAACGACATTAGAGGATTTAGCGAATTATAAAGAAGATAAAACACCAGATTCTTATATGTTCTATATTTAATATTTAAATTTAATAAAAGGAGGAGAGGTAGTGGAAAGAATCTATCTCGATCATGCCGCTACTACTCCTGTTCATCAGGATGTACTGCATGAAGTCATGTCAGCAATGCAAAATAGTTTCGGAAATCCTTCCAGCATTCATGCCTTTGGAAGAGAAGCCCGTAAGCAATTGAATGAAGCGCGCCGTCAGCTTGCCAAGACCGTGTCGGCTAAAGAAAATGAGATTATTTTCACAAGTGGCGGTACAGAAGCGGATAATATGGCGATTTTGGGTGTTTCCCGCAGCTATCAGCATAAGGGCAAGCATTTGATCACAACGGTTATTGAGCATCATGCTGTTTTGCATACATTTGAAAGCCTTGAGAAAGAAGGCTTTGAAGTAACATATTTAAAAGTAGATGAACAAGGGCGAATTTCTCTTGATGAGCTGAAAGCAGCTTTGCGTGAGGATACGATTCTTGTTTCTGTGATGTTCGGCAATAATGAAGTAGGCACGATTCAGGATGTTGAAGCAATCGGCGCTTTATTGCAGGATCATCAGGCGTTTTTTCATACAGATGCGGTTCAGGCATATGGCATTGTACCGATTGATGTAAACTATCTTCATATTGATCTTCTGGCTGTTTCCTCTCATAAAATTAACGGACCTAAAGGAATCGGCTTCTTATATTGCAGAGAAGGCATTTCGCTTATGCCGGTTATGTATGGAGGAGAACAAGAAAGAAAGCGCCGAGCAGGCACCGAAAATCTACCAGCGATATTAGGGTTTACAAAAGCGGCTGTTATAGCGCAAGATAGTATGGATGAAAAGCAAGTGCTTTACAAACAATTCAAGCAGCGTATGCAATCGATTTTTGCTGAGGAAGGCATCGACTTTTCAGTGAATGGTTCCATTGAGCATTCTTTGCCGCACGTATTCAATGTCAGCTTCCCTGGGACGAATGTGGAAGCGATGCTTGTCAATATGGATTTAGCGGGTATTGCTGTTTCCAGCGGATCGGCATGCACGGCCGGCTCTATTGACCCATCACACGTATTAGTGGCGATGTTCGGCAAAAATAGTGACCAAACGACGAATGCGATACGATTCAGCTTCGGTTTAAATAATACATTGGCTCAAATTGAGCAAGCTGCACATGAAACGGTGAAAATCGTGAAGCGGCTTACGAAACAATAACTTAAAGTGGGGTTAGTAGTAATGAATAAATCACCAGAAAATACCCGCGTTGTAGTTGGTATGTCGGGCGGAGTAGATTCCTCTGTCGCAGCCCTGCTTTTAAAGCAGCAAGGCTATGATGTAGTGGGTATCTTCATGAAAAACTGGGATGATACGGACGAGAACGGCTTTTGCACAGCTACGGAAGATTATGAAGATGTAATGAAGGTGTGCGACCAAATCGGCATTCCTTACTATGCTGTTAACTTTGAGAAACAGTATTGGGATAAAGTGTTTACGTATTTCCTGGATGAATATAAAGCCGGCAGAACTCCGAATCCGGATGTTATGTGCAATAAGGAAATCAAATTCAAAGCATTTCTGGAGCATGCGCTTAATCTTGGTGCCGATTATTTGGCAACAGGGCATTATGCGCAAGTGGAATTCCGTGACGGTGAATACAAAATGCTTCGCGGTATAGATGATAACAAGGATCAAACGTACTTCTTGAATCAGCTGACACAGGAACAATTGCAAAAAGTTATGTTTCCGCTAGGACACCTGCCGAAATCGAAGGTGCGTGAGATTGCTGCGGAAGCAGGACTGGCGACGGCGACTAAAAAAGATTCAACGGGAATCTGCTTTATCGGCGAAAGAAACTTTAAAGAGTTTTTAAGCCAATACTTGCCTGCGCAGCCTGGCAATATGGAAACATTGGACGGAGAAGTGAAAGGCAAGCATGACGGCTTGATGTATTATACGATCGGTCAGCGTCACGGACTTGGCATCGGCGGAAGCGGAGAGCCTTGGTTTGCGGTCGGCAAAGATTTAAAGCGCAATGTATTGTATGTATGCCAAGGGTTCCATCACGAGAAGCTGTACTCTACTTCGCTGCAGGCAGTTAATGTCAGCTGGGTAGCGAATGAACCGAAAGCGCAAGAATTCAAATGCACAGCTAAGTTCCGCTATCGCCAAACAGATGTAGGCGTGACAGTAAAAGTGCTGGATGATGAAAAAGTTGAGGTTATCTTTGATGAACCGACACGCGCCATTACACCGGGACAAGCTGTTGTCTTTTATGATGGGGAAGTTTGCCTTGGCGGAGGCACGATTGACACAGTTTACAATAATGGAGAGCAGCTGACTTACTTAGCGTAGGACGT
>JBJFHH010000208.1:0-2169 GCA_051893475.1 Bacillus sp. (in: firmicutes) | reverse complement strand
GATACCCGGACGGATGGGGAGAAGCACATCCACTGACAGGGCTGATGTATTGTGCGGATTGCGGGGCAAAAATGTATGTGCACCGGGTAAATAATGGGAAAAGGATCCCTCAATATACCTGTTCAGCATATAGTAAAGTTCCGGTTGGAACACTCTGCCCGACACAGCACAGGATCAATGCGGATATTGTGATGGAGCTGATAAAAGACCTGCTGAAAGCTATCGCAGAATATTCCCATCTGAACCGGGAAGAGTTCATTGAGACAGTGAAGACAACACAGAGTTCCCAGCAGTCCAGTGAAATCGTGAGGCTGAAAAACAGGCTGGCAGAAGCGAAAAAGCGTCTGCAGGAACTGGAAAAACTGATCTGCCGGATATATGAGGATAATATCCTCGGTAAGCTGCCGGATGAACGTTATGCAGTCCTTGATGGGCAGTATTCCAAAGAACAGAAAGAACTGACAGTGGAGATTTCAGAATTGGAAGCAGAGGTAGCCGGATATGAAAATGGCAGACGGTCTGCGGAAAGATTTATTGCACTGGTGGACAAATATCAGAATTTTGATGAACTGACCACTTATATGCTAAATGAGTTCGTGGAAAAGATTCTGGTGCATGAGAGAGACAGAAAAGGAAGCCAGCAGACCACACAGGAGATCGAGATTTATTTTAATTTCATGGGAAGGTATCTTCCTCCGCATTTTGGAGAAGTCCAGATGACACCGGAAGAGGAAGAAGAACTACGAAAGCGGGAAGCCAGAAAGGACAGACTGCATCAGAATTATCTGAGGCGGAAGGCAAATGGAAAGCAAAAAGAATACGAAAACAAGGTAAAAGAAAAAAGGAAAGCCGAGATCGAGGCAAAGAAGGAAGCAATCCGGCAGGAAGATATTGCGAAAGGCGTGTTTGTTCCAGTGTCGATGCTTCCGGCTGCAGAACCAAAGAAAGGGGTGGCAAATGCATGAAAGAATTAAAACCGATGATACATGATGAAAAGAACGGACTGGATTATATCCTTGTGGGAGATTATTATATCCCGCTGATCCGTGTGGCGGAAGAAACCAGAGATATTGGTTTCTATGGAAGCCTCCGCAGGAATTATCTGAAAGACTACCGGCAGGCTTTGTATTCCCAGCTTATGCTGACCGGGAAGCTCTGGTCGTATCTGGCTGACCTGAATGAAATCTGCGTGGAACGCAGGGACACCATGATGGATCAGATCATGGAAGCAGAGGGTGTCACAGAGGAATTAAAGGGAAAAGACCAGATGGAATGGCTCCGCAGGGTAAATAACATCCGCAACAGGGTGGATGAAGTAATCCTGACAGAACTGGTCTATGTATAGGGGGATGCTTATGAGATACCGGATTGAATACGCAGATGGTCGGTGCTGTAATTTCGCCAACAGCCGGAAAGACCTTCTGGAATGGCTGAAACTTTTAAAGGATGAAGAGATCACAGATATTCGGAAAATCTACAAAAACGGTGTGACGGATTCCGTACTTGAGAAGTACCAGAATTATCTGGTTAAGAATGCCGGATAGGGTAGAAAGGAATGTATGAGGATGAAAGAGGAAGCATTAAAGGAATTTGTGGATTTTATCATTCAGGAACGGATGCAGAAAGCATTCAGCCAGATGAAAGCAGAAAAAGAGCCGGGCAGTGAAGACGGGATTGAGCGGAAGTATCAGGAGGCAGTTGCGTTGCTTCCACCGGATAAGGAACAGGCAGTCCGGGAATACTGTGATGCTATTTTTGATAGTGGGGCAGATGCCGAGCAGTTCTTTTATCGTCTGGGCCTTAAGGATGGAATCCGGTTGCATAAGATTATAAAGAGCATCGTCAAGGAAATATCTTAAAAGCCGAAAAGTGTGTTACTTATTAAGTTGATTGAACCGCTGTGTACCGAATAGTACGCGCGGCGTTACGAGAGGTCGGAATTTCTTAATCAAGAGAAATTCCTCCTCGGTTGCTAATATAAAGAGAAAATTTTTATCAGATGAAGCAGCAGGAACCTATTGATTTTCCATAGAAATAAGGTATACTTAATTCAGAACGACTGGTCTGGAATAAGGGGGGATTAGATGGCGAATTACACAGAAGCACACTGGAATGAGAAAAAGGTGAACCTGATGGAAACGTGTTTTAACGGCTTTACCGAGTTAGGCT
>JBJFHH010000207.1:31527-35282 GCA_051893475.1 Bacillus sp. (in: firmicutes) | reverse complement strand
AATAGCGCTGTCACCGCAATCACCGCGTTCACCTTCATCATTAAGACAGCTCAGAAACAAAAAAAGCCGGAGCCCCGGCTTTCTTCTTATGATAAATGTTTTGCGATGCTTGAAGAGATTTCTTGAAGATCCTCTTTCGTGTATTCGCTTGTGTGTGTTTTCCAGACTGCGCCGAAACCGTCTTCTTTTCCGTAGCGCGGAATTAAGTGCAGATGGAAGTGGAAAACAGATTGTCCGGCAAGTTCACCGTTGTTGTTTAGCGTATTCAGGCCAATCGGATTGAATTCTGCTTTGATGGCATTGGCAATCTTAGGCACTGATTGATATAAATTGCGTGCGATTTCCGGTGTCAGTTCGTACACGTTTTCTTTATGTATTTTCGGGATGACTAAAGTGTGCCCCTTGGTTACTTGGCTGATATCAAGGAAGGCAAGGACATGTTCGTCTTCATATACTTTTGCGCAAGGGATGTCCCCTTTAATAATGGAACAAAAAATGCAATCGCTCATTGTACACTCATCCTTTCGGCATTTTCAAATTATTACTTATTTTATCATAAATAGCATGCAATAAAAAAGACAAGATGCACCTGATCAGTGCACCTTGTCTCCTCGTGAGGAAGGATGGATTCATTGTACTCAACTTTGCTGGGAAATCTCTGCGATCAACACCTCATTTGACATGTAGTGTAGTGATGAAGAGAAACTTAAACGTCCAATGCAACCACTTCCTGAATCGTTATCGTTATTCACGTATAAAGCGATAAGGAGCGTTTAGCAAACACCTCATTTCAGTTGTTGAAATAAGTGTTATTTGTTGAACAGTTTGCATCGTGCAAGAGTACCATCTCCTTGCGTTTAGGAAAGCTGATGATAATCGATTGTCTTGTCTTTAACAGACACCTCATTTCGAATGATGAAATGTAGTTTGAAACATCAATTACTTGAATGATCCTTCCTCACTAATTATGATATCCATTTTTCAAGATTTAATAATGGTTTTTTATGGAAATTTTTAGCGTGATTCTGTATATCAGTTTGAATTTTTGTTACACTTTAAGCAAAGCCGTACAAATCGGTTATGAAGAAAAGCATGTAAGATAGAAAGGAAATGTGGCATGTCACTTTTACAAGTTAATGGTTTATCCGGTGGGTATACAAAAAAATTAGTATTGAATGATGTTAGCTTTCAGGTTAATGCCGGGGAGCTTGTCGGCTTAATCGGCTTGAACGGTGCCGGAAAAAGTACGACGATCAAACATATTATCGGAACAATGGAGCAGAAGAAGGGCGAAATTCTGATCAACGGAAAATCTTTAAAGAATGATGTTGAGCAGTATCGCAAGCAGTTTACATATGTGCCTGAAACACCTGTACTATATGATGAATTGACATTGGATGAGCATTTGAAGCTGACGGCGATGGCCTATAATATTCCGGAAAAGGAATTTCAGGAAAGAAAGACACAACTGTTAAAGGAATTCAAAATGGAAAAACGCTTGAATTGGTTCCCGGCTCATTTTTCTAAAGGGATGAAGCAGAAGGTAATGATTATGTGCGCCTTTTTAGTGAAGCCTTCACTTTATATTGTCGATGAGCCGTTTGTCGGCTTGGATCCGCTCGGAATTCAATCGTTACTTGATTTGATGCGCAGCATGAAGGAAAGCGGCGCTGGAATTTTAATGTCTACACACATATTGGCGACAGCTGAAAAATATTGTGATTCTTTCATTATTTTGCATAATGGTCAAATTCGCGCGAAGGGAACGCTTGAGGATTTACGCCGCGAGTTTGCGATGCCGAATGCTTCATTGGATGATCTGTACATCGAATTGACGAAGGAAGAGGAAGAAAATGAATAGTAACGTACTGTGGAAAGAACGGTTTTCCTTGTTTATGCAGGAAATGCAAAGGTATACACGCTACATATTCAACGGTCATTTTGTCATCGTGCTCGTAATCGGTCTTGGAGGCTTAGCATATTATTACAGCGAATGGGTCGATACGTTGGACAGCTCGTTTCCGGCTGCTTTGCTGTTGGCTGTCGTTATGGCGATTCCTTTAACCAACAGTCCAGTTTATACATTCTTAAAGGAACCGGACATGTTTTTTCTTTTGCCGGTTGAAACGAAATTGAACGATTATTTCAGAAGAAGCATTCGTTTGAGCCTGGTATTTCAGGGGTACATTTTGCTCATGTTTTTAGCGGTTTCCATGCCTTTATATGCAGCGGTTGAAGATGGTCAGCTAAAAGATTTCTTCTATTTATTCGCAATATTGCTTGTGGTGAAATATTTCAATATCCGCATCAAATGGTCGATCTTGCATTTTCAAGAGGATTCGGTCCGTCATATTGATTCAGTTGTCCGTTACTTGCTGAATTTTGGCTTGGCGTTTCTGTTATTTTCAAAGGCATCGATTGTTTTCGTGTTTTTATTGTTTGCTGTGCTCGTTGTGCTTTTCCTTTATTTTGAGAAAACGACAAAACATAAGCTTTTAAAATGGGAACTGTTGATTGAGTTAGAAAATAAGCGGATGATGGCATTTTACCGTTTTGCCAATATGTTTACGGATGTACCGAAGCTGAAGGAAAAAATTAAGCGCAGACAATGGCTGAATCCGGTTATGTCTTTAGTTGGCTATCGTCATGACAATACATATTCCTATTTGTATGTTCGTACGTTTTGCAGAAGCAGTGATTATTTAGGTTTGTTTGTGCGATTGACACTGATTGGCGGTTTTGTTTTATTGTCGCTGACATCACTCATTCCGCAAATCATCGGAGCTGGTCTATTTGTTTATGTGACAGGCTTCCAGTTGATTGCAATCCGCAGACAGCATGAGAATATGATTTGGCATGACCTGTACCCGATTTCAGAATCGGTAAAAAATAAGGCGGTAGAAAAGCTGTTGACCAATGTGTTAATTGTTCAGAGCGTGATTTTTGCTCTAGTTGCTTTGCTTACAAACAGTCTGCTGTCATGTGCAGCTGTATTGGTAATCAGTGTCATTATGATTTTACTGCTGAGATCGCATTATGCAAAAGTGATTCGCAAGCTGCAGCATAAATGGGATTAAATAAAAGGTTGTTTGAGGGCGAGCAGATTGCTTTTCAAGCAACCTTTTTTTTGGACAAATTAGAATAGCGGCTTGTTTTAGACATATATGTGTTATAAGGAAGTCTTATTCGGGAGGCGAGAAAATGAGCGGACAAAATCAAGAGTATGCGACAAGGAAAACATATTTTACAGCAATCATTACAGTCTTAGCTTTTATAGCCTTTATGGCCATTATGTATACGATCAATAGCGGGACAGAGTTCTCATGGGAGAAGCCGATTCAGCACTATTTCCAAGCTTGGAATGAAGGAGCGCTTCAGCTGTTTTTTACGTATTGGACGGAACTTGGATCGCGTATCGGTATTGGACTGATGACATTGCTGCTGGTTGTTTGGATTTGGAGGAAGCAAAAGGATTATGTTGCGATTGCTGTAGTTGCCATTGCTGTGGCAGCAACCGATCGTCTCAATGTTTTTGTGAAGCATTTGGTTGCCAGAGACCGTCCTTCCATCAATCCGGCCATTGATGCGGTAGGTTACAGTTTTCCAAGTGGACATGCGATGCTTTCCATCATTACATACAGTTTAATTGCTTATTTTTTGGTCAAGAGTTTTGATGAAAAAGGTAAGAAGTTCCTCATTTGGCTGGCGGCACTCTTCGTCATTCTCATAACCGGAATAAGCCGGATTGTGTTAAG
>JBJFHH010000207.1:0-31427 GCA_051893475.1 Bacillus sp. (in: firmicutes) | reverse complement strand
GGCTGGCGGCACTCTTCGTCATTCTCATAACCGGAATAAGCCGGATTGTGTTAAGTGCTCATTACCCATCCGATGTCATAGCCGGCTATTGCCTCGGCTTTGTCTGTTTCATTTTAACGATCCAATTGTACAAGTTGCTCGTTCCTTTATTGAAATTTAAGAAGAAATCTGAATGAGTAGCATGGAAATAGAGCGGTGAGCGAAAAATTTAGCGCCGTCAGCAAAACGAAAGGATGCCGAAGTCGGCATCCTTTTGTCATTCATCAATAGTCGGCACATTGTATTTTGAGAGGAATGGGTCTCCGGTGAACAGCTTTTGTGCACTAGCTGCCGGAAGTTTCAAATCATTGACAGAAATATAGGAAGAAGAGTTTTGCCATGCTTTGAATGCGCTTTCTCCTTGCCATTGTGTTAAAATAATATAGGAATCGGAACCTATTGGTTTTAAGAAACGATAGGCTATTAAGCCCGGTTGACCCTGTATTTTTTGCAATTGTACTTTGTAATCATGTTCAAAAACGGGCTGTGCTTCCGAATTGACCGGGATATGATACAGTACTACAAAGCCTTCTTGCTTTAGTTGGCCTTCTTGCTCGATTGAATCGTATTTTCTTGGAACTTTAAAGAGGGTGCTGCGCTCTGTCTCCTGAAGGAGCAGCGATGATTGATTGTTATGTAATAAAAGCAGCTGCTCATCCGGATTTTTCTTTGCAATATTTAATAAATAGGAAAAGGTTCCGGAAGTGATGTAAAGTTTCATATAAATCGACTCCTTCGATTTTTATTTAATTTTAGTGTAACCTTAATTAGAATAAATCTGCTATTATTTGCAGGTTTATTTAATAGAAAATTTTGTAGTTATTGAAAAACGTCAATTTTTCGACAAATAAAACAGTTACCTATACAACGATAGTGGAAAAGCGGTATATTGATACCGTATTGACTGAAAAAAGAGATTAATAGATTTAAATATATGCAACTTGGTGCTTGTTTATGAAAGTGGACAGGAACCGGAGAACGAAAGGTGGATGTGAGATGTCAAAGGGATTTAACGACACATTATTGAAAGCAGCCAGAGGTGAAGCGACTGATTTTGTGCCTGTATGGTATATGAGACAGGCAGGAAGATCGCAGCCGGAATACCGAAAAATAAAAGAGAAATATTCGCTTTTTGAAATTACGCATCAGCCGGAGCTCTGTGCATATGTAACAAGATTGCCGGTCGAACAATATGGGGTAGATGCAGCAATTTTATATAAAGATATTATGACGCCGCTTCCGGCCATTGGAGTGGATGTTGAAATTAAATCCGGGATTGGTCCGGTCATCGCTAATCCGATTACATCGATTCACGATGTGGAGAAGCTTGGCGAGATTACTCCGGAAGAGGATATACCGTATGTGCTGGATACAATCAAGCTGTTGACAGAGGAACAGCTTTCCGTGCCGTTGATCGGCTTTGGCGGCGCTCCGTTCACTTTGGCTTCTTATATGATTGAGGGAGGTCCTTCAAGAAACTACAATAAAACGAAATCGTTTATGTACTCGGAGCCGAAAGCATGGTTTGCGCTGATGGACAAGCTGGCGGATATGACGATTGTTTATTTGAAAGCACAAGTGAAGGCCGGGGCAAAAGCGCTGCAAATTTTTGATTCTTGGGTTGGCACTTTGAATGTCGCTGATTACCGCATGTTCATCAAGCCGACGATGGAAAAGATTTTTACAGCTTTAAAAGAAGAGAATGTACCGTTAATTATGCATGGAGTCGGAGCGAGCCACTTAGCTCTAGAGTGGAATGATCTGCCGCTTGATGTTGTCGGTCTGGACTGGCGCCTTCCAATTGCGGAAGCTCGTCAAAAAGGCATTCAGAAAACGGTTCAAGGTAACTTGGATCCGGCGATTCTATTGTCTTCCTGGCATGTAATTGAAGAACGGGCAAAAGACATTTTGAATCAGGGAATGGAACAGCCGGGCTTCATCTTTAACCTTGGTCATGGTGTGTTCCCTGAGGTGAATCCGGATACTTTAAAACGTTTGACAGAATTCATACACACATATTCTTCGAAATAATAAGAATCAATTTTAAATAAAGGTGGATATGCATAGTGAAAAAGAAAATGGGATTATTAGTGATGGCATATGGTACTCCGTATAAAGAGGAGGACATTGAAAGATATTATACACATATTCGTCATGGGCGAAAACCGACGGATGAAATGCTTCAAGATTTGAAGGATCGCTATGTAGCGATCGGCGGAATTTCTCCGCTTGCCGCTATTACCGAGCAGCAAGCAAAAGCTTTGGAGCAGCACTTGAATATGATTCAGGATGATATCGAATTTAAAGCATACTTAGGCTTAAAGCATATTGAGCCATTTGTTGAAGATGCTGTGACACAAATGAAGGAAGACGGTATTGAAGAGGCGGTCAGCATCGTATTGGCGCCGCACTTCTCGACTTTCAGCATCAAATCATATAACGGTCGCGCTCAAGAGCAGGCAGAGAAGCTTGGCGGCTTGAAAATTACTTGTGTTGAAAGCTGGTACGATGAGCCGAAATTTATTCAATATTGGGTTGACCGTATGAAGGAAACAATTGCGGAAATGACAGATGAACAAAAAGAAAATTATGCACTGATCGTTTCTGCACATAGCTTGCCGGAGAAAATTTTGCAATTCCAAGACCCATATCCGGATCAATTGAAACATACAGCACAATTGATTGCAGAAGGTACTGAAGTCGCAAACTACTACCTGGGTTGGCAAAGTGCGGGTAATACGCCGGAGCCTTGGCTTGGGCCTGACGTACAAGACTTGACGAGAGATTTGCATGAAGAGCATGGTTACAAAGCATTTGTTTATATTCCTGTCGGCTTTGTGGCGGATCATTTAGAAGTACTTTATGATAATGACTATGAATGTAAAGTTGTATGTGATGAAGTGGGCGCTGCCTACTATCGTCCAGCGATGCCGAACGCTGAGCCTGAATTTGTCGATGCAATGGCAACTGTCGTTCTTCAAAAAATCAATTCTTAATAAATGTCAGGAAGAGCCTTCTTCAAAGTCGGGTAAGACTTGTAGAAGGCTCTTTTGATATAGTTGGAAATGATAAAAATCCACACTGTTTATCAATTTGAATAGCGTGAATCAACGTCCAATGCAAGCAGCCCAGCATCTATACAAATCGAATCACTTGTTTCCTTTCTCAAGAAGTGGAACAAAGACGAAACCTGCTGTGGCCTCATATGCATTTACTTTTTTTACAGCAAGTATTGCATTTCAATTTTCGATATGGTATATTGCTTTCTGTACTAACTGACCGTTTTGTTCATTTGGTCATTTATTGTGTTATGAAATGAGGTGATAGAATGTCGATTGATCGTAAGCAGTTAATTATTGAAGCGGCAACGAAGTCGTTTACAATGTTTGGCTATAAGGCGACGACTATTGAGCAGGTTGCCAAGCTTGCTAATGTCGGAAAAGGCACAATCTACACGTTTTTTACAAACAAGGAGCAACTGTTCCGCGAAATTGTATACAAATTCATTGACGAAATGAAAATTGTTGCGGATGAAAATATTTCTTCGGAAAAAGCTATTCATGAGAATATTTATAATGCGCTGTTTGCAATTTTGCAATACCGCCAGGATCATCAATTTATGATGAAGCTTGTTGATGAAGAAAAAGAAATGGGTACACGAGCAGTTTCTGAAATGGTGAAAGAGATCGAAGAGGCCATTGTTCAATACATAAAAGATAAGGTTGAAATGGCTGTGGAAAAAGGTGAACTATCTGTTTCCAATACCGAGCTGTTTTCTTTTCTCTTATTCAAAACGTATAATGCCATCATTTTTGATTGGGAAAAGAACCATGAGCCATTAAAGGAAGATGAAATTGTGAATCTGTTACAGGTATTTATCTTAAATGGGCTTTCTATAAATTAATATACTTTCTTGAAACCATCAGGATTATCAGTACAATGATAATCCTAATTTCAGAACTGGAATGACCAGATGAATAAATTAGTCATTAATCCATATTTAAAAAGGGGTAGAAGTATGATAGGAAAATCATTTTTAGCAGAATGGAAATCCATCTTTAAAAATAAAAAGCTGCTGATTCCAATCATCGCGATATTGTTCATACCGGTACTATATGGTGGAATGTTCTTATGGGCTTTCATGGATCCGTATGACAAGCTGGATGAACTTCCTGTTGCCATTGTGAACGAGGATAAAGGCGCCACGTTCAATGACAAGGAACTGCATGTCGGTGATGAATTGGTTGACAGTTTATTGGAAGATAAACAGTTCAATTTTATTGTTGTAGATAAAGAAGAAGGCTATGAGAATCTGGAAAATCAAGAATATTATATGTTGATTGAGATTCCGGAAAACTTCTCGGAAAATGCGACAACGGTTCTGGACGATAATCCGGAAAAGCTTGAATTAATTTATGTTCCGAATGAAGGCTATAACTTCTTATCGGCACAAATTGGTGAAACGGCGATGGAAAAGTTGAAATCAGCTGTTTCAGAAAAAATCATTACAACGTATTCAGAAACGATTTTTGACAGTATCGAAACAATGGCAGATGGTTATCAAACTGCCAGCGAAAATGCTGTCACGCTTAGCGAAGGTTTGACTGAAATCAACGAAGGTACAAATACGTTGAAAGATAGCTTAGGAACTTTAGCGGAAAAGCAAATTGAGTTCAAAAATGGTGTCAATCAAGTGGATGAAGGTGTCGGTCAACTAAGCAGCGGCTCTGAAGAATTATCGACGGGCCTTGGATTGTTGAGTGAGGCGCAAGGTCAACTGCAAAGCGGCTCTGAAGAAGTAAAAGCCGGACTAGATGTAGCAGCAGCCGGCAGCGCACAAATCAGTGAAGGCATGAATACAGCTTATTCGTCAGTTGGTCAGTTGATTAATGCAACTGGTCAATTGCAGTCAGGGGCAGATTCGTTATCGGATAATTTGACTGCTTGGAGCGAAAAAGCAAGTGAAGCAGCTGCGGGCGCAACTCAAGTAAGCGAAGGTATTGTCGCATTGCAGCAAAGTTTGTCTCCTTATATGGCGGCGCTTCCTGCAGAAGCGCAGGCTCAGCTCGAAGCTGTATTAGCGCAATTGGCAGCCGGAAGCAGTCAGGTTGCATCTGGAACTAGTCAACTTTCAGGTGCTGCCAATCAACTGGCGGGAGGTTCTCAAACATTATCGTCCAGTTTAGGTCAGCTTTCTGGTGCGCAAACGTCATTACAGCAAGGTTTAGCTGAGTTAAATGAGGGCAGTGCTAGCCTGAATAGTGGTTTAGGTCAGCTGCAGGCCGGACAAGAACAAGTGGTAACAGGCATGCAGCAATTCGGAAGCAAACTTCAAGATGCAGCAGAAGGTTCAAAAACATTAAATGCTGGTATTCAAACATTGGCTGGCGGTGTTACACAGCTTGCTGATGGTTCTGAACAGCTAGCCGAAGGATCTTCTCTACTATCAGAAGGAGCAACTAAACTTGCTGATGGTACGGCAACTGCAGAGGAAGGCTCTAAAGAGTTTGAGGAAGCATTAACGGAAGCAGCAGAAGAAAGCAGCGAAGTAAATGCAACCGATAAAACACATGATATGATTTCGCAGCCGCTGGAAATTACAAAAGAATCGGTTGATTCGGTAGCAAACTATGGTACAGGCTTTGCACCTTACTTCATATCGTTAGGTTTATTTGTTGGTGCATTACTGTTGTCTATTATCTTCCCGCTATCCGAACCGGCTGCAGAACCGAAAAATGCATTCACTTGGTTCTTGAGTAAATTCGGAGTAATGGCCGTGATTGGTACAATTCAAGCAATCATTGCATGTGTTATTGTGCTGTACGGATTGGATATAGAAGTGCAGAGTGTTCCGTTATTCATGTTGTTCAGTGTTGTAACAAGCATTACATTTATGGCGCTGATTCAATTCTTTGTAACAGCATTCGCAAATCCGGGCCGTTTCATTGCAATTTTGATTTTAATTCTGCAATTAACAACATGTGCCGGAACATTCCCACTTGAGCTGATTCCAAGCTTCCTGCAAAAATTCAATGAATTCTTGCCGATGACATATTCAGTTCGAGGATTGAAAGCTGCGATTTCAAGCGGAAATGTAAGTGTGCTATGGAGCAATGTCGGTATTCTGTGCATCTTTACCGCTCTATTTATGGTAGGATCTATTTGTTACTTCATCATCAAATATAAACGTATGTCTCACCATACAAATGAAGTAGAAGTATAATTGAAAAAACCTCAGCTCTGAGTAGGGCTGAGGTTTTTATATAAAAAAAACCAACCGGCTTCGGCCGATTGGTTACCCATTTGAGTGCGCGAAAGAGCGCGTCTCACATTGCATGCACAAGTTAGGGGTGCACATACAAAAGCAAAGAGGGAGTATGAGTCAGAGACCTGACATCATAAATATGGAAGCAAAATACTGTTGAAAGTATTTTGTCTAACCCGAAGTTAAGCTAAATGATTACATTGATCGCATTTATTGCCGTAACACTCGTGCTGTTCTTCGATCGTATTTCCGCATTCAGTACATTTCTTTGGTGGAAGATTTTTAAAAAATTCTACGCTGCTTTCAATCATTTTCATGACCTCCTAGTATTTTGGCTATTTATCTCGTTTTGGAATTTTTTGATAATTTATTATAATCACATTGTAATATAACAGATTGATTGTGTCAATGAATGTTTTATAACAATTTTTATTTTTTTAGATTGCAAGGAACGGCTTGATAAGGCAGACTTGTTGAGATATGAATGGGAAAAAGCGTATAATTATCGGTATATATGAGCTTTTGGAGGTACTGACAATGCTGTTTATTGACAACAAAGGAATTACTGATCCGCGTATCAATTTAGCGATTGAAGAATATGCCTTAAAAAATTTAGGCGAAGATGAATCTTATTTGCTGTTCTATATCAATGAGCCTTCCATCATTATCGGAAAGAATCAAAATACAATTGAAGAAATTAATACAGAATATGTGGAAAGCAACGGAATTAAAGTAGTAAGACGTTTATCCGGAGGCGGAGCTGTTTATCATGATTTAGGCAATTTGAATTTCAGCTTCATCACGAAGGATGACGGCGACAGCTTTCACAATTTTCAAAAGTTTACTGAGCCTGTTATAAAAGCACTTGAAAAAATGGGCGTAAAGGCAGAGATTAGCGGCCGCAATGATATAATGGCTGAAGGAAGAAAAATATCAGGCAATGCCCAATTCTCCACAAAAGGAAAGATGTTTAGCCACGGTACGTTGCTTTTTAATTCAGAAATGGATCATATCGTTTCGGCTTTAAAAGTAAGAAAAGACAAAATTGAATCAAAAGGTATTAAGTCCATACGAAGCCGTGTTGCAAACATTAGCGAGTTTTTGAAGGAACCGATGTCGATTGAACAATTCCGTCTGGAGCTTCTGAAAAATATTTTCGAAGGAGCTTCTGAGGTTCCGGAATATGTCCTGACTGAAGAAGATTGGAAAAAAATATATAAACTATCGGAAGAACGTTATCAAACGTGGGATTGGAATTACGGAAAATCACCGAAATTCAATGTGCAAAATTCAAAAAGATTCCCGGTCGGTTTAATTGAATTCCGTCTGGAAGTCAATAAAGGCATCATTGAGTCATGTAAAATATACGGAGATTTCTTTGGTGTCGGAGATGTTGCTGATATCGAGAAGAAGCTGATTGGCGTTCTGTATGAAAAAGAGGCGGTTACAGAAGCGTTGAATGAGTTTGATCTTAAACATTACTTTGGCAATGTAACAACAGAAGATATTGTGAATACGATTTATTAACAATGAGAGATTGCTCAGAAGTCGATGACTTTCAAGCAATCTCTCATTTTTGTGCATTTGATTACATTTATTTCAATTTATATCCTAATAATGGTTGAAGTGTAAATAAATTGTGCTATATAATAATAGAAGAATGAGCCGCGATTCATTCTTGGAAGATTTGGTTATACTTCGCCGGCAACACGCTGGATTCATAGTGTTTATGCTTCTCAGGCTTGCGTGCTTTCTTACCGATGGTGAAGACTGCATTATCGAAAAAGGGGGATTTCAGATGAATTTATCATCACAGCTTCACGAAGTTGCATTAAGTAATGGAGATAAAATAGCATATCACTTCCTTGACCAACATAAAACATATGCTGAATTAGATGGTGCTGTAACGATGTTTGCCAACGGCTTATCAAAATTAGGCATTCAAAAAGGGGATCATGTTGCGCTGATTACGGGCAATTCCCCGCACTTTTTAATTGGTTTTTACGGCGCATTGCGTGCCGGCGCGACAGTAATACCTATAAACCCTATTTACACAAGTGATGAAATTAGTTTCATCTTGGCAAATGGCGATGTGAAAGTCGCGATTATATTGGACATGCTTGTGCCTTTAGCAGAAGGAGTACATAAGCACTTGCCTCAGCTTGAACATTATATTATTTGTGAAACAGGTCAAGTTGCTGCTGATAGCGATATTTCCAATTTAAGCGCTTACAATAAGCTGTTGCCTTTCATGAATGTAATCGGTTTGGGACAAGGAGCATTCCAGGAGCCGGCTGTTGAAGAGGACGATGTTGCGGTTATTCTTTATACATCAGGTACTACCGGGAAACCGAAGGGCGCTATGCTAACTCATCGTAATGTTTACAGTAATGCAAAGGATGTTGGCGAATATTTAGGTATTAACAGCGATGACCGTGTTATTACGACTTTGCCGATGTTTCATGTATTTTGTTTGACTGTTGCTATGAATGCTCCGCTGCTTAGGGGGGGGACGATTATCATTGTTCCAAGATTTTCTCCGGCTGAAATTCATAGAGTAGCAAGAACATATGAGGCGACTGTTTTTGCAGGTGTACCGACGATGTATAATTTCATTTTGCAGCAAGGCGGCGATCCGGAAGATTTTAAAACGCTGCGTCTATGCATTAGCGGCGGTGCTTCATTGCCGGTTGCTTTGCTTGAAAATTTCGAAAAGAGATTCAACGTGCGTATTTCAGAAGGATACGGCTTATCAGAAGCTTCTCCGGTAACGTGCTTCAATCCATTGGATCGTCCGCGTAAGCCTGGTTCAATTGGTACGACAATTGTGAATGTCGAAAATAAAGTTGTCAATGAATTGGGAGAAGAACTTCCTCCGGGTGAAGTAGGCGAATTGATTGTGAGAGGCGCTAACGTTATGAAAGGTTATTACAAAATGCCGGAAGAAACAGCTGTAACAATAAAAGATGGCTGGCTCTATACAGGCGATTTGGCAAAAATGGATGAAGAGGGCTATTTTTATATTGTCGACCGCAAAAAGGATTTAATCATTGTCGGCGGCTACAATGTATATCCTCGTGAAGTGGAAGAAGTACTGTTTGCTCATCCGGATATTGTCGAAGCGGCGATTGTTGGCGTACCGGATCCGAATTTTGGTGAAGCCGTTCATGCCTTTGTTGTTTCAAAGGAATCAGCATTGACAGAAGAAAAACTTCGTGCTTATTGCGAGCAGCATTTGGCGAAATATAAAATTCCGTCTAAAATTGAATTTTTAGATGAACTGCCTAAAAATACAACTGGAAAAATTCTTCGTCGTTCACTGAAGGAAACGGTTACAACTAATGTGTAATAGAGAAGAATAGAATAATAGAGAACATGCGCCTGATTCTAACTGAATCCGGTGCATATTTCTGTTTTAATAAATCAATAGATTTCTATAAAATGTAATATCGAAATATTATAAATATTTGTTGAATTATCAGGATAAATCGTTATAATTAATTTAACGCATAAAAGCATAAAAGTAATAAAGTATCAATATATAGGGGGATTCATATGAAAAAGTGGCAATTAGGACTAACAGCAAGTGTGTTCTCGATGCTGCTGCTTGCCGGTTGCGGAGACAGCAGTGAGAATAGCTCGGGGAATAATAGCGGCGATGGCCAGGAAAAGACATACCAAATCGGATATACGCAAATTGTTGAACATGCGTCTTTAGATGAGGCAGGAAAAGGCTTCAAGCAAGCTATGAAAGATAAAGGGATAGAAGCGGAATATGATGAGCAAAGTGCACAAGGCGATCCGAATAATGCGGCAACAATCGCCAGTAAATTCGTGGCGGACGGTGTTGATTTAATTTTTGCTAATGCGACTCCAAGTGCACAGGCTGCTTTAAATGCAACAAAAGATATTCCAATCGTTTTTACTTCTGTAACAGACCCTGAAGGAGTGAAGCTTGTAGCATCAATGGAGGCGCCGGGCGGGAATGTAACGGGTACTTCGGATGCTAATCCGGATGCGATTCCAAACACAGTGAAATTCATTGCGGAAGAAATGGGAGCGAAGACAATCGGAACGGTATACAATGCTGGCGAGCAAAACTCAGTCGTTCAAATTGAAACGATGAAGGAAGAAGCTAAGAAGGCAGGAGTGAAGCTTGTGGAAGCTTCTGTTGCGACATCTGCTGATGTAAAGCAGGCCGCAGAGTCTTTGATTGGGAAGGCTGATGTCATTTATATCATTACGGACAATACGGTCGTATCGGCACTTGATTCAGTTGTAATGGTAGCAAATGAACAAGATATCCCATTATTTGTTGGCGAATTGGATTCGGTGGCAAATGGCGGTTTTGCAGCGTACGGATTTAATTACTACGATATCGGCTATCGTGCAGGTGAAATGGCGGCAGATATTTTATTAAATAGTAAAAACCCTGGAGAAATTCCAGCCGAATATCCAAATCAATTAAAACTTGTAATCAATAAAAAGGCAGCTGAGGAAATGGGTATCGAAATCAAGCCGGAATGGGAAGAAGAGGCTGAATTCATAGAGTAGTAAGTAAAAGGCTGACTGTATAAGAAGAAAATTTTCTTCTTATAGTCAGCCTTCTTGGCATTCATATACGCTTCACAGTTTACGGCATAATGCATATGAAAGGGGAGGAATATATGCCTACTGCAATTTTTAACTCTTTAGAGGCAGGAATCATATATGCCATCATGGCACTTGGTGTTTATTTATCTTTTAGAATATTGGATTTCCCGGATTTAACGGTGGACGGAAGCTTTGTTACCGGCGGAGCGACGGCGGCGATTTTGATCGTAAATGGGTATCCGCCGGTATTTGCAACGGTTATGGCGGTTTTTGCAGGATTTGCAGCCGGTGTATTGACTGGTCTGTTGCACACGAAGGGCGGAATCAATCCTTTGTTATCCGGTATTTTAATGATGATTGCTTTGTATTCCATTAATTTGCGGATTATGGATGGGAGACCGAATGTATCGCTACTGTCGGAGGATACGGTCATCTCTAAAATACGAGAATCGTGGTCATCGCTTGGATTAGACGAAACGATGAGCAATATTTTGGGGCTTGTCGGACTTCAGGGCGTCATTCCTTCAGGCTGGGGCGTTTTACTTGTGATGATGGTTGTTACAATCATGATCAAGCTTCTGATTGATGCATTTTTGAAAACGGAAATCGGGCTTGCTTTACGGGCAACCGGAGATAATACAGGGATGGTGCAAAGTTTCTCGGCTAATACGAACAGCATGAAGGTGCTGGGGCTTGGTTTATCGAACGGTCTTGTCGCTTTATCAGGAGCATTGATTGCCCAATATGGTGGTTTTAGTGATATAGGTCTTGGAATCGGGATGATTGTTATCGGACTTGCTTCAGTCATTATTGGAGAAGCGGTCTTTGGAGCGAAAACGATTGTTAGAGCAACGCTGGCTGTAGTAGGCGGAGCGATTATTTACCGAATTATTATCACACTGGCAATGCAGGCGAAATTTTTGCAGCTGCAAGCAGGTGATATGAAGCTGATTACAGCATTAATCGTTATAATTGCGCTCATTCTTCCTAAACTCATCGATAAGCAAAAGGAAAAACGCAGAAAGCAAAAACGTTTGCTCGAAATCAAGGCGGAGTATGGAAGTAAAAGCAACGGGGGTGACTACATTGCTGCAGCTAAAGCAGATTAATAAAGTATTTAATGAAGCTACACCGGATGAAAAAATGGCGCTTGCCAATATTGATTTGCAATTGAAAAAGGGTGATTTTGTCACGATTATCGGTAGTAACGGAGCCGGGAAATCGACACTTATGAATATGATTTCAGGAAAGCTGACACCTGACATTGGTGATGTAATCATTGACGGAAAAATCGTGACGGCTTTTTCCGAGCATAAACGTGCAACTGATATTGGCCGTGTATTTCAGGATCCGATGGCTGGGACGGCGCCAAATATGACAATCGAGGAAAATTTAGCGATTGCGTACAACCGTACGAAAAAACGTACCCTTCGTTTAGGGTTGAATAAAAAGCGCCGAGATTTCTTTAAGGAAAAACTAGAAACACTTCATCTCGGCTTGGAAAACCGTTTGCAGGCGAAAGTCGGTTTGTTGTCCGGCGGTGAGCGTCAAGCGCTGTCGTTATTGATGGCTACTTTTACCGGTCCGAAAATTTTGCTGCTGGATGAACATACGGCAGCACTGGATCCTGCCAGAGCAGAGTTGATTACATCGTTGACAAAGAAGATTGTAGAAGAGAATATGCTGACGACGCTAATGGTGACGCACAATATGCAACAGGCGTTGGATCTCGGCAATCGCTTAATTATGATGGATAAAGGTCAAATTATTTTTGAAAGCAACGAGCAGGAAAAGCAGCAACTGACAATCGACAAGCTTCTTCATGAGTTCCAACGAATCCGCGGAGAGCAAATGGCAAGTGACCGCGCGATGCTTATATAAAGTGAATCTTTGCTTTCGCTACTGTGTTGAAGCGTGAGTCTATTGCCTGTTAAACGGGATAAAGAAATAGCCGGGCTAAAAGTCAATTGATGACTATAGCCCGGCTATTTTATATATTTTTCATAATTTTTTTGTAAACATCTTCTTTAATGAAATCTTTTTGGCCCATACCGAAGATTTCAATGACCCGATTGTTTTCATCCAGCAAATATGTTGCGCTCGTATGAACGAATTCTCCGGTTCCGGGATTACGGAACTGAAACTCAAACGTATTAGCTAATTCGCGAATGTCTTCTTTTGCTCCCGTCAATAAGTGCCATCCGTCTGTCTTATTCATTTCGAAGGATTCAGCATAATTAGAGAGAACTTCCTCGGTATCATTGGTTGGATCAAATGTGACTGTTACAAATTCAACTTTGTCTTCAAACACACCCTGTTCGATTAATTCATTTTGCAGCTGTCTCATGGTGTGCGTCGTATTCGGGCATATATCAGGACATTGCGTATACATGAATTCTATTAGTCGGACTTTAGGAGGCATTTCATTGAAAGAGAAGTCGCGTCCCTCATAGGTTTGCAAGACAAGATTTTCAGGTAGGATCATTTTAGATTGCTTGTATGCGGTGAAATAGTAGATTCCGGAACCGATGCCGAGCACTAATAAAGTAACGAAAGTGATATATATTTTTTTCATTTCTCCCACCCCTGTTAGTCTCAAATAGTTTATGCTGATTGTAAGCGCTATTGTAAGTATCATAACGTAATTGTGTTTGGAAAAGAGTGGTTGAAAAAGAAAAGAATTGAAAATAATATGAACTTTTATAAAGGGTTCTATTTTTACAATTGCTTATTACAATAATAATAGGGCTTGTATAGAAGAGGGGAGTGTGGATATGGGCAGGGCTGTAAAAATAGCGATAGGGTTTTATTTAGCATTTGCTGGTTTGTTGTATTTGTATATTTTCCAGTGGGCCGACACGAGCATTCCGGATGCTTTAAAGGGGACGAGTGCTGATTCGGCAACGTTCATGAGTAAAGAGCAATTGATTTTAAGCGGAGAGTATTCGGAAATACGCAATTTTTTCTTCTTTCTGGAGGCGCCGTTTGATTGGCTTTTTTATTTTCTGATCCTCGTTTTGGGGCTGTCAAAAAGAATGGAGAATTCGGCTAGGATTGTCGGCAAAATTTCAGTTGTGCAACAGGCGATATATGTCTTCTTTCTTTCCTTGTTGTCGTTTGTTGCTTTCTTTCCGTTTAATTATGCGGGGCATTACTTTTCTAAAAAGTACGGTATTTCCACTCAAAGCTTCAGTTTATGGATGAAGGATGAACTAATTGGGTTTTGGGTTGGACTTGTTATTATGTTTGCGATTGCGATTGTCTTCTATTATCTTCGTTCCAAAAGTCCGAAAAGATGGTGGCTCTATTTATGGCTTGCGATGATTCCGTTTACGCTGTTCTTTATGTTTGTAAAGCCGACTATTATCGATCCGCTTTATAATGAGTTTTATCCTTTAAAAGATAAAGAACTGGAAGCAAAAATTTTGGCGTTGGCAGAGGAAGCGGGTATTCCTGCAGATCATGTATTTGAAGTGAATATGGCTGAGAAGACGAATGCTATGAATGCTTATGTGACAGGAATAGGCGCTAATTCTCGTATTGTACTGTGGGATACGACGTTAAATAAATTGAGCGACGATGAAATTTTGTTTATTATGGCCCATGAAATGGCACATTATGTAGAAAAGCATGTATATATCGGTGTAGGTTTGTATTTGGGACTGGCGTTATTCGGTTTTTGGCTGACTTCGAAAATCATAAATAAGGTTATTCGAAAGTGGGGAAAACTGCTGCGGATTGACAGTCAGAATAGCTTATCTGTTTTGCTGTTATTTCTATGCATTCTTTCTATGCTGACCTTTGTTTCCGACCCGATTTCCAATGCGGTATCCCGTTATCAAGAAAGCCGTGCTGACCATTATGCGCTGGAAATGACGAATGATAAAGAAGCGGCTGTGAAGACGTTTCAGGAACTTTCGAAATCATCGCTCAACCAAGTGAATCCGCCGTGGCTCGTAAAGCTGTTCCGATATGGCCATCCGACGATGATTGAAAGAATTTCAACTGCAGAGGAATATGAGGGGAAATGAAATAGCCGCGCTGCTTTGTGCCGCGCGGCTATTTTTTATGCGAATCATCAAGTGCCGAATTTCTTCATCACTTCCTGTAATTCTTTACTGTATTTCATAAACTGTTCTTTGTTCTTGTGATCAAGTGCATCATCAATCTTTAGCAGGAGTTTTTCTTTTTCAGATTTTAAAAGCGCTTCTTGAAGCATCATATTGACATAGAGTTCCAACATAAATGATTCTGATCCTGATTGTTTCTTCATGGCGGCGTTTTTCGTTGTTTCTGTGTATGAACTTTCATGATTCATGAAGCATCACCCCTCATAGCTTTTTATAATTATAATGAATTTTTCGGGATAAATCAACTGAAAATTTATAAAATTAAAAAAACTTAAATTAATCAAGAAATATTTTTAAAATTTTGTGAATATAAAGTAATAGGAGGAAAGTTGTGGTATTTTTAAGTTGTTTATGTAGTTTGTGAAATTCGGGGTTTATTAGACCTGTCAAATTTAGTAATTGGAGGGGAACCGATGTTAACAGAAAATGCAATTTTTGTTGATGAGTATGAAATCAATCCTTACACTTTGGCTATTTTGCCGCATTATGAAGACGGGAAAGTGTACTCGCGTATCATCGAAGAGGATCAAGAATACATTTGCCCAATGAAGCCTACAGATATTGTGAAGCGGACTTGCGAACTCTTCGGTAGTGATTATGATGGCAGAAGATGTGCAACCCGCAGCATGACTGGATACACACATAAAGCTCCTATCGAGATTGAAAAGACCTTTTCTATTTTTGTTTTTCCTACTACCTCTCCGGAACGAAACGAATGTATATGGATATCGGCCATGCAAGTTGAGAAATACGATAAATTCAGCTCTACAGAAGTAATTGTTACGTTTACAAATAAAAGGCAGCTGGTTATTCCGGTATCCTATGGAACGTTCGAAACGCAGGTCGCCCGATCCGCTATTTTAAAATCGAAATTGGATCAAAAAATTGCGGAAACACGAAGGCGGTATAAGGAATAAAGCAATGTATTATGTATGTTTATTGTACGAAGCGTTCGAATAGAAAGTACTTCATCAGTTCTTCAACTTTGTTTCTGATTCGGGGGTTGAAGTAGCTGTGACGTTCTTCATAGCCCTTATAAATAAAAAGAAACATCGTAAAATCCTCGTCTCGCTGCATTTCGCTAACTTTAATATTTTCATGGCGTAAATATTTTTTAGCTTCCGTATACTCTGAATTGACAATCTTAATTGTTTGTTCAATCCAAATGAGATACGGATTTCTTAGTTTAAAAGGACTGTTTTGTATGATCATAAGATCGCGCTGAAGGACGGTCAGGACCATAGGCAAGTAAATGACCTGTTCAATTATGTCACGATCTTTCTCAGGTATACGGGTCATGTTCTTCCCTCCAGTAACCTTTATCGAACGTTTGTTCTGTTTTTATCATATCAATTGAGCAAATGAATTTCAAGCATTGTTTAAAAAATAGGTAGGAAACTCACTGTTTTTTTTGATTTGGAATAGATGTATGATTAAAGTATGCAGTATATGCGTACTTTAATCATTTTGTCGTAAAATAAGAAAAGTAGCAGCTTATAAAAAACTTGAAAGCACTGCAATTACACTAAATATTATATAATGTACATAATAGGAGCCAGCTTTATATTGTGAGTACTCACACATAAAGAGAGAGAAGGAGCATACTATGGATTTCGACACTATGAAAGAATTATTCAGCGAGGAATACATATTGGAGCTAATTCAAAGCTACAAAGCTTTTGGGCCGATTCCCGGCATTTTACTTCCGATATTGGAAGCTTTTTTGCCTTTTCTTCCATTGGTGGTGTTTGTTATTGCCAATACGAATGCGTTCGGTTTATGGCTGGGCTTTCTCTTGACATGGATTGGATCGACAATCGGCGCCATTCTTGTATTTTTATTGATACGGAAATATGGACATACAAGGCTTCTTTCTTTTATAAAACGTAATAAACAGGTGAAAAAATTAACAAAATGGCTGGATGTACACGGTTTTGGACCGCTTTTCTTGCTGATGTGCTTTCCCTTTACACCATCGGCTGTCGTTAATATTGTAGCGGGACTATCGCATATTAGCCGTTCAAAATATATCTTTGCGGTCTTGGCCGGAAAGCTTGTTATGATTTTTACAATCAGCTATGTAGGACATGATATCGTATCGCTTTTCACCAATCCTGGACGAACAGCGATTATAGCTATTATCATATTTGTCTTATGGTATATCGGAAAGAAAGTCGAACTGAGCTTAAACAGGGATATAGAATCAAAAATAAAAGCGCGTCAAAGAGAAGCTGAACGCTCAAATAATGAATAAATAGTAAATTCGGGTCTATGGAAAGGTATGAACTTTTCATGGGCCCTTGCTGTTATAGAGAGACAACAGGCTCACTTATTATCGGGTATAACGTGATATACTAACAATACATCCACATCATGAAACACTAGAATGGGAAGGGGAAGAAATCGTGGCTTTACAATTTATATTGGGCAGATCTGGCACCGGTAAAACAACGGCAGTATTAAATGATATTCGAACGAAGCTGCGGAACAATCCGGGACATGCTCCGCTTGTCTACATAGTGCCGGAACAGATGACATTTTCTTCGGAATATAAATTAGCTGGCACACCTGATTTGCAGGGAATGATGTCGGCACAGGTTTTCAGCTTTACCCGTCTTGCTTGGCGCGTTCTGCAGGAAACGGGAGGAATGAGCAGAAAGCATCTGAGCAGTGCTGGTATGAATATGATGATTACGAAAATCATTGAAGAGAAAAAAGATGAGCTGAAGGTCTTTCAAAGATCCGTTGGTAAAACAGGCTTCATTAGCAGTATGGAAGAAATGTTGATTGAGTTGAAAAGATACTGTATTGCGCCTGAGGCAATGGGTGAAATCATGAGCGAAAAGCTTGATGATGAGTCCGATCAAGTTTTAAAGGATAAATTGCATGATTTAGAGCTGATTTATCGTGAGCTTGAAAAAGCGCTGTTCGGAAAATATATTGATTCAGAGCATTATTTGACTTTATTGGCTGAAAAAATTCCGCAATCCCGCTATTTGCAGGAGGCAGAGATTTATATAGATGGTTTTTTTAGTTTGACGCCGCAGGAATTGCTGGTCGTTCAAGAATTATTGAAAACGTGCAAAAAAGTGACAGTGGCTTTGACTTTGGACACGCCGTTCCGTCAAGGGCCGCCGATTGATTTTCACTTATTCGGAATGAGCGCCCGCTTGTACAATGCGATTTATCAATTGGCCGTTCAATGGGAAATTGAAGTAGAGCAAGATATTGTATTGACTGATTTGCACCGTTTTAACCATCGTGCAGATTTGGAGCATTTGGAAAAGCGATTTAATTTGCTTCCGGCCGTTCCGTTTGACGGAGAGACGTGTGTAAGCGTAATGATGGCAGCCAATCGCAGAGCTGAGCTGGAGGGAATTGCCCGTGAAATCTTGAAGCTTGTCCGTGAGCAACACTATAAGTGGCGGGATATTACCGTGCTTGTCCGTAACGGAAGTGACTATGCAGACTTGGCGAAAACGATTTTTCAAGATTACCGGATTCCGTTTTTCATTGATGCGAAGGAAACGATGCTGCACCATCCGCTAATTGAATTAATTCGGTCAAGTTTAGAGGTTTTACAAACAAATTGGCGCTACGAACCGGTATTCCGGGCAATCAAAACAGAGCTGCTTTATCCATTAAAGACAGATCGGATCAAGATGCGCTACAATGTCGATTTGCTTGAGAACTTTGTGCTTGCCAGAGGAATAAAGGGTGAGCAATGGACAAATAAGGAGCGCTGGGTATATCGCCGTTCGCGCGGTCTTGAGCTTGAGGATAAAGGTCAAACCGATAAGGAAATTGCCTTTGAAGATCAATTAAATGAGTGGAAAGAACTTTTCAGCAAGCATTTAATTACATTAGGCAAAAGATGCAAGCGAGCGAAAACCGGCATTGATTATTGTCAGGCGCTTTATTTGTATTTAGAAGAAATCGGTGCTCCGGATCATTTAGATCAATTGCGAATGGATGCAGAAGAGGAAGGGCGTTTGACGGAAGCGCGCAGACATGATCAAGTGTGGAAATCAGTGATCGACCTGCTTGATCAATTTGTAGAGGCAATGAGAGATACGAAGCTGAACTTGAAGCAGTTTATTTCCATTTTGGATTCCGGTCTTCAGGCGCTGCAATTTTCACAAGTACCGCCGGCATTGGATCAGGTCATCGTGGCGAATCTTGATCTTTCAAGACAAACGGATGTCAAGATCGCTTTTGTCATTGGACTGAATGAAGGTGTGCTGCCGATGAAGGCGACTGAGGAAGGAATTTTCACGGACAGCGACAGACAAACGTTGAGTAAAACGGGTATTGAATTGGCGCCTGATTCGACTGTGCGCTTATTTGATGAGGAATTCACAGCCTATAAGGCATTCACGACAGCCTCGGAGAAACTGTACGTCAGCTATCCTCTAGGCGATGAAGAAGGCGGAACTCTTCTTGCTTCACCTTATATTAAAAGGATTAAAGAAGTTTTGCCGAATGTAAAAGAGCTTTATTTGCAAAATGAGCCTCAAGAGGAAAGTGCAGAGCAGCAGCTTCTGTACATGCCGAATGAAAACATTGCGCTTTCATATTTGACGGCTGTTCTGCAGCAGCAAAAGCGCGGTTACAAGCCGGATGATGTTTGGTATAGTCTTTATAATCATTTGCTTGAAAATGATAAGGGTGCCACGAAAATGGTATTAAGCAGCTTGCATTATGAAAATAAAGCGCGCAGATTAACAAGTGAAACGTCTAAAGGTTTATATGGCAATAAACTGAAGGCAAGCGTTTCGAGAATGGAGAAATATAATAGCTGTGCATTCTCGCATTTTGCTTCGCACGGACTCGGACTGAAAGAACGGAGCATCTACCGCCTTGATGCACCGGATATCGGGGAATTGTTCCACGGCGCTTTGAAAATTATTTCGGATACATTATTGAAGGAAAACATTCAATGGTCAGCGCTGACACAGGATCAATGCCATAAGCTTGCCGGCGTGGCGGTTGAACAATTGGCGCCGAAGCTTCAAAATCAAATATTGCTGAGCACGAACCGTCACCATTATATTAAGCGAAAGCTGGAAAATGTCATCGGCCGAGCGTCGATTGCCTTAAGCGAGCAGGCGAAGCATAGCGGCTTTACTCCATTTAAATTGGAGCTTGCTTTCGGTGACGAGAAAGATGCGATTTTACCGTCCCGTAAGTTTGAGCTTGCAGACAGCACAATCATGGAATTGCGCGGACGAATAGACCGAGTTGATTTGGCGAAGTTCAAAGACGAAGCGTATGTGAGAATTATTGACTACAAATCAAGCTCAAAAGATGTCAATTTAGATGAAGTGTACTACGGATTGGCGCTTCAAATGCTGACATATTTGGATGTGCTCATTGAGTATGCGCCAGATTTGATCGGACAAGCGGTTTCTCCGGCAGGCATGCTGTATTTTTATGTGCATAACCCGATTATTAGAGCGAATCAGATGATGGAACCGACTGAGCTGGAGAAGGAAATTTTTAAACAGTTCAAAATGAAAGGCTTGCTGGTGGATAAACCGGAAATTCTGCAGCTTATGGATGATCAGCTTGTCATCGGAGAGAGCAGCAAATCTGATATTATTTCTGTTAATTTCTTGAAAAGCGGCGATATCTCGAAAACCTCGAAGGTTGCGAGTGAACAAGATTTTGCCGTGCTGCGCGAGCATGTTCATCACCTGTATGAAAAAGCGGGCAATGAAATTATAAGCGGAGAAACCATCATTAATCCGTATAAAATGAAAAATAAAATTCCGTGTACGTTTTGTTCCTATAAAAGCGTCTGCATGTTCGATCAGGCTTTAGAGGAGAATGAATATCGAGTTTTGCAGCCGAAGAAAGCGAATGAAGTTTTACAAATCATCAAAGAGGAGGGAGGACGAGCATGAGTAAAACCGTTATTCCGGAAATGCCGGCAGAGCTGACTTGGACAAGCGACCAATGGAAGGCGATTTGGGCAAGCGACCAGGATATTTTGGTGGCGGCAGCTGCTGGTTCAGGGAAGACAGCTGTACTGGTTAATAGGATTATTTTTAAATTGCTTTCTGAGCAAGTGAATGTTGATGAATTGCTTGTCGTTACATTTACGAATGCTTCTGCAGCGGAGATGAGACATAGGATTGCCGATGCGCTTGAGGAGGCGATTAAGGAAAATCCGAAATCACAGCATTTGCGCAAACAATTAAGCTTAATTAACCGCGCCTCGATTAGTACGCTGCATTCGTTCTGTCTTGAGGTTATCCGCAAATATTATTATGAAATCGAAATTGATCCGGGTTTCCGGATTGCCGATACGACCGAGGCGGAAATTTTGAAGGATGAAATGCTGGACGAGATGCTTGAGGAGCAGTACGGAATTGAAAATAATGAACCGTTCTTCCAATTGGTTGATGCTTTCAGCAGTGACCGTAACGATATTGAACTGCAAAACATCGTCCGAGCGCTTTACGAGTTCTCAAGCTCGCATCCATATCCTGAAGAATGGCTCGATGAAATGGTGACGATGTATGACATAAAAGAAGAGACAACCATTGATGACTTGCCGTTTACGGACGCTTTGAAATACTATGTGAAACTGCAATTGTCAGCAGCAAGAGACAATGCAGAGGATGCTCTTCGTATCACTAAAATGCCGGGAGGTCCTGCTTCCAGAGCGGAAACATTCGATAAAGACCTGCAGCTACTAGAGAAGCTTGAGGCAGCAAGCGAGCAGTCATGGCAAGCGATGTATGAAGCGATGAGCGGAGTGAAGTTTTCTACATTGAAAAAAGCGACAGGCGATATCGATGAGGAGCTTGACCAGCAATGTAAGAAGCTCCGCGATCAAACGAAGAAGCTGATTCAGGATTTGCAAAAAGAATTGTTCACGCGCAGGCCGGAAAGCTACCTGAAGGATATGAAGGAGCTAAAGGGCAATATCGCTATGCTTGCTGAATTGGTGAAGCAATTTAAGCAAAAATACAATCAAGAGAAAAGAGAACGCGGTATTGTCGATTTCTCGGATTTAGAGCATTATTGCCTGGCGATTTTCGCTGAGAAGAGTGACGATGGACAAGTAAAGCCGTCTCGTATCGCACTTAAATACCGCAAGCAGTTTAAAGAAGTGCTTGTTGATGAATATCAGGATACGAATCTTGTTCAGGAGACGATTTTGAAGCTGGTGAGCAAGGATAGCGAATCTGACGGAAATATGTTCATGGTAGGCGATGTAAAGCAGTCGATTTACCGCTTCCGTTTGGCGGAGCCGAATTTGTTTTTAGAAAAATACAATCGCTATCGTCATGACGGAATCGATGGCGGTCTTCGCATTGACTTGAACAAGAACTTCCGGAGCCGCAAGGAAGTATTGGACGGAACGAATTTTTTATTCAAGCAGCTGATGGGCGTTACTGTCGGTGAAATTGAGTACGACGAAGATGCTGAGCTGAAGAAGGGTGCGAATTATCCTGCGAATGAGTCATTCCCGATTCAGGTGCAATTCATTAATCAAAACAGTCAGGAAAGCGATGCGGAAACAGTTGAGGATGGTACCGATTTTGATGCCGAAGAGCTGGAAAATGTGCAGCTTGAAGCACGTTTGTTGGCAAAATCCATTAAAGAGATGATTAATGAAAAAAGACAGATTACCGATTTGAAGACCGGCATGAAACGGGCAGTGACATATCGCGATATCGTGATTTTGATGCGATCCATGACATGGACTCCTGGCATTATGGAAGAATTTAAAAAGCAAGGGATTCCTATTTACGGAAACCTTTCTTCAGGTTACTTTGAAGCAACTGAAGTAGCGATTATGATGTCACTGCTGAAGGTGATTGATAATCCGCTTCAAGATATTCCGCTTGCTTCTGTTTTGCGTTCAGCGATTGTCGGTCTTGACGAGGAACAGTTGGCGGAAATCAAAATGGCTGATCATTCCGGCGCTTTTTATGATGCGCTAGTCCGTTTTTGTGAATTAGGAGAGAACGATACAAATAAAGGATACTTTAAGAAAGTTTCCGACTTTGTCGATCAGCTGCAAACATGGAGGGAGCTTGCGAGACAGCAATCGTTAGCAGACCTTATTTGGCAGCTGTACCGTGATACGAAGTTTTATAGCTATGTGGGCGGCATGCCGGGCGGTAAGCAGCGTCAAGCTAATTTGCGCGCTTTATTTGATCGTGCTCGTCAATATGAGGAGAGTTCATTCCGCGGATTATTCCGTTTCCTTCGCTTTATCGAAAGAATGCAGGAGCGCGGTGATGATTTGGGGGCTGCTAGAGCCTTGAGCGAGCAAGAAGATGTTGTGCGCATTATGACCATTCACTCCAGTAAAGGCTTGGAGTTCCCGGTTGTATTTGTTGCTGGATTGGCCCGTCAGTTCAACATGATGGACTTGCGCAAAAGCTACTTGTTAGATAAGGAATATGGTTTTGCTTGCAGCTATACGAACCCAAACCTTCGTATTACGTATCCGTCACTGCCGCAAATTGCTTTTAAAAAGAAAAAGCAGCTTGAAATGATTGCAGAAGAAATGCGGGTATTATATGTTGCTTTAACGAGAGCGAAGGAAAAATTAGTGTTGATTGGAACATTAAAGGACAGTGAGAAATCGCTGGAGAAGTGGAGAAAAGCAGCGATTCACAAAGATTGGCTGCTGAAGGATTACATCCGTGCGACAGCGAAAAGCTATAGCGACTGGATTGGTCCTGCATTAGCACGTCATCAACAAAACGAAAATATTTACGATGTGTCGCTATCGAGCTCTATGAACGAAATAACCGAGCATCCATCCGACTGGAACTTGGAAATCATAGAGGCTTCTGCTCTGCAGGCAGACACGGATCAGTCAACGGAAGCAGGTGCGGATATTTGGGAAGCGATTAAAGCTAATAAGCCTGTCGATATTTTCTCTCCTTATGAAGAGAAAATGAAGCAACAGCTGAGTTGGCGATATGAACATGCTGCGGCGGCATTACACCTTTCCAAGCAAACAGTAACGGAAATTAAAAGACAGTTCGAAAGTGTTGATCGTGAAAGTGGATCGCAGCTGCTTCGGCCGAGAAAGAGTCTCCATGACAGACCGGCATTCATGCAGGAAAAGCAGCTTACTTCAGCTGAAAAAGGGACGATTATGCATATGGTTATGCAGCAGATCAATTTGCGCGAGCCGCAAAACGAAGCATCGCTTGAGTCGTTGAAACTGCATTTGCTGCAGAATGAATATTTGCGGGCAGAACAGCTGGAAGCCGTTAACAACGAAGAAATTTTGCATTTCTTCGAAAGTGATTTGGCGAAGCGCATGCAAAATGCGCACACGCTTCTTCGCGAGGTGCCTTTCAGTATGGTCATCCCGGCACATGAAGCATACAGTGACTGGCAGGGTGAGGATGAACCTGTCCTGATTCAAGGGGTTATTGACTGCCTGTTTGAGGATGAGCAAGGACTTGTGCTTGTCGATTACAAAACCGATCGTATTACGGGACGCTTTGCGAACGGGTACAGCGAGGCGAAGATAGTACTGGAAAAACGCTATAAAGTGCAAATTGACCTTTATTCAAGAGCTATTGAAACGATTATGAAAACAAAGCTTCAGGAGAAATATTTATATTTCTTTGATGATGGCGGACATTTATTGAAGATGTAGCAGGCTATCCAAAAGTGAGTTTTACTCGCTTTTGGATGGCTTTTTTACTAATGTTTCTTGCTGTTAAACTATGCAAGAGAGCCTCCGCTAATTATTACCGAACAAAGGCTGATCAACGAGCGTAGGATCGATCACATTAGTCGCGCTGAGTCCATTATTGGTAATGATAAAAACACCCGTATTAATGGATCCTGCTCCATTTGCAGTTTTTGATGCACTCTTCGGAGAATAGAAGAGGGCATCTCCGAATTGAATCGACCCTCCTGTAACAGAGCCTATTTGTATCGGTCCTACTATGGCTGGCATGAATTATTCTCCTTTCAAAACGGGCATTAGATTAACAGACGCTAAAACTTTCACTTCTGTACAGCAGGTTCAACACAGAAAAGCGGAATCGATCCGCAAGTCAAGAACAGTGACTTTATAGGCTAGTTGTTTAATATTTTGAAGTAAATGCTAGTTGCCATGCGAATATGATCGGTATTTCCGATTTGGAAAATACTTGCAGCGGAAACGGCAATCACATTGATATTGTTCACACCTATTTGGGGTACCACATTGAATCTTGTCATTTTGATCGTCTCATCTATACCGGGACAAGGTGCTTTATAGTCATAGTTTGTATCATTTTCCAACTCATCGACCAATGTTGAGGTAACGAAGAGATTGGAGTTTACTAAAGCACCCAGGATATCCGCCGTACTATCAATATAATTAGCATCGCCAATATGAAAGTTTGCGCTGGAAGCTACGTTTCTTACAATAATGCGCTTAACATGTGATGTTCTGCTGAGCATTGCTTTTAACCTTGAGGCACTGTAGGCGTTAAAGGAACGACAGGAACTAAAGGACCAGCTGCGCCGCCTAATGCTTCGAGTGGAACATCCAATGCTGAAGATAATTGGATTGTCTTCATATCTCCAATAAGTAAAAGAGACGAAACCGTAACAGAATCAACCTTTAAAAAATCGACGCATATGTTTTTGTTTGTTACATGAAAGTTCATAATACATTCTCCTTTCAATTTGTCTTCATACCTTGTTGTACATTTTGCAGGAAGTGATAGATTGCTTGAGAAATGTCCGTTTTAATTTGTTCGATTATTCGTTCTGTATATTCATTTGCCTGTTCGATGTTTTTGTTGTACGGATGGTGATTCAAGTAAAACTCAATGCGTTCAGGGAGCTGTTTGAAAAGGTCTTCTCTTATAAAATTATCGTATTGCCCTTCGAATCTTGCTCCTGTTTGTGTCTCATGTTGTGTAATTAGTTCACTTAATTCCCGATCAATAAATGCTGAAACTTCTGCTGTAATTTGACTGGTAACCATTTCACGTTGTTCTGTGGTGAAAATAGCAGGTGTACTTGAGCCCATATTACTAACGGTAGAATCAATAAATTCCTCTACTTCTCCGGGGTTAACACCGATATTTAATGTGCCGTCCAGCTTTTCAATTTTTAACTGGTCGAATTTGTATTCAATTTTCTCGATTGTTACCGACCTTTGATCCGTCATTTGCTTAATCTTTGTTTTTAAAGAGGAAATTTCAGCTTCGAGAGTAAGTATCCTTTTTTCCTGTTTTTCTAAATACTTTTTCATTTCAACTGTATACGTATAAAAGTCATGTTGCATTTCAATCCCACCTTACTATAGTTGACAGGTATATTTACAGTTTATGTGTCGATGATGAGATGGGTGAATGCCTAGAGTTAAAGGCGGTTTTTTAAACTGAAAATTAATGGCTCAGAAACCGTATTGGTTGGAAGGTCTGGAAATTTGAAACCTTCTTGACGTAGCTTGATTTGGATTTGATGCCGGTCCCTTTTGCGAAGCATTTGGTGCTAGCGATTTGATAATACCTGTACTTCCAATTTGAAAAATAGAGGAATTTGTAATGGTGTTAATCTTGATACTATGAATGTGAATACTTTGAGTTACATGATAATTCATTGCTATGAAATCCCCCTTAAACATTAAATGCAATAGGAAGGTCAATCCCGTCATTATCGTACATTTGTACATTATTTGCCTCATTATGAATAGACACTTTTTCACCCGTGTTGAAGGATCCCGATCCAGCAAAGGTTTTCACTGCGGATATCGGCATAATTTTATATACATCCCCAATATGAAACACACCGCTGCTTCCGATATTAATCACTTGTATAAAACCGACAATTCCCGGCATAGAATCTCCCTCCCTGTATGTGCCCTTTTTTGTATCGTATGAATAAAACCCAAAAAGGTGATATGCAGCTTATTCTTCCATGAGCAACAAAGTATATTTAAAATACGGATTGTCCTTATATGTATAAAAATGTTAAAGTATTACTGTATTTACAATTTTATACATAGGTGGTGGAGCAATTGAACGTACCATTAGTTGTAACGGAATTTTTGGATCGTGCTGTAAAGTTGTACGGAAAGAAGCAGGCTATTTTTTCTGATGAACGAGTTTTTACATATGAAGAGCTCAATGTACGCGTCAATCAATTATCTCGGGGATTAAGAGAGTTAGGCGTCCAAAAAGGCGATCGTGTCGCCTATTTAACACCAAATTGTGTGGAAATGCTTGAAGGCTTTTATGGTGTATTTCAGCTGGGAGCAGTGATGGTCTCATTAAACATTCGCTTAAAGCCGGAAGATTATTTATTCATTTTGAACCATAGCGAGTCGACTGTTTTGGTTGTCGATCAAGATTTGTATCCGCTGATTTCTCCGGTGAGGGAAAAATTGGAGACTGTAAAGAGTATTATTGTTACGTATAAAAATCCTGAGACAAATGAGTATGATTATGATGATTTACTTGCAAGTCATGAAGGAACTGCTTTTGATCGGGAAGATGTTCATGAAGATGATCTCAGTACATTGCTTTATACGAGCGGAACTACCGGCAATCCGAAAGGGGTTATGTTAACGCACCGCAATAACTATTTGCATGCCTTTGCCGCTATGCATCACTTGCGTGTGACAGATGAAGATGTGTTAATGCATGTATTGCCGATGTTCCATGTAAACGGCTGGGGATCACCGTTCTATTATACAGGCAATGGTGCTACACAAGTGATGGCACGCAAAACAACACCTGAAGTGATTTTTAATAAAGTGATTGAACATAAAGTATCGGTCATGCATATGGCTCCAACGGTATTAAATGCCTTATTGCAATATTACGAGAATGAGGTTCCAGCAGTAAATCAGCCTTTAAGAGTAGTAGTAGCGGGCTCGGCTCCTCCTCCAGCCTTTGTTACGCGAGTGGAGAAGGAACTGTCTTGGGAATTCGTACAAGTATATGGTATGACAGAGTCGTCGCCTTTAAGTCTTATATCTAGAGTGCGTTCGCAGCATAAAGTTCTTCCTCTTAATGAGCAATACAAAATGAAGGCGAAGGCCGGTTATCAGTTAATCGGAAGCAATGTTCGCGTAGTTGACGAGCATGGAGATGATGTTGCTCATGATGGTGTATCCATCGGCGAGATTATTGTTAGAAGCCACGGTGTCATGAAAGGATACTGGAAAAACGAAGAAGAAACGTTAAAGACGATTCGGAACGGATGGCTTCATACTGGTGATATGGGAACGGTCGATCAATATGGCAATATTGACATTGTCGACCGCAAGAAAGACGTCATTATTTCAGGCGGAGAAAATATTTCATCTATAGAAGTAGAAGGCAACTTATACGAGCATCCGGCTGTCCTCGAAGCGGCAGTCATTGCTATGCCGCATGAAAAATGGGGTGAAACGCCTCATGCCTTTGTAGTCGTCCGTCCGAATCATGTTGTTACAGAATCAGAATTGATTGCTTTCTCCAGAAGTTCATTAGCACATTTTAAAGCGATTACCGGCGTTACATTTGTCGATGAACTGCCAAAAACAGCATCAGGCAAAATTCAAAAAGTCCAGCTGCGCAATGACTATTGGGAAGCGAGCGGAAAAACCGGCCGATTCGTTAATTAAGATTTTCCTATTTTATGAAGCGAGCACAAACTGCTAAACAGTTTGTGCTCGCTTTTCTATGTGGAGTGATCTTCGGATAAGAACGATTAAATTGCATTAATATAGGCAACATGACCCAGCTAAACTGTCTTAAACAAACAGTTCGTCATAAAACTATTAGTCTTAAGTCTATATTTTTTTTTCTGTGAAAATAGTGAATATGATTCAAGGTAATGCAGGCGAAAAGAACGAATATTTGTAGACAGCTATCAAATATTGGATATTTGGCTCGAAACATGTCCGAGTGAATATGCAAGCTGTAAAAATAAAAATAGTAAAAAGGGAGATGAAAGTGTGGGAAAAAGAAAAACGGTTGCAGGTTTATTAGCAGTTTCTTTAATATTTTCTTCTTTCGGTCCAGCTGCTGGTGCGACAGGAGTAGACCGTAACAACAGTAAAGATGCCGGCAAGTTGGCAGAGTTGGTTGGAGAGTATAATCTGAAATCATCGAAAAGAAAAACAGTTATTGTAGAAATAACGGAGCCTGCAATTGCTGAGGCAAAGAAAAATGGGGAAAGTCAAACGAAACAAAAGCTGAAATCCGCTCGTAATCAAGTTATTTCTGAAGTGAAGGATGCAGTTGGTAATGCAAAAGTAGAACAGGAATATGATCATGTCTTCTCGGGCTTCTCATTAGAACTTACGGAAAAAGAAATTCCATCTCTATTGTCAATTCCAGGTGTAAAAGCTGTTTACCCTGATGTGGAATACATAACGACAAGTGTAGACGAAGGAACGGTTATTTCCTCTGAAGAGTACAGCCCATCTATGCTAAACAGCGCACCATTTATCGGTTCAGATGATGCATGGGAAGCTGGATATACAGGAGAAGGGGTGACGGTTGCAGTTATTGATACTGGAGTTGACTATACACACCCTGATTTAGATCAGGCGTTTGAAAGCTATAAGGGCTGGGACTTTGTTGATAACGACAATGATCCTCAGGAAACTCCGACAGGCGATCCACGAGGGGCAGCGACAACACATGGTACTCATGTTGCCGGTACGGTTGCAGCTGACGGATTGATTAAAGGTGTTGCTCCAGAAGCTACATTATTAGCCTATCGCGTATTAGGACCAGGGGGATCCGGGTCAACAGCAAATGTTATTGCCGGAATTGAAAAGGCTGTCGAAGATGGAGCAGATATTATGAATCTATCATTAGGAAGCTCAATCAATGATCCTGACAGTGCAACAAGCATAGCGCTTGATTGGGCAATGGAAGAAGGTGTTGTTGCCGTGACGTCTAACGGTAACAGCGGACCGAATAATTGGACAGTCGGATCGCCGGGGTCTTCTCGTGATGCGATTGCCGTAGGTGCAACAGCGCTTCCATATAATGTTTACACTAGCAGCATTACTACTTCCGAAGGTGTAAGCTATCCTTCTGCTAAAGTGATGGGTTTCCCGAGTGACGAAGCATTATTGGCTTTAAACGGCGAGGAATATGAGTTTGTTTATGTAGGTCTTGGTGCGCCATCTGATTTTGAAGGTAAGGACCTTACAGGAAAGATTGCTTTAATGAGCAGGGGAACGCTTGCATTTGTTGATAAAGCGACTAATGCAAAAAATGCCGGTGCTGTTGGCGCAATTATTTTCAATAATGTTGCTGGTGAACAGCCGGATGTTGCGGGAATGGATGTACCGACAATCAAAACGACTTTGGAAGACGGCCAAAAGCTGCTGACTGAATTAGCTGCAGGAAACAATAAAGTCACATTTGGAATTGACTTCTCTCATGAAGTTGGCGAAACAGTGGCAGATTTCTCTTCACGTGGGCCGGTGAATATTAACTATATGGTAAAACCGGATGTCTCCGCTCCTGGAGTGAATATCGTCAGCACAGTACCGACATTCGATCCAGCAAATCCTCATGGATATGGAGCGAAGCAAGGTACAAGTATGGCTTCTCCTCATGTTGCGGGAGCGGCTGCTTTAATTTTGCAAGCTAATCCAAAATGGGATGTGGAAGATGTAAAAGCTGCATTGATGAATACGGCAGAAAGTATTACAGATCCGGCGACAGGAAATGCATACCCTCATAATACACAAGGAGCGGGAAGCATCCGTGTGCTGGAAGCAATTGAAACAACAACACTAGTGACTCCTGGAAGTTTTTCGTTCGGTGTGTTTGATAAAGTGGATGAAAAAATAAAAAGCAGAGGCAAAGGTAAAGGAAAGCAAAATGGAACACAAACGAAAAAGACGAAGTTCACAATAGAAAATCTTTCATCTAAACGACAAACATACAGCTTTAACGTCAACATCGGAAATGGATCAAAAGCAATTAAAGTAAGCACGAGCAAGAATGTAAAAGTTAACCCCGGGAAAAAACAGGATATCAATGTCGAAGTGAAAGTAGATGTTGATAAATTAGATCCGGGATATTATGAAGGGACAATAAATGTTAGCGATGGCCGTGCAAGCTATGATGTGCCGATTATTTTATTCGTGAAAGAGCCAGACTATCCTCGTGCAGAATGGCTTGGAGCGGCACAACTGGGAGAAGAACAGTATGCGATTGAAGGCTTCTTCCCTGGCGGAGCGGAGTCTGTTGATTTATTTGTCTACTTATCTAATGCAGATGGACAACCTGTACAATATTTAGGGGATATCGGTATATATGAAAATATTCCGGCGGGCTACTCGACATTCGATTGGAATGGTGTATTATCAAATGGAGTGAAGCTGCAGGGCGGCTATTACTACAATATTTATGCCTATGCGACCTACAAAGGGCAATCGGATCTTGCTGGAA
>JBJFHH010000206.1:0-2178 GCA_051893475.1 Bacillus sp. (in: firmicutes) | reverse complement strand
TGTTATAGTTAATGTAGAAGCTGCACTTTACTTATGTTGAGTAAAAAGGGGATTTTTCAATGGGGACCAAAATCTTTAACGGCAGGTATATAGCCGATTGCAAGGATAAAGAGTTTGCAGTTTTAATTATCGGCATGCGTATTAATCAGCTATTGAAATTTTGGAAGTGGGTACCCGTATTTAATGCTATGGGACCTATGATTAAAGAATTGTATCAAAACCCGCAATGGGGTTTCTTACATACTGAATTTTTATTTAGCTGGAGAAAAGTAACGTTAATCCAATACTGGAAGGGATTCGACGAATTAATAGACTATGCGCATGGAAAAAATCATTCACAAACTTGGAAATTATACAATAATAAGATTAAAGATAATGGAAGTGTCGGTGTTTTTCACGAAACCTACAAAATAGAAAAAGGAGCTTCTGAAGCAATTTACGTCAATATGCCCAAAACAGGCCTATCCAGAGCAACCGATCACATGCCAGTAACTCAAGATATGAATACTTCACGAAAAAGAATGAATGGATAAATATTGGAAGTTAAAATCAAGCATCCCTGCAGATAATCTGCAGGGATGCTCTTCTGCCCGGCGAGCCGTTTCAATCTCGCGCAGCTGCTGCGGCGACCTCTCAAAGAGCATGGTCCAAAACCGCGTACGCAGTAGCTATTGTCTTACCGCCTTTTAATGCTTGGCCACGGGCATTTATATTATATCATTTGGGTACGATTATTCATACGGCATAGCGCCTTGATTATTGAACAGTAATTAATTGTGCGAGCGCCTCTTTCACTGTTGTAATCGGACGACCCAGCAATGTTGCTAAATCGGAGCTTGTTGCTTCTAATCCGCCCTCACGAATGCCTTTTTGCGTCATCACCAGCATTGGAATATACGCTTCCGGCACACCGGCACTTTTCAGCATCTCAGCAAACGCCGCATCATCTACAGCAAGCAACGGTACTTGTCTGCCCAACACTTCACTTAATGCATCGACAAATTGCTGTTGAGTTAAATTTTCTCCTGATAGTTCATACGTTTTGTGATCATGTCCTTCTGTCACTAACACATTTGCTGCTGCTTCAGCTAAATCCGGACGATATACCCAACCAATTTTCCCTTCGCCTGCCGAAGTGACCCACGGTGCACCCGCTATACAGCCTTGGATGGTTCCCAGTTCATTTTCTACATACCAATTATTTCGCAAAAATACATATGGAATTCCTGATTTGATGATTTCTTCTTCACGTGCATAGTGCATGCCTGCCAAGAAGAAATCGCTGCTGCCAGCTCGTGTAACACTAGGGTAGACGATTTGTTTCACGCCTGCTGCCTTTGCTGCCTCGACCGCATTTGTATGTTGACGCATAATCGTTTCAAAATCGCCAAATGTAGACATGATGAAGAGACGATCCACTCCTGCAAATGCAGCAGCTAATGTTTCCGGCTTCTCAAAATCACCTAAACGCACATCAATTCCTTGCGCTTGATACGTTTGCGCTTTTTCTGAATGTATATCTCGAACACTCACTGCGATATTTGCAGCAGATACTTGCGGTAATAAACTTTCTACAATTTTCGAACCTAAATTTCCTGTTGCGCCCGTTACTAAAACTTTCATTTTACATCCCCCTATGACAAATCCTTTTTATTTCATGCTCCTAAGCTCTATACTATTACCTATATAAGAAAAATAATAGTAGGCACAATTTAATGACATAGTCACAAAAACAGTACCATGAGAGGAGGCTGGAGAAAGTTATGGCTCGATTTAATTTCCAAGGGGAACCGCCTGCAGAAGAAACAGAAGAAATTTGTTCCTTGGCAGTCACGCAAAACATCATTGCCGGCAGGTGGAAAATCGTTATCTTATGGTATCTCAGTCGACGAACCAGAAGGTTTAACGAACTTCAACGGCTGTTGCCCGGCATTTCGCAAGGCATATTGACGAAGCAACTGAGAGAATTGGAAGAAGACGGAATGGTTCACAGAGAAGTATATAAAGAAGTTCCGCCCAAAGTCGAATACTCGCTCACACCACAAGGAGAAAGCCTGATCCCCGCACTGAACATGCTCGGAGAATGGGGCAAAAAATATATCCAGGAAAAACAACAGTAAGAGGGACAGGTTTGCCGTCCCTCTTGACTCTATAAATCCTTATATAAAATTTCCCCTG
>JBJFHH010000205.1:0-2181 GCA_051893475.1 Bacillus sp. (in: firmicutes) | reverse complement strand
ATTAATTCGCGGATGAATTCGGCGGCGCAAGGCTTGATTGTCATGAAGGCGGCAGAGGCGATTGATGCGGGAAGGACGCATGAGGAGGTTGTGGCCGTTATTGAGGAGACGATTGAGAAAGCGGCGATTTTTGTCTCGGTTGACCGGTTGGAGGGCATGATTGCTTCCGGCAGAATTAGTAAAACGGTCGGGGTCATCGGCAAACTTGTCCATTTCAAACCGATTGTTTCAATTGATGAAAAGGGTCACGGCGTGCTGCTCGGAAAAGCGTTCAGCACCAAAAGCAATACCGAGCAAATTTTGAAAATGGTAAAGCAGATCAAGGAAAAAGAAGGAATCGAAAGATATGCGATTGTTCATGGCAAAGCAGAGGAAAGGCTTGCCTCATTTGAGCGGGAGCTGACGAGCATCATCGGCAAGTCTCCGAGTTTCATAGAGGAAGTGTCATCGATTGTTGCCAGCAGTGCGGGGGAAAATACAATTGCGGTTGCGCTTTTAAAAGAATAGGAGGAAGTTAGGGTGGAGAATTTGTATATGTATGCGGCGCTTATTGTCAGCATCTATTTCTTTCTTTTTTTCATCATAGGTCAGTTGCTTCGTGATAATTCGATTGTCGATATCGGCTGGGGATTGGGGTTTGTTGTTCTGGCTACTGCGCTTGCTGCACGAGATGAGTTTCAAAATATGAAAGGTTTGGTCGTGCTCGTGTTGGTTGCGCTGTGGGGTTTGCGCTTGACGATTTATTTATTCAACCGCAATAAAGGAAAGCCGGAAGATTATCGTTATGTGAATTTGCGCAAGCGTTGGGGCACGAAATGGGCGCGTTTGAAAGCGTTTTTGAATGTGTATGCGTTGCAGGGTGTGATGCTGTATATTGTTTCGCTGTCGTTTATGCATATTTTTAACAGTGAAGAAAGCAGTCTTGGCTGGCTTGATTATATCGGGATTGCGATTTGGGTGATCGGCTATTTGTTTGAGGTCATCGGCGATTGGCAGCTGAAGACTTTTAAAAGTAAGCCGGAGAATAAGGGGCGCATCATTCAGAGCGGGTTATGGAAATATACGCGACATCCGAATTATTTTGGTGAAGCGACGATGTGGTGGGGCATTTACTTGCTGGCTGTTACGTCAGGAGGCTGGTTCATGATTGCTAGTCCGGTTGTGATGACATTGTTGTTGCTGTTTGTTTCAGGGGTGCCGCTATTGGAGAAGAAATATAAGAATCATCCGGAGTTTGAGCACTATAAACAAGTGACGCCGAAGTTCTTTCCGTGGTTTCCGAAGTCGCGGAGAACGAGTGTATGAGAATCGCGAAATACGGCTTTCTGATTGGGGCTCTTGTTATGGGCTATTCGATTGTGTACGGCTTTGTGGCTGGTGATTTTCTCGGTGACGGCTCTGCACTGATTGGACTGCTGTGGGGGAAAATAACGCTCATCGATATTTATTTGGCGTTTTTCGTGTTTGCGGCATGGATGTTTTTCCGAGAAGGTTTCCATGTGAAGTCGAGTGTCATTTTTATGCTCATTGTTGTGTTCGGTTCGTTTACGATTTGTTTTTATACGTATATTGCGATGCACCGGGCAAATGGCGATTGGCAAAAGTTTTGGTATGGAAGGCGTTTGGTAGAATAAGATGGTATGCTGCACTTGAATTCGACGTTTATGTCGGAATTGGGTGTAGTAGGTTTGTCCTATTATCATATTGGGTATCACTTCATTTGGATTAAATGTATATTTTCTTTTGTTAATTTATTGAAACAATACTATTTAGCTAGAATAGTAAATAGTCCTTATCTCCCTAGTTAATTATTTGAATATTGTTATAATTATATTTGAATATAATATAGACGATAGGATGGGGGGAAGAGTATGCAACAAGAAGCAGCAAAGGGGAAGTCTGGTATAACGAGAATGGAATACCAAACGCTTAAGAAAGCAAAAATGAGGAAAGCAAGAAATTTAAAGTTGCAGAAGGAAGTTGGCGGTGTCGTTCTGGCTGCTGCTATTTTAACGACAGCAGCTTCTGTTTCGGCTCAAAGCAAAACAGAATATACAGTCAAGAAAAACGATACGCTGTATAAAATCTCACAGCAATTCGGAGTCTCTGTTAATGACTTGAAGGAAATGAACGGTAAACAAAATGACCTTCTTTTGATTGGCGAAACGTTATTAATTAAAC
>JBJFHH010000204.1:0-8963 GCA_051893475.1 Bacillus sp. (in: firmicutes) | reverse complement strand
ATTATGAAATAGGTGTTGGATGTTTTTCTAATGCTTCGTAAATTTCTGTCGGGTACTTGCCTGTAAAGCACGCTAAGCACTGACCGCCTGTTTCGCCTGCATCCGGTCTGCCGATTGCTTCTACCATGCCTTCTACACTTAGGAAGGTTAGTGAATCCGCTTCAATCATTTCTCTGATTTCCTCTACTGAAAGCTGAGCTGCGATCAATTCCTCACGAGTCGATGTATCAATACCGTAGAAGCAAGGATTTTTAATCGGCGGTGAGCTGATGACAACATGTACTTCCGTTGCGCCGGCTTCCTTCAGCATTCTAACGATTCTTCGGCTTGTCGTACCTCGTACGATGGAGTCATCTACCATGATGACTCGCTTGCCTTCCACGACACCACGAACCGGTGAAAGTTTCATCTTAACGCCTTGCTCACGAAGCGCTTGCGACGGCTGAATGAACGTTCGTCCGACATATCTATTTTTAATTAAACCCATTTCATATGGGATGCCTGCTGCTTCAGCATAACCAATTGCTGCTGAGATGCTTGAATCCGGCACTCCGGTTACAACATCCGCTTCAATTAAAGCCTCAGCTGCCAATTTTTTACCTAAGTTTTTGCGGGCTGTATGCACATTAATACCGTCGATGTCGCTGTCTGGACGAGAGAAATAGACATACTCCATCGCGCACATAGCACGTTTATTAGCTACTGCGAAAAATTCCGATGTGATACCCTCATCTGTAATGACAACCAGTTCACCCGGCTCAATATCGCGGATAAATTTCGCACCGACTAAATCAAGCGCGCACGTTTCAGATGCAATCACATAAGCATCTCCGATCATTCCTAAAGACAGAGGACGCAAACCATACGGATCACGTGCAAGAATCAATTGCTTCTCTCCCATGAATAAGAAAGCATAAGCACCTTTTACTAAACTCAAAGCATTTTTCACGCGATCTTTTAAAGATGTGAAACCTGAGCGTCGAATTAAGTGAGCAACTACTTCTGTATCAGAGGAAGTTTGAAAAATACTGCCCTGAGACTCCAGTTGTGCCTTTAATTGTGTCGCATTAATCAAGTTGCCGTTATGTGCTAATGCCATGCTCTCATTTTGAAAGTGGAAAAGGAGAGGCTGAACATTTTCATAGCCTCCACCTCCCGCTGTCGCATAACGCACATGACCAATGGAGCCTTTACCGCTTACTTCCTTCATACGCTCAGCGGTAAATACCTCCATAACCAGTCCTTCACCTTTAACGCCAGTCAGCTTTTCGCCATCTGTCAAAACCATTCCGGCTCCCTCTTGACCGCGGTGCTGCAGGCTGTGCAAGCCATAATACGTCAGCTGCGCTGCGTCTTCATGACCCCAAACGCCAAAGACACCGCATTCTTCGTTGAGTCCTTTTATTTCAGCAAGCATGGAATAGCTCCTTTCCAAGCAGATTCCAACTCTTTAACGTTTTCTTTCAATACGACATGCTTTTCATGATCCAAAATAGTCAGATCTGCTCCATTTACTACTTCACCGATTTTGATTGCATCGTCAATGATGCTTTCAAATGCTTTCGTATATGTTTGCGGTACTGACACTAAGAAACGAGATTGTGTCTCACTGAATAGTTCCACTGCTGCATCATGGTTGATGGTTACGTTCGCTCCAAGCTCTGTGCCGAATAATGCTTCTGCCAAAGCAACCGCCAATCCGCCTTCTGCAAGGTCATGCGCTGAAGCAATTACGCCTAAACGAATAGCTTCCAACAGCTGCTTTTGACGTTTCGCTTCCACATCAAGGTCAATCGATGGTGCTTTTCCGAAGATTTTGCCGTGAAGCATTTTTTGAAGCTCTGTTCCGCCCCACTCTTCTTTGCTTTCGCCGATTACATAAATAACGTCTCCAGCTTTTTTGAAGTTTTGCGTTGTTACATGTTTCAAATCGGAAATTAGACCGACCATACCGATAACAGGTGTCGGGTAAACAGCTTCACCGTTTGTTTCATTGTATAAAGAAACGTTTCCGCCGATTACCGGTGTTGATAGTGTACGGCAAGCCTCACTCATACCATCTGCCGCTTTTTCAATTTGCCAGAAAATCTCCGGCTTCTCCGGATTTCCGAAGTTCAAGCAGTCTGTAATCGCCAGTGGCTCAGCGCCGGAACATACGATATTGCGCGCAGCTTCGGCAACGGCAATTTTCCCGCCTTCTACCGGGTCCAAATAAATGTAGCGGGAGTTACAGTCTGTCGTCATAGCCAACGCTTTATTTGTACCGCGAACGCGTACTACTGCTGCATCCGATCCTGGAGAAACAACTGTGTTAGTGCGTACCATATAATCATATTGGTCATATACCCATTCCTTGCTGGCAATAGTCGGCTGCTGCAGCAAGTCTTTTAATGTTTGCCCGTAATGGCTGATCATCGGCGTATCCAAATTCATGCTTTGGAATTCGCTGTAGTATGCTGGCTCTTTAGATGGCTTGTGGTATACAGGTGCATCCTCTGCTAATGCATCAACCGGTACATCGGCTACTACTTCGCCTTTATGAAGCAAGCGAAGTTGTTTGTCATCCGTTACAACACCGACTGCCACTGCTTCTAAATCATATTTCGAGAACAGGTCGACAATTTCTTGCTCGCGGCCTTTTTTAACAACAATCAGCATTCTCTCTTGTGACTCTGATAACATCATTTCATAAGCTGTCATACCCGTTTCACGCTGTGGAACAAGATCAAGATTCATTTCGATACCAGATCCGGCTTTACTTGCCATTTCAGCTGATGAACTTGTTAAACCGGCAGCACCCATATCTTGAATGCCTACTAGCGCATCACTTTGAATTAACTCTAAGCATGCTTCCAATAGAAGTTTCTCCATAAACGGATCGCCTACTTGAACAGCCGGACGATTATCGCCAGATGTTTCAGTCAATTCTTCTGAAGCGAATGTTGCACCGTGAATTCCGTCACGTCCTGTTTTAGCGCCAACGTACATAACTGTATTGCCGACACCGTGTGCTTGCCCTTTTTTAATATCTTTATGATCAATTAGACCAACACACATTGCGTTTACTAACGGATTGCCTTCATAACATGGATCGAACTGGATTTCTCCGCCGACTGTCGGAATGCCGATACAGTTTCCGTAGCCTGCAATACCGGCTACTACTTCTTTAAATAAATATTTTGTGCGCGCATTGTCCAATTCACCGAAACGAAGTGAGTTTAATAGAGCAATAGGACGAGCGCCCATTGAAAATACGTCACGAATAATACCGCCCACACCTGTGGCTGCGCCTTGATATGGCTCTATCGCTGAAGGGTGGTTATGGCTTTCGATTTTAAATACAACCGCTTGGTTATCGCCGATGTCAACGATTCCAGCGCCTTCACCCGGACCTTGAAGTACCTTCTCTCCAGTAATCGGGAACTTTTTCAAAACAGGTTTGGAGTTTTTATAAGAGCAATGCTCTGACCACATTACCGAAAACAATCCGATTTCTGTGTAGTTAGGAAGACGACCTAAAATTTTTTTCACCATATCGAATTCTTCAGGAGAAAGTCCCATCTCTGCATAAACTTTTTCTGATTCAATCTGTGCCGGACTTGGCTCAAGCAGTAACGACATTTGATTCCCTCCAATGTTTAACGATTGATTTAAATAATTTTAATCCATCAGCACTTCCTAATAACGCATCGACAGCACGCTCAGGATGCGGCATCATGCCCAGTACATTTCCGCGTTCATTTGTAATGCCGGCAATATCTGCTAAGCTGCCGTTCGGATTTGTTCCTTCATATGTAAACGCAATTTGATTGTTTGCTTTCAGTTTCTCTAATGTTTCCTCATCACAATAGTAGTTGCCTTCACCGTGTGCAATCGGAATCGTAATCACTTCTTGGGCCCCGTATAAATTCGTGAACATCGTAGTGTTGTTTTCTACTTTTAAAGGCACGTTACGACAAATGAAATGCAAGCTCTCATTTCTTCTCATCGCACCTGGAAGCAGTCCTGCTTCTAATAAAATTTGGAAGCCATTACAGACACCCAATACCGGTTTGCCTTCATTCGCCGCTTTAATTACTTGCTCCATCACATTGGAGAAACGAGCAATAGCACCTGTGCGCAAGTAATCTCCGTATGAAAAACCTCCCGGCAGCAAAATGCCGTCATATGATGATAAATCTGTTTCTGTATGCCAAACATATTCTACTTCTTCTCCAAGCTCATCTTTGATGGCATGATACATATCGACATCACAATTTGAGCCAGGAAATACGATCACTGCGAATTTCACTGAGCGACAACCTCCTCAACATCGTAGCGGTAGTCTTCTATAACAGTATTCACTAGCAACTTTTCACATACTTCTTTTACTACTTCATTTACATCGCGATCACTTTTTTCGATTGTCAACTCCATATATTTACCGATGCGGACATCGCTGATTTCTGTATATGAAAGGCTGTTTAATGAATGTTGCACAGCCGTTCCTTGTGGATCTAATACACTTTCTCGTAATGTTACATAAACCTTCACTTTATACATGCTTCGTTCCTCCAAGTCTAGTTAAAATCTCTTCATATGCATCTGTTATATTGCCTAAATCTCGACGGAATACATCTTTATCGAGTTTTTCGCCAGTCGCAGCATCCCATAGACGGCAAGTATCCGGTGAAATTTCATCCGCCAGCAAAATATCGCCAGTTTCCATTTTGCCGAATTCAAGTTTAAAATCTATCAATCTAATATTTATTTGTTCAAAAAATTCAGTCAGCACTTTGTTGATTTTGAAAGCTTGCTCCGAGATCACAGCCTTCTCATCCTCTGAAGCAATTTCAAGCAAATCAATATGCGCATCCGTCAGAAGCGGATCACCTAAAGCATCATTTTTATAATAAAACTCTATAATCGGCTTTCGAAGCTGAACACCCTCTTCGATACCCAATCGCTTAGAAAGACTGCCGGCTGCCACGTTACGAACAACTACCTCTAATGGAATGATGTTAACCTTGCGTGCTAAATGCTCGCGATCAGAGATTTTTTTTACAAAATGAGAAGCAATTCCCGCTTCCTGCAGCTTTTCAAACAGCAAGCAAGTAATCTCATTATTTAAAGCGCCTTTACCTTGTATCGCCGCCTTTTTTTCTCCATTAAAAGCTGTAGCCTGATCGGTGTATTCAAGCCAAACGATGCTATTGTCACTTGTGGCATATACCTTCTTCGCTTTTCCTTCGTATAGCAATGATCCTTTTTCCATCTGTATGAACCCCCAAAATTAGCAATATTGGCACTAATCCGTCTTTTTAAAATCCTCGATTGATATGCGATGGGTTGATTTCCGCGAAAGGGCGGCCGCTTTCCCCATGGAATGCGCCACCCTTTTGCTTCAATCAACTGATGTCACTTTTTATTATGAATCAATCAGCCTTCAAGTCCTACACGTTGGAAAATGACATCAACATTTTTCAAGTGATACGTAGGGTCAAAGCAATCAGCGATTTCTTCAGCTGAAAGCAGATTTGTGATTTTTTCATCCGCTTCAATTAATGAGCGGAACGGAACTTGCTCTTCCCAAGCCTGCATTGCTTTCGGCTGAACTGTATCGTAAGCCTCCTCACGAACAAGCCCTTTGTCGATCAATGCCAGCAATACACGCTGAGAATAAATCAATCCAAGCGTACGGTCCATATTGCGTTTCATGTTTTCCGGGAATACCGTTAAGTTTTTAATAATATTACCGAAACGGTTCAGCATGTAGTTCAAAGCGATTGTCGCATCCGGCAAAATGATACGTTCTGCAGATGAATGCGAGATATCGCGCTCATGCCATAACGGAACATTCTCATAAGCTGTCATCATATAACCGCGAATTACGCGCGCAAGACCCGTCATATTTTCCGAACCGATCGGATTGCGCTTATGCGGCATCGCTGATGAACCTTTTTGCCCTTTAGCAAACGCTTCTTCGACTTCACGCGTTTCACTTTTTTGCAATCCGCGCACTTCCACAGCGAACTTCTCAATAGAAGTCGCAATTAAAGCTAGTGTACTCATATAGTGAGCATGGCGGTCACGCTGCAATGTTTGTGTAGAAATTGGTGCTGGCTTTGTTCCAAGCTTTTCGCACACATACGCTTCTACAAAAGGATCGATATTGGCATATGTACCGACTGCTCCTGAAATTTTGCCGTACTCGACGCTTTCACGTCCTGCTTTAAAACGCTCCAAATTACGTTTCATTTCTTCGTACCAAAGCGCCATCTTCAAGCCGAACGTCGTAGGCTCTGCATGTACACCATGCGTACGTCCCATCATAACTGTATATTTATATTCAAGTGCTTTATTCTTTAAAATCTCAATAAAACGCTCCAGATCTGCTTGCAAAATATCATTTGCTTGCTTCAGCAAGTATGAATTAGCTGTATCTACTACGTCTGTAGAAGTTAGACCATAGTGTACCCACTTGCGCTCTTCTCCTAACGTTTCCGATACTGCGCGTGTGAAAGCTACAACGTCATGACGTGTTTCCAATTCGATTTCCGCAATGCGGTCAATATCAAATGAAGCATTTTCACGAAGAAGCTTCACATCCTCCTTTGGGATTACTCCCAATTCAGACCACGCTTCACATGCCAGGATTTCAACCTCCAACCATGCTTTAAAGCGGTTTTCTTCCGTCCAAATTGCGCCCATTTCAGGTCTTGTATAACGTCCAATCATGTTTTCGTTCCTCCAAATTCATTATGCTTATGACCAAATTTTGCTTTGCTCTGCCTCTTCAAGAGCAAGATCCGTATTGTCTCTTAATATATTGACATGCCCCATCTTCCGCTTAACCTTCGCCTCTGATTTGCCATATAAGTGGATTTTCCAATTACTCAGATTCGGGATATTTTCCATTAATGCTTCCATATGCTCACCTAATATGTTGACCATCACTACCGGCTTTAACAGCGTTGTATCACCAAGTTTCCAATTACAAACTGCTCGGATATGCTGTTCAAATTGTGAAGTCTCACAGGCCTCCATTGTATAATGCCCCGAATTATGAGGACGCGGAGCCATTTCATTAATATAAATATCTCCATCTTCTGTAACAAACATTTCAACCGCAAGTATGCCTACCATGTTCATAGAGTTGACAATCAGGATTGCCTGCTCAACGGCCAGCTTCTCCGTCTCTTCACTAATCCTCGCCGGAACAATGCTTTGATGCAAAATGTTATCTTGATGTATGTTTTCAGCTACAGGAAATACCTTTGTTTCTCCATCTACATTTCTAGCAACAATGACGGAGATTTCCTTCGAAAAAGCAATCCATGTTTCTAATACACATTCAGATAGCTGAAGAAGCTTTGCCGCTTCCTCGACATCTTCCTTACTTTTCAACACATACTGACCTTTTCCATCATACCCGCCGGTAGCCGTTTTCAAAACGCACGGAAACCCGATTACATCGGTTTGCTCATACAAGTCTTCTTTTGTTTGGATGACCGCGTATGGGGCAACCTTTGCACCGCTTTCTGTAATCGTTTGTTTCTCAATAATGCGGTTTTGGCTGATTTTTAAAAGCTCAGAGCCTTGCGGAACATAAGCATGGCTCATTAACGTATCCAACGCTTCGCCGCTTATATTTTCAAATTCGAATGTAATCACATCACTTACCTCGGCAAGTTGCTGCAACGCATTCAAATTATCATAGTTTGCTGTTATTTCAATATCCGCCACTTGACCGCAGGGACAGTCAGGAGTCGGATCAAGCACGGCAATTTTGAAGCCGGAAGCTTTAGCCGCCAGAGCCACCATTCTTCCAAGTTGTCCGCCGCCGATAATGCCGATTGTTTGACCAGGTAAAATCACTTTATTTAAGCTGTTCACTTGTCTCAAGCACCTTTTCCTTCGTCTCATTTCGCATTGCTTCCAGCTTACCTGCCAGCTGTTCATCAAATGCCGACAAAATTTGCGCCGCCAGCAGCCCCGCATTTGTCGCCCCCGCTTTACCGATTGCTACAGTAGCTACCGGCACACCGCCAGGCATTTGTACGATCGATAATAAAGAATCCAGTCCGTTTAAAGCTCTTGATTGTACAGGCACACCAATAACAGGTAAAGTGGTTTTCGCTGCTACCATTCCCGGTAAATGCGCCGCTCCACCTGCACCTGCAATAATAACCTTCAAACCTGATTCTCTCGCAGTTTCTGCGTATTCAAACATTAAATCAGGTGTTCTATGTGCTGAAACTACCTTTTTATCATATGGAATTTCTAACTCTTCCAAAACTTCACATGCATACTTCATTGTTTCCCAGTCTGAAATACTCCCCATAATAACGCCGACTTGAGGCTTCATTATTTTCCCTCCAAGAATGTAGCTGATTTGCTGACCAAAGATGTCAATCTGTATTTCCATGCAAAAATGCCCGAATGGATTACTTTATACAAGAGAAAGCAAGCTATCCGGGCAAATTGAATGGCTCTTCTTCTCTTTCGACAAAAAGAACCATCATGTCCATATAGTATGTACTTTCTCTCATAGTCTGATTATTTACGGCAATCAGGTAGAAACTTATGGGCCATATCCCCAAGATTATACAAGAGACAATCATTTCATTTATTGTAGTTACATCTTAACAACCAATTGTCCATATTGTCAACTAATAATCGAACGATAACAAATGAAGATTCTTTAATCGTTCGCTTTTAGGTCGATTTTCTTTGCTTCAAAGATGATTTTACGTCCGGCCGGCTCATAATTTTTTTCACCTTTCACAATAACTTCCTTGAAAATCGGCTTTTCGACTCTTTTGACCGGCGTATAACCTTCCGCTTTCATACGATCTAAGCACATACCGATTGTTTCATTTTCTTCTACTTCAAACTTTTTCTTCGCTGCCATAAATGTCTTTTACCTCCATGCATTTCTTGCTGTTGATAGTTTAACCTAAGCTGATTATTTAAGTAAAGTT
>JBJFHH010000203.1:5974-9004 GCA_051893475.1 Bacillus sp. (in: firmicutes) | reverse complement strand
TACTACAATATTTATGCCTATGCGACCTACAAAGGGCAATCGGATCTTGCTGGAACGACTATTTTTGTAGAGTAAAAGAGAACTTCGACCACTTGAATGAAAGTAATTAAATAAAATATGAAAAAGATGATTTCTGTATGGCAGAGTCATCTTTTTCATATTTATTAGTATATTCTGCAGCAGTGTGCAAAGAAAATCAAAATGGAGTTGTCCTAAAATTCAGTTAATAGTAAGCTATAAAAGAATGATGAAAAGAGGGAGGGAGTTTAATGTCGAGTCACTTGATGCCTTTGAAGGAAAGCGAGCGCTATGTTTCGATTGATATTTTAAGAGGCTTTGCGATTCTAGGTATTTTTCTGGTGAATATGCCTGCTTTTTATAGTCCGTTTTTGTACTTGAACCCTGACACCTATTGGAAGGAAGGAATTGACTCCGCTTTAGACGCTTTTGTCGATGTATTTGCGCAGGCGAGCTTTTATCCGCTGTTTGCCTTTTTGTTCGGTTATGGAGCAATTATGATTGCGGAGCGCTCGAAATTGAAGGGAATGTCATTTCCGCTTCTGTTTACGAGAAGATTGCTGATTTTATTGGTGCTTGGCTGTATTCATGCTTTTCTTATTTGGCATGGCGATATATTGATTACATATGCGATTACCGGATTCATGTTTCTGCTGTTTTATAAGTTAAAAGGCAAAACACTGCTGATTACAGGACTATTATTATATATCATTCCTTTTGGGCTATTGTCGCTTTTATCCTTTTTTATGATGATGATTCCGGATATGGATATGAATGAACTATTGTATAACAATGAAGCTGTGCTTGCTTCGCTGCAAATATATAGCGAAGGCAGCTTTAGTGATATTACATCACAACGTATCGAAGATTGGATGTCTGTAAATGGACCGGCTAATGCCTGGCTGTTAGTCATCAATATTTTACCACTTATGATGTGTGGTGCAGCGTTCGCTAAGCAAGGGTGGCTTGTGAATGTGAACCAGCATAAAAAATTATTGCGTAGTCTCATGATTGTCGGATTAATCGGCGGCCTGTCTTTGAAGTTGCTGCCATACCTACAAGGTTCAAACTATGCCAACATGATTGTTCAGGATTTTTTTGGAGGCCCGCTGTTGGCGTTGTTTTATATAACGTTGATTGTGCTGATTGTACAAAATTCAGCTGTGCTTAAGGTCATGAAGCCGCTTGCCAATGTCGGGCGCATGTCAATCAGTAATTACTTGCTGCAATCCATTGTATTTACACTTGTTTTTTACGGCTATGGATTTGGTTTATACGGAAGCATTTCTTATTTGACCGGTTTCGTTATGGTGCTTGTTTTTTATAGTTTGCAAGTGGTATTAAGCAAATGGTGGATTTCCCGATTCCAATACGGTCCGGTGGAATATGTATGGAGATGGGGTACTTATGGACAAAAGCCTACTTTTAAAAGAAAGCGAGAGATGGAACAATGAAATTAGCAACAGTGGAGTGGTGTGGACGACAAATCATTACAGTGGAAGAGGAAGAGACAGGTAAGCTAATTCCGATTGTTGAAGCGGGAAAAGCATACGGTATCGTTTTTCCGGAAACGATGCTTGAATTGATTGCGGCAGACGATGAAGTGCTGCAACAAGTTTCACAAGTTGTACAGCAAGTGAAAAACGCCGATTTTTTGATTGCGAAGGAAGACGTGAAATGGCTGGCTCCTATTCCGCGGCCGACAAAAAATATTTTTTGCGTTGGTAAAAATTATGCCGACCATGCAATCGAAATGGGGAGCAAAGCAGATATTCCCGAGCAAATGATCATGTTCACAAAAGCGCCGACTACGGTAATCGGACATCGAGAAAGAATTCCCGCCCATGAAGACTCAACGGATCAGCTCGATTATGAAGGAGAGCTGGCAGTTGTCATCGGCAAGCGAGCAAGAGGCGTTAATAGGGAAGAGGCAGAGTCGTATATTTTCGGCTATACAATTATTAATGATATAACAGCCCGCGATTTGCAGGAACGCCATAAGCAATATTTTATCGGGAAAAGTTTGGACGGCACTTGTCCGATGGGACCGGTTATTGTCCATAAATCAAAATTTCCTATGCCGTTTGCTTTGGACATTACAACGCAAGTCAATGGCGAGGCAAGGCAACAGGGTAACACGGAGCAATTGATCTTTTCGATTCCGGAAATCATCGAGGTGCTGTCGAAGGGGATGACGCTTGAACCGGGAGATGTGATTGCGACAGGTACTCCGGCCGGTGTCGGCAAAGGCTTTAAACCGCCTAAGTTTTTGCGTGATGGAGACGTCATTGAGATTACTGTTGAAGGTATCGGAACGCTCTGTAATCAAGTGGTAGCGGAGAAAGTCTAATTGATAGGAGAATAATGACAGCTATGATAGAATAAGGTCGAAGATTGGAAGAGGGGGATTTTTATGTCACATATGCATATTACGTCTTGGGTAGCAGCGATTGTCCTGCTGTTCATAGCAATGTCCATGTTGAAAAAGGGTAATCAAAGCAACTATAAAATGATGCACATGATTTTACGTGTTGTTTACTTAATGATCATCGGTACTGGTACAATGATGATTTTATCGATTGATAGCTTCTCTAATCTGTCAGCTGGTTTAAAAGGTGAATATATCTCTAAGGTTGTGCTTGGGGTTGCAATTATCGGTCTGATGGAGATGACTCTTGGCAAAATGAGCAAAGGGAAAAGTGCTAAAGGAATGTTAATTGGTTTGGCTGTTGTCTTTGTATTAACTGTTACTTTAGGCTTAAGATTGCCGATGGGTTTCTGATTTTTCTAATATAGAAAATGGAACTGAATGATTGAATAGGTGAAAAGGTACGGGTAAAAACCAGAAAATTACACAAATATAAATATTTTATGAAAAGACCACGAATTTATTCGGTGGTTTTTTCTATTTTTTACATAATAGTTATAATTTATGATATTTTATAAAGAAGTATCATATATAACTAACTAGGTGTGGTGACGTTTCTTGGCGAAATCTCTTAATTATTTTTA
>JBJFHH010000203.1:0-5874 GCA_051893475.1 Bacillus sp. (in: firmicutes) | reverse complement strand
CATGACAAATAGTACACCTGATAAGGGGTGTACTATTTGTCATGTAATGGGATTCAATTTTTCAATGACGATTCTTTTGCCGGTGTTTTGTGTGAATTCAAAACGGTCATGCTCCTTGCTTGAATAGACGAAATGATGCTGAACAGAGCAGACGCATTGACCGTTGTCAAAAACGAAAAAATTCACTCCGCTGCAGTTTTTCTTATCGCGTAAGAAAGTCAATTGATTATATCCGTAAATGCAATCGTATACGGAAAAGTTTAGTGAGTTTAATGTCATAATGAATTGGAAAAAGGAGTCGTTATTCAGTTCTTCAAGCAAGCGCTCGAATGAATATTGCAGACTTTTTTTAATCCGGACCTTTTCCTGATGCAGTAATGTTAAATTTTCTTTTCTTAAAGTGATGGTTCCTAAATCCGATAGATAGCCTTTTCGCCAGCGGTTTCCCCTGAAAACCTCCATTTCGCGTTGCAAGTACTCCTCCAATGGATAGGCCTCATCATTTTCATCATTAAAAAAAATCCACTGATCGTTTATATATTCGACAATGCCGGGCGTGAAGGAGCGCAATTGCCGTTTTAGAAGCTCTTCTCTTTGCTGTTGGTTCATTTTTTACCCTCCAGTTTAAATCAATCACCAAATTTCTCTTTAGCTATATTTTTCTATAAAGGCATTAACACATTTTTTCCATTTGCATAGGCTATTAGACATAATAACTGATTTATTGATGGATGCAGCGGAGAACCAGTGAGTCATTTTACTGTTGGAAAGGATGATGTATCAATGTGTGGAATCACTGGTTGGGTGGATTTTTCACGCAATATGGAAAATGAAAAAGAAGTCATCTCGTTAATGTCTGATAAGCTTTCTCTAAGGGGACCGGATGACAGCAATGTATGGGCTGCAACGCATGCCGGTTTCGGACATAAGCGGTTAACGGTTGTTGATCCGATAGGCGGAAAACAGCCGATGACGATTTCTTCTCCTAAAGGCAGGTACACAATCAGCTATAATGGTGAGTTGTACAATACAGAAGATTTACGAAAAAACCTGCTAATAAAAGGATATTCTTTTAAAGGTCATTCTGACACAGAAGTTTTGCTAACTTCGTTTATAGAATGGCAAGAAAATGTTGTTGAGTACTTAAATGGTATATTCGCCTTTGCAATTTGGGACCATGAGAGGCAATGCCTCTTTGCCGCAAGGGACCGTTTAGGTGTAAAGCCTTTCTTTTATCGTGAAGAAGGAAAGGGGATTTTGTTTGCTTCTGAATTGAAGGCGATTCTCGCTCATCCGAATGTGAAGGCAGAGCTTGACCGTGAAGGAATGGCGGAGATTTTCGGCCTGGGACCATCTCATACACCAGGCAGCGGTGTTTTTCGCGGTATGAAGGAGCTGCGTCCGGCTCATGCACTCCGTCTTTCAAAAGCCGGCTTGAAAGTATGGCGCTATTGGGATGTGAAAAGTGAACAACATCACGATTCGCTTGAAGAAACAGCTGAGAAGGTGCGCCATCTTGTAACGGATGCCATTAAAAGACAGCTTGTGTCCGATGTGCCGCTTTGCACATTTTTATCAGGAGGCGTTGATTCGAGCATCATTACCGCTGTTGCGGCAGAGGAATATAAGAAGGGGCAGGAGCCGAGCTTGCATACGTATTCGATCGATTATGAAGGAAACGAATTATATTTCAAAGGCAATACTTTTCAGCCGAGCGCCGATGAGCCATGGATTCAGATGGTGTCACAGCATAGCGGAACCGTTCATCATCGTTCAGTCGTCACACAGGAAGAACTGGTAAATGGACTGCGCGCCAGCATGATGGCCAAAGATTTGCCGGGCATGGCTGATATCGATTCTTCACTGCTATGGTTTTGCAAAGAAGTGAAAAAGGACTTTGTCGTCAGTCTTTCCGGTGAGTGCGCGGATGAAATTTTTGGCGGCTATCCTTGGTTCCACAATCCGGACAGCAACGGAGATTTATTCCCGTGGATCCGCTCTAATAAAGAGCGCACCAACTTTTTGAAAGATTACTATCAGGATAAGCTGCAAATTGAGCAATATGTAAAAAGTAAGTACGAGGCAACCTTGAGTGAAACGCCTGTTTTAGACGGAGAGAGTGCAGAAGATACGAAGCGCCGTCAATTGTTTTACAGTAATCTTCATTGGTTTATGACGACGCTGCTTGAAAGAAAGGACCGCATGAGTATGGCGGCAAGTCTGGAAGTGCGTGTTCCGTTTGCTGATCACCGTTTAGTCGAGTACGTCTGGAATATACCGTGGGAAATGAAGATGACGGGCAATCGTGAAAAAGGGATGCTTCGTAAAGCGATGGCTGATGTTTTACCATATGAAGTGCTGGAGAGAAAGAAAAGTCCGTATCCGAAAACGCATCATCCATTTTATACTGACAAAGTAACAGAGCTGTTAAAGGGTTTGCTTGAGAAGCGGAGCAGTATGCTGCATGAATTTTTCAAGAAGGAGCAGCTTAATGATTTAGTAGCGTCGAAGGGAGCGAGTTTCCATATTCCATGGTTCGGTCAATTGATGACCGGTCCGCAGTTGCTCGCGCATTTGACGCAAATGGATATGTGGTTCGAGGAGTATAATGTGAATATTATGGAGTCGTAGAACAGCGGAAGCGGCCGTTCAGCCCCGACTAGCATAAGACGAACCAACTTAAGAAACCCGCTTTTGGCTTCTTAGATGGGATGGTTTAGGATTGAGCATGGCAGGTGTAAGGTTGGACAAATAGAAAAATCGTCACCGGTCCTTTTAATAAGAAAACAAGCCGCTTAGCTTGCGGCTTGTTTTGTCATGTCGATATCTTCTTCTGCTTTTTTAGTAAAGCTTTTTGTCATCCACACTTTTGATTTCCAACGTTTCAGCATGAGGATTCCGCGCAGCCATTCATCGAGTGCGAAGGCAATCCATACCCCGATTAATCCGAGACCGAAATGGATGCCGAGAATGTAAGATAGGCTCACTGCTACTCCCCACATCGACATGATGCCGACGATTACAGGGAATTTTACATCTCCTGTTGCCCGCAAGGAATTGATGATGACAATATTGAAGGCACGTCCCGGCTCTATAATAACCGTAATCCAAAGCAATAGACCTCCCAATGCGATAATGCTTTCATTCGCTGTGAAAAGAGAAAACAATTGTTCAGAGAATAGCGAGAATACAAGTGCGCAAAGGAATGAAACGAGGATGCCGAAACGCAGACTTTTCAAACAGCGGGAGTAGGCTTCCTCAAATTTGCCCGCACCTATAAGATGACCAATCAAAATTTGTGTGCCTTGTCCGATGGCAATGGCAAATAAGTAAATAAACATCATCAGGTTGGCTGCATACACTCTTGTCGTTAACGCTTCTGTACCGAGCATCGTTATAAAGAATGTGATGGCCATTTGCGAGGCATTGTATGACAGTTGCTCACCGGCTGACGGAACCCCGATGGCCAGCAGATTTTTGAAATGCTGAAATGGCATTTTGAACACGCGAAGGAAGTGAAGCTTCTCAGGAATGCGTTTCACTAAAATAACCATAATGACAATGAGTCCGACGAAACGGCTAATGGTAGTGGAAAGGGCTACACCTTCGACACCCAGCACGGGAATGCCGAACGGACCAAAAATAAATAAGTAGTTTCCAAGAATATTAAGCAAGTTCATGCCGATTGTGACGTACATGGCATCTTTCGTAAACCCGTAGCTTCGCAAAATCGCTCCAGCTGTCATAATGATTGCTTGAACGAAGGCAAAACCGCCGACAACGCTCAAATACGAATGCGCTTCTCCCATTAATTCTGCAGGAAGGTCCATAAGAAGAAGCAATTGTTTGCTCATGAGAAAGACAAAAATACTTAAAATAAGCCCAAAAGCAAAGTTAGCGACAAGCGAGATGACGGAAACTTGATTGGCGGCAATCGAATTTTTGGCACCTAAATTTTGTGCAACCAGAATGGCTGTACCTGTTGCGATAAAACCGAACATCACGACAATAAGCGAAAGTATTTGGTTAGCGACACCTACAGCTGCGACGGAATTGTCCGAGTATAGGCTAAGCATCAATGTATCAGCGTTCCCCATTAAAATGTGGAGAAATAATTCAATAAATAATGGCCAGGTGATGGCGAATAATGTCAAGGTCTTTTTCTGATCTTGCATGTAATTCCTCCGTACTTTATTTCTATTTGTGCAATTGTTCACATCTTCTCATCATATTATGGTGAAAAATGAAAAGCAATGCCAATCTATGGTTCACAAAGGTTTCGTTAAAATATATGGAAACTTCTTTCATGTTTGACTAATATAGGAAGTAAGGGATAATCTATGAATATGGGAGATTATGAAATAGGGGGATCATAAGGTGATGAAAAGAGCGATCTGCTTGTTTCTCGTGCCGTTTCTTCTTTTAGGCGGTTTGCATGCCGGCGCATTGGAAAAAGAAGAGAGATTGTGGCAGGATGAAACAATCTATTATATTTTGGTGGACAGATTTTTGAATGGTGATGAAAGCAATGACTTTGAAGTCGATTTGCAAAATGCTGATGCTTATTATGGAGGCGACTTCGCGGGTATTATTAAAAAGCTGGATTATTTAAAAGATATGGGTTTCACGACCATTGCTCTCTCATCGATTTTTGACAATCGCGGGGAAAGCTATCGCGGCGATCAAGTTGCAAATTTTCATGAAACAGAAAAGCATTTTGGGACCATTGGAGAATTCCAAACCTTGGTGGAGGAAGCACATAAACGAGACATGAAAGTGATGCTGGAATTCATTGCCGATACGGTCGGACCGGAGCATGAATGGGCTAATCAAAGTAGCTATTTTCAGGGAACTTCATTGAAGCTGAACCATATGAATGAGCAATTGTCAGAAGAGCTGATTGCTGCTGCCAGATGGTGGGTGGAGGAGACGGAGATTGATGGTTATTATATCAATCATACAGAAGCGGCTCCGAGTTTCTTTTGGAAAGCTTTCTCAGAAGAAATGAAGGATGCGAAAGAGGATTTTTACATATTGGGGAGTGTGTCAGAAGGGAAGAATTTTGCCGAGGAGAGCTTTGATGGCATGGTCAATTTGGCTTTAATGGAAGAGCTTCGTCCGGCATTTGCCGATATTGATGTCGATTTGGCGGATGCGGTTAATGCTTCGGAAAAGGCGCTAACGCAATATTCTCAGCCTGAGCTGAACGGAACAGCTTTGGATACAATCAGTACTTCACGTTTTACGCATGACATATTAACGACTGACCTTTATCCGGGCACACGTTGGAATTTGGCTCTCGCCTATACATATACGACACCGGGAATTCCTTTCATATTGTATGGATCTGAAATTGCTATGGATGGAGGAAATCCACCGGATAATCAGCAACTGATGGGTTTCCGTGCGGATAAGGAATTGATTGATTATATAACGAATTTGGGTCGTTTGAGACAAGAACTTCCTGCTTTGACGCGCGGAACGTTTGAGGTGCTTCATCAGGAAAACGGCTTGGTTGTTTTTAAGAGGGTATATGAAAGCGAAGTGCTCATTGTTGCTATTAACAACACTTCGAAAACGCAGGAAGTGACAATTTCAAAAGATAAGCTGAAGAATGATCAGGAGCTGCGAGGATTGCTGAATAGCGAGATTGTCAGACAAATGAAGGATGGCAATTATAAGCTTGTTCTGGATCGTGAAGTCGCGGAAATTTATGCAATGACTGATGAAACAGGCCTGAACATCGGTTTTATTGCCGCATTAGCTCTTGTATGGATCGGTTTTGCAGTGTTCATCTATTTGGTGATGAAGCGTTCGAAGCGGAGCAGAGTGTAATATGGCCAATTGGAAAAAAGTAAGATAGTAATAGCGCTC
>JBJFHH010000202.1:28825-35645 GCA_051893475.1 Bacillus sp. (in: firmicutes) | reverse complement strand
TATACATGTCATTATGGAGGTGGAAAAATGTCAAACGAATTACTGTTTTTCGCTGAAGAATTGCAGCAGCTTGTCAACCCGCAATTACCGGAAGATATGGTCACTGTACAGCGCGGACTGCTTTTGTACCGTCAGGAGATGGTCTATCGAAAAACGGAGGCGGAAGAACTGATTACTGCCACTGTTCAAGATGTAACGCCTTGTCAGGTGTCGCTGGATTTGCCATTTCCGACAAACAGCCGCTGCACATGCAATCCGGCAGGCGTATGCCGACACCAAATGGCTGTGTTTTTCTCCTCTTATTCTCAAATCCAGTCTGTCAGCGATTGGGTGCACACATGGAAAAACGGAGCAACCCGAACAAACGGCAAAATCCAGCTGCCTCTGCAGCGCGCAAAAGAGATTTTCCTCGAGGAAAAACCGATGGAAAGAAGCTATGCTTCCTGGAAGGAAACAATGGAGAATGCTTACCAAAAGCAAATTATTTATTTCCTGAACCAGCCCGCTTATACACTATCTGTGAAATGGGATGCCTATCTGCAGCGACTTAAAGCAAAAATGCCATTAGAATCCGAGTGGAAGCTCCTGTATTTATTTCTATTATATTTTCATACCTACACCTTTACATTACGCGCGTTAAAAAATGAGACAGTAAGCGGATCTGCGAAAATGTTTCTGGAAGAGGAAGCAGATGAATTGCTGGATCAACTCAATTATTTGCTCGATCTATTTAACCGCTCAGCCCGTCCTTTTGCCTTCGATGAATTTTTTGACGGCTTGCAAAAGGATATGGACATTTTATTGGAAGATTACGGCGAACTGACTGTTCCTGCCATTAACATATACCGATCGATTTGGACGGACATTTTGAAAGAACGCTCCTGGCGTCAAGCAGCTTTGATTCGCATGAAAGCTACGCTTGAAACGGTTGAGGTGAAACCGGATGTATGCCAAACGATACTGATTGCCGTCATTCATTTAGCCTTGCTGACCGGTAAAGACAAAGAAGTTCCTGCCCTGCTTGAAAGACTGCGTCCGGAAGATTTTCCGTTCATTTCATTTTGGATCAGTCATCTTGATGAGCAAAAGTCAGCTGTATTTCTTGAATATGCGATTGAACATATTCAAAGCTACCTCAACTATTTAAAGCACTATTATCGCATCAACCAGTTCATATCACATCTTAGTCCGTACATTCGAAACTATTGTGCCAAAACAAAGCAGCATGAACTGTTTGAGAAGTACTGCGAGCGCTGCATGCCACATTCACTGACGTTCTATAGTCGTGCTTTACTTGATAATGGGAAGTATAAAAAATGGGTAGAGCTATATATATATAACAACATTGATTATAAATTTATATCAAATGAAGATTTAAAACTGATTCAAGCTTATGAGCCACAGTTACTGCTTCCGTTATTGACGAGCATTGTCTCCGAAAATATCGAAGCTAAAAACCGCCAAAGCTATCGCGAGGCTGTCCGTTATTTAAAAAAAATCCGGACCGTTTACAAAAAAGAAAAAAACTTAGAGCAATGGGAAAGGTATATACATTTAATACAGACAACTCATAAACGATTGCGCGCCTTTCAAGAAGAGTTGAAAAGAGGGAAATTGATTCATGTTGACTAAATTGACTGTGCATACACAACGCCTGCAGGACGGAGAGTTTTTTATAACTGCATATGGAAAAAAAGGAGAATTCCTGCATCCTGCCCGTTACTCGAAACAGTTATTTGCATGGGATGAAGCCAGCTTTTTCGGAAGCTTTTTGCGTCTGGAAACAGTAAACGGAGAAGACGGCATCCGCTTAAACGGATTCGAGCTATTGTCGTTGTTCTCACAGGATCATTTCCTTTCATTCATCGATTGGCATTGGGACGAAACATCCTTCCTCTGCTTGACGATTGCTCCGGCACTGAAGGATTCGATTGAAAAAGGCATTCCTGTCCCACTGTTCTCACAAATCGGAAAGCAAACTTTCACATGGCCTTTGCCGGACTCGGTACTCGATGAATTCGATATCGATTTTTGGGAGCAGGTTCATATTCAGCATGAACAGGAATATACGGCCCGCTCATTTACAGAGGACATCTATAACAGTGCCGTCAGAGAAAATCTGTACAATAATCCTGCCACGAAGGAAAAATGGGAAACAGCTCTGCAAGCACTGCAGCATGCGGATTTATCTGCAGATTCCCTGCAAGCTTATTTCACTGAAGAACGCTGGAAGAAGTGGCTGCATCCTCTTGATACGGACATCCCCTTCTCGACTGGACTGCGTTTGATCGAACCGGAAGACGGAGAGGGACCTTGGTCACTTGAAGTGATTGTTCGCTCCAAGAAAAATCCTGATCAAATCAAAGTATACGGTAAGCACAAGTTGCTGAAAGCTTGGGCTGAATACGAGCACACCATCCAAGAAGATATTGACGGCTGGCTTGATCTCGTGCCGATGCTGAATGAAAACGGCACCGTTAAAGAGGAGCTTTCTGAGCAGGAAGCCTGGGAATTTCTGACCAATTCCAGCGAAAAACTATTGTTCATCGGTGCGTCCATCCTGCTGCCGTCATGGTGGACGGAACTGAGACAATCTGGTGTAAAAGTGAAGGCAAGACTTCAGTCACCTTCTTCCAATGGACCATCATTTGTCGGCATGCAGGCGTTAATGGATTTCGACTGGCGTATTTCCATGAACGGAGCTGATCTGTCTGAAGAAGACTTCCAAAAGCTTGTTTCTGAAAAACGGCATTTGATTTATATTAACGGTCAATGGATTAAGCTGGATACCGACTTGATTCGCCACATCCAGAAAATCATGAAGACAGCAGAAAAGAACGGCATATCGATCCGTGATGTGCTTCAGCAGGAACTAACATCACCTGAAGAAATTGATGCCGAAGAAGATATGCAGGAATTTATGAAAATACAATTTGAGCTCAATACAGAAATGAAGAAAATGTTCACTTCCTTGCGTGAGCTGAAGAGCATTCCGATGGTTACGCCTCCCGCTTCGCTTCACGGCGATTTGCGCCCGTATCAAGTACAGGGCTTGAGTTGGCTCTTATTCTTGCGCCAATACGGATTTGGAGCCTGTCTCGCAGATGATATGGGATTAGGCAAGACCGTGCAAATCATTTCGTATTTATTGTCATTGAAAGCTAATCCGGCCAGCATCCAAAGCGGCAAAGAAGAGCTGGAGACATCGGATGCTGCACTCATTATTGCCCCTACTTCCGTGCTCGGCAATTGGCAGAAGGAGCTGGAACGATTCGCTCCTTCCTTGAAAGTCGGTCTTTACTACGGCGCACAGCGGCCGAAAGGTGATGATTTCATTGCATTCAGTAAGCAATACGATGTTATTTTGACGACATACGGCATGAGCCACATTGATTTCGAAGACTTGAAATCTGTTTATTGGAACAGCATCATTATTGACGAGGCGCAAAATATCAAAAATGCCGGAACGAAGCAATCGCGCTCTGTCCGCAAGCTGAAGGGCGCCCATCATGTAGCACTGACCGGAACACCGATGGAGAACCGTTTAAGCGAGCTTTGGGCTATTTTCGACTTCATCAATAAAGGCTATCTTGGTTCGTTAAAATCATTCTCAGACACTTTTGTTGCCAGCATTGAGCGTGAAGGTAATACCAGCAAAGTGAAAGAATTGCAAAATATTATCCAGCCGTTCCTGCTCCGTCGTACGAAGAAGGACAGCGAAGTCGCCTTAAACTTGCCGGATAAAATTGAACAGAAAGAATTTGTTCCGCTTACGTCCGAACAAGCTTCGCTATATGAGCAGCTTATTAAAGATACATTCGATAAAATCGATCAATTGAGCAGCTTTGAAAGAAAAGGCATGATTTTGCAAATGATCGGCCGACTAAAGCAACTTTGTAATCATCCGGCTCTATACTTGAAGGAAGAAATCATCCATAATGCACATGTCCGTTCAGGGAAACTCGATAAATTGCTGGGGCTTGTACACGCCGTTAAGGAACAGCAGGAAAGCTGCCTGATTTTCACACAATATATCGGCATGGGACAACTGATCCAATCATTGCTTCAGCAAGAGTACGGACATGAGGTACCTTTTTTGACCGGAAGTCTCGGCAAGAAGCAGCGTGATCATATGATTGAGCGATTCCAGAACGGAGAATTCCCGATTTTCATTCTATCCTTGAAAGCCGGAGGAACAGGCTTAAACTTAACGGCTGCCAACCACGTCATTCATTACGATCGCTGGTGGAATCCGGCTGTCGAAAATCAGGCAACCGACCGTGCCTACCGCATCGGCCAAAGCCGATTTGTACATGTACACAAGCTCATTTGCACAGGAACGCTTGAGGAAAAAATCGATCAAATGATTGATCAAAAACAAGCTTTAAATGATGAAATCTTAACAGGCGAGAATTGGATTACAGAACTATCTACAGATGAATTGAAGGAGCTCGTATCCTTACAGTTATAAATTCAATGAAGAGCGGGATTCCCCGCTCTTTTTCAAACAAAAAAATAGACTGCTTGTATGCAGTCCAAGTTTTGCGGATATGGAAATGAGCTTGATGACCTTCAAGCGGTTTCTGTAATAGAATACTTCCAGAGGGTAATTGAGGATATAAATAGGTTTATGAAATCATTGAATAGCAGCTAGTTTCTTCTTCATTGAGGGTGCTAACTACTTGCTCGAGAAAGGCAATTCGCTGCTGCATTTGGCGGATTTGTTCATCATAGGAATTAAGTTTCACTAGACTGCGGGCATTTTGCTTAATTAAATCGCATATCAGCTGTTCCAGACGTGCTATTTTTTCTCCATCCATCGTTCTCCCTTCTTTCTTAAAAAGCTGGTTATTCACCTTTGGACAACAGGCACTTCCGATTTCTCAATACGATTATTACTCAAAAACTTCACATACTCGGCAATCACTTCTGTTACATACACTCTTTTTCCATCCGAATTATCATAATGTCTCGATTGAATTCTGCCTGTAATTCCGATTACATCCCCTTTCCGGCAATATTGCGCTGTATTTTCGGCAGCCCTCTTCCAAATAGCGCATTGCACGAAGTCCACTCCATAATCGCCGCTGCTGTTCTTATAATGCCGGTTCATCGCTACGGTCACATTGGATACCGCATGTCCGTCAGGTGTATAGCGCAGCTCTGGATCCTTCGTTAACCTACCTACTAAAGTCACTTGATTAATCATCCCTTCCCTCCTTTCCATATCGAAGTATGATTCTATATTACTAAACCGAACCATTATGTAAAAATCGAAGAAAATCCATTTTAACTTGTTGAAAAATCGAAAAACAGTCAATCCAGCTATCAATTGACCACTTTCGATACATTTTCCCCACTAAAATTCTTCGTCCGAAAAATCTGCAAATACTTTTCGACATCCTTGTAAAAAACACAAAAATTTCCTTTTTTACCCTTCCGAAAATCTGTCTTATCTCTTTTCTATGGTATAATGAAAAAAAGTGAATCGTTTAAAGAGTCAAAGTCCACTGAAGAAAGGAGTTATCGTGAACATGAAATCCTTCAGACTTGTATCTTTGCAAATCATTACGGCTGATGAACAATTGGCGAATATCGAATTGACAGAGGGATTAACGATTAATAGAGAAGATGAGCATAATCGCTGGCTAATTGAAGCCTTCGTTCACCGCGACCACTATCCACCCCTGGCCAAAGCCATTGAAGACCAAAATTCCATCCGACTGCAGGCAACTATTACCAAAAAGGAAAATAATCCGGCTTCTTTCCAAGCCCGCGTGCTGACAATCAAAAAGGTCGACGAATATTACAGTGTGCTCTTCGAAGGGCAAATCATCTCTAATCACATTCAATATACAGAGCTTCTGCTTGAGAAGCTTGTCGAGAACGGCTTAAACGGCCAAGAACTCATTAATGCGTTCAAGGAAAAAATCCGTTCTAAAGCAAAAAGGTCTATCTAAAAAGTCATATACTGACTTTTTAGATAGACCTTTTGCGATTCATTTATTTACATTGCCTCTTTCGCATCTGAAGCTTCAAGCTTTTGCTGAAGCTGCTCAATAATATAACGAGCTTCGGCACGGCAAGAATACATGCATTCTTCGCTATTCGTTTGTTTCTGAAGAAGCTCAATCATGTTCATTTGTTCCTCAGTAGGTTTTTCATTTAATATTTTATCAATCGTTTGATTGATTTTTATTGCAAGCTCCCTATGAAAAGCAGGATCTTCCTTCACGTTTTCATCTACCTTTACATACCATGATGCATTGTGGGTAATGTATTCCTTCCAATCGGCAACGAACTCAGCAATATCCGCTTGGTCCTCATCCCACTGAATCGACTTCATATATTGCTCAAATGCTGTTGAAATGGAACGGCTAATACTGATTTTTACACCTGGTGTAAGATTCTTGTACATACAGACCCCAAGCCCCCTGTTACAATGTATTATATATTCGTTAAAAGACCTAAAATATATCGATTCTAATTATACACTCTTTTGAAATAATTATAAATATTCATATAAATATTATATCTTTACATAAATGTCATTGAAAGTAAATATAAGACCCTGTAAAAGCTTCATCAAAGTGACTTTTACAGGGTCTTTACTTTTTTAAATCAATCGATTGATTTATTTACCATTAGTATTGTTATTATTATTTGTCCCATCTGTATTCCCAGGTACATTATTGTTATCCTGGTTATTATCCAGAGTATCATTGACATCATTTTCTATATTGTCTCCGATATCGTTTATGTCGTCTCCAATCGTGTTGTCGTCTGTATTATTTGTGCCTGTACCATTATTCGTGTTTGT
>JBJFHH010000202.1:20109-28725 GCA_051893475.1 Bacillus sp. (in: firmicutes) | reverse complement strand
GTCGTCTGTATTATTTGTGCCTGTACCATTATTCGTGTTTGTACCATTATTCGTGCCTGTGCCATTATCATTCACGCCATTGTCCGTATTCACATCGTCGTTTACACCTGGAGTGTCGTCCACAGTATTATTATCGTCATCGTTTCCACACCCCGTTACCAACATTGCCGCCAATGCACAACCACTTAATACAGCCATAAGTTTTTTACTCATTATGACTTCCTCCTTTCGAGATGAATTGACCTATGTATGGTCAATGTGTATTTTGCCCAAAGAGAAGGAAATGTTACATGAAAAATTTTTTAATAAAAAGAAAGGCCCGAACTAATGGCTCGGACCCTTCAAGGGGAATGATTTGGCTTACCAGACCTATGTAATCATTCATCGTTTGTAAATTATAGTAATATAAAAACAAACTGTATTATTATCATAAATCATCAACCGCTAATTCTGCAATTATTATTTTAAAATAACTTAAAAAGTAAAGTTGCATTCCCCTTTTCATATACAACCGATTACTTATCGCCTAAAGCAAATGAAATATCCACTTCACATGCAACCTCTCCGTCAACTGTAGCAATCCCTTTGCCCTTCCCAAACGAGCGGCGCATACGAACAATTTCAACTTCCAGACGCAGTTGATCGCCAGGCTTCACCTGTCTTTTCAAACGGCAGTTATCCACTCCCGCCAAAAAGCCGATTTTCCCTTTGTTCTCTTCCATTTTCAAAAGTGCTACTGCCCCTACTTGTGCCAGCGCTTCTATAATAAGCACGCCCGGCATTACCGGGTAATCAGGGAAATGCCCGTTAAAAAAAGGCTCATTAATCGTTACATTTTTAATGCCTACCGCTCGCTTTCCTTCCTCTAACTCAATAATTTTGTCTACCAGCAAAAATGGATAACGATGCGGAATGATTTCCTTGATTTCTGTAACATCCAACATTAAATCTCCTCCTCGAAATGAAACGTGAATTTTTAGGTTTTTCCGAATGAAGAAAAAATATATACATTTTAAAAAAGAGCCCTCTTTATGAGGACACTTATGAAAATCCGCATTAGGATTGATATAAACTGTATTATAGCCTAATTCTCTTTATTCACCAAATCGACGATGGATGTCCAAGTAGACTTTTGCAGTATATCAGTTGGATTTCCATCTCCAATGACTCCATAGCCGATCATGCTTCCGACCGCAAAAGCAATCAAAACCAGCAATGCAACAACAATAATTCTTAACCAAATCGGGAAGATTCGTATGCGAATCTTCATACGCGGCTCTTCTTTTTGCTCCTGTGACTGCTGTTGTTTGTACTCTTCTCTTACCATCACTTTTTCTTCCATAGATTCAGCCTTTCTTAACGCAAGCCATTTACAAGGCCCAGCATTTGGTCAGCAAGCGTTACCGATCTTGCCTGAAATTGGTACATACGTTGTACTGTAATCAAGTCAGTCATTTCCTTCGACAAATCCACATTGGAAGACTCTAACTTTCTCTGATTCATCGCGACATTTTCGCGCAAGCCTCCAATCAGATCCGTGTAAATATTCTCTGGTGCTACTCCTGCAGCTGCTTCATTCGTCAAGCCGAATAAATTTCCGCCCTTATTCTCCAAATACTGCGGATTTTGGACAGAAATAACCCCTAACTCGAATGTTTGTTCTTGTCCATCGCTTGTTGTCGCCAAAAGTGTACCAATTTCAGAAATAGCGATACTGCTTACATCTCCGCTCACAGATATCGGCTCATTCCATTGGTCAAGAACCCGATTCCCGCTTGCAGTCACCAAATCCAGCTGATTAGGATTCCCAGCTGAAGGCGATAAGTAAAAAGCTCCGTCCCTTGTGAACTGCATTTCTGTTGCTCCGCTAGCATCTGTCGTCTGCACCTTAAAGAACAAATCAGGTTTCGTCAGTGCCACATCCAAATCGCGCTCGGTATTTTTCAAAGCGCCCTGTGTCAAAACAAGCTTCACTAAGCCTACCTTGGCTCCGACCCCTTGTCTGATTCCCGTTGGAGTCAAACGCCCGACCTCATCAGCGGCATTCCGCTGATTATTGAATTGCTGCACCAGCAAATCGTTGAACGTGCCTTCTTTTCTTTTATAGCCCGTCGTGTCCACATTTGCTAAATTATTACCGATTAAGTCCATTTGCAATTGAAGCTGGGACATAGTATTCGTTGCTGTGACCATTGTTCGATTCATTGATCCAACCCCCAATTATTGCATGATTATACTTTTCCAATTTCATTAACAGCTTTTTCTAAACTTCGATCATATGCCTGCAAAACCTTCTGATTGGCTTCAAATGCACGATAAGCCGTCATCATATCCGTCATGGTTCGACCGGTATCAACGTTGGATTGCTCAAGCATGCCTTGCTCTATAGCGAATTGTACGCCATATGCTGTAAAGGCTGAAGGCAGCTCCCCTCCATCTTCCAATCGGAATAGCCCGTCTCCTTCTTTCACCAGAGCAAGCGGATTTTCTGCATACGCAATACCGATTGTACCGACTGCATTGCCATTTTGAACAATAGCTCCATCCGGCTGAATGGTGAATTGCTCACTCTCCAATTGGATTGGCGTACCATTTGTATCAAGGACATAATGTCCTGCCGGTGTTGTCAAAAATCCTTGCTGATCCAGTGTGAAATTACCATTGCGCGTATATCTCGTTTCACCGTTGCTATTGGAAACAGAAAATAAAACCGTTGCATTTCCTCCGTTACCCTCATTCGCCGGCATAACGACATCAATCAGCGCTATATCGGTGTTCATGTCCGTTTCTTTTAAACTCCCTTGCGCGAAGGCAGGAATTGTTTCCTGCATATATACACCTGTATTCAATTGCCCGACTGTTTGGCTTGTCGGCAATGTCAGGCCATTTATCGTCGGAATATCCGTTTCCCCAAAATGGCTAATTAACATCTCTGGAAAAGCGCGCAAGCTGGACTGATCAGCTTTATATCCCGGCGTACTCGCATTCGCTAAATTATTTGTCAGCATTTCTGTTCTTCTTTGCTGCGCAATCATCCCTGTTGCAGCTGTATAAAAACCCCTTAACACATTCTGTCACCCCTTATGATTCTCCGAGCACAAATATAATTCCATTATATACAATTTCATCCTTCTACAGATAGTCTTTTTGTACTAACTTTCTGAAAACTACGTCTTCACGTCATAACTATTGGGTATTTGGTCTTTCTATAAAAGAAAGTTAGGCGCAAAAAAAGGTTGTTTGAAAAGAAAATGCTTTTCAAACAACCTTTTTTCTGTGTTTTACATTATCCGAAACGACGACTTGTAATTTTATCCATATTATCAAGCATAATGCCTGTTCCAATTGCTACGCAGTCCATTGGTTCTTCCGCAACAAGCACCGGTACTTTCAACTCTTCTGCAAGAAGCATGTCCATACCGTGAAGCAACGCGCCTCCGCCTGTCAAAATAACGCCGCGGTCGATAATATCCGCTGATAACTCAGGCGGTGTTCTCTCCAATACAGATTTTGCCGCTTGAACAATAATGGATACAGACTCGCGTAAAGCCTCTTCCACTTCTTCTGAACTCACTGTAATTGTTCTTGGTAAACCGGAAACCATGTCACGTCCACGAATTTCGATTGTTTCGTGACGAGAATCGGGGAAAACAGTCGCAACTTGAATTTTAATATTCTCAGCTGTTCTTTCACCGACTAACAGCTTATACTTACGTTTGATGAAATGAAGAATTTCATTATCAAATTTGTCTCCGGCCATTTTGATCGATGAAGATGTAACGATATCGCCCATTGACAGAACGGCAATATCTGTTGTTCCTCCGCCGATATCGACAACCATATTACCGCTAGGCTGGAAGATATCCATGCCGGCACCGATAGCAGCGACTTTAGGCTCCTCTTCCAGGAATACCTTTTTACCGCCGCTTTTTTCAGCCGCTTCCTTGATTGCTTTTTGCTCAATACTTGTAATATTTGTCGGACAGCAAATAAGAATTCTCGGTTTTGACAAGAACCCTTTCACATCCAATTTATTAATAAAGTATTTCAGCATTGCTTCTGTTATGTCAAAGTCAGCAATTACACCGTCTTTTAACGGTCTGATTGCGACAATATTTCCTGGTGTACGCCCCACCATACGACGAGCTTCCTCACCGACAGCCAGTACGCGGTTTGTGTTTTTATCAATCGCCACTACAGATGGTTCATTCAGTACGATTCCTTTACCTTTAACGTGAATCAGCACGTTAGCAGTACCGAGATCTATGCCTATATCTCTTGCGAACATAGTTATTTTTTCCTCCTAGATTATATACAATCGTATCTTAACTAATTGTATATTTTATCACAACAACTTACAGAAGTAATAATATTTTAGAAAAAATCGAATACCTTTTCACAATTATTGTGAACAAATTGAAGGTAACCATCCTAATCGTTCACATGAAGAGTGACCAATCAACATATAAAAGGCCTTCAGAGCTGTTTCAAGCAACTCTGAAGACTCATGTTTTGCCTTCATATTACAATAAAATCTGTGTCTTTTAAAGAGTGAGACCCTTATAACACCGTTTCTTCTTCCGGCTCTGTTTTCTTGTATTTGAGCTTGGTTGCTTCTCCGCCTCGCAAATGACGAATGGATTTATGATAATCCAAAATTTCCTTCACTTCGTTCGCCAGCTCCGGATTGATAGCCGGCAACCTTTCTGTCAAATCCTTATGAACAGTACTTTTGGACACTCCGAATTCTTTCGCGATTACGCGAACGGTTTTCTTTGTCTCCACGATATACTTCCCAATCTTGATCGTTCTTTCTTTGATGTAATCGTGCACACCACTCTACCTCCCTAAGTTGGATGTAAGAAGTGTGAAATGAGATTCGCTTCGATGTGATCGGATAGCTGAAGTATTTTCTATTTAAAGGAATCATTTATTTTTACGAAACAAATTATATTCTGCAAACGACCCCTCACCCCACCCACTCTCTATAAATAGGTTTGTAACATTGTATTAGCTTGGGCGAAGTAATATGCACGAAAAACATAAGAAGGACAAGGCATTTGGAGGTTTTTTCATAAACAGGTGACGATTGCGCAATATATTACAATGAAGGGTTGCTAATCAAGCTAATATCTCCCCATGTTTTCCTGCCCCGTTCATCCAGCTTCCGTAATAATTCAACGAATAAATAAGCTGTTGTCAAGGCATCGCCGATTGCGGAATGACGTGTATAAATGCGCGTATTGAAATTTCTAGCATAGCGCTCCAGATCGCGCATATCGTTAGAAGGAGCCAAACTTCCAATCAAGTCCAACGTATCGATGGAACGACAATCTCGAAGAATCAGTTTTTGCCGTTTCAGCTCACTAATCAAAGCGAGCATATCAAATGCGACATAACGGCCGACAAAGTCGGAAAAATCGGAAATGACTTCAACTTCTTGCGGAGCCGATTCAACAATTGTGTCATCAATCGACGTTAATTGCGTTATTTCCTGAGAAATATGTTTGTTCGGGTTGATATATGTCTGAAATTGTCTTTGTTCCAACACTTCAAACCCTTGCACATAAACTGCGCCAATTTCAATAAGAAGGTCTTCTTTCGCCACGTGAAACCCGGTCGTCTCGGTATCAAATACAGTGAAACGAAGCTCAGAAAGCGGTGTCAATTAAGGAATATCTTTATAGCGAATCGGACTGGCCACTGACTTACGCACAAAGAAAATGTACCTTTCCTCCCCTCTTATACTTTCATATTAAAATGAAAAAAACCTTATTTTGTAGCTCTTTTAGGATTCTGAATCCAATTGCCGCAACTGAACTGACTCGGTCAGCCATCATTTTGCAGGCAATTACCTGAATCGTCTACTCCGGAGAACAAACGGTTACTGGCTCGCACATCAAATTAAACAAAAAAAGACTGCCCCTATAAAAATTTAGAGACAGCTTCACTATATATATTTGAATTATTCTTGTTCTGTTGGCTCTTCTGCAGAGTCTTCTTCTGTTGAATGCTCAGAATCCAACTCTTCTTCAACATCCGTTTCTTCTTTTACAGACTTGTCAGTATCCGTGCTTTTTTCTTCCTTTACGTCAGCTTCTGTGATTGTTGCAACAGATTTGCCGATGTACTTATTCGGATTGACAGCTGTATTATCTTTGCGAATTTCAAAGTGTACGTGATTGCCTGCTTCTTCATTCAATGCACTCTTACCTGCTTTCGCAAGTACCTGCCCTTTGACAACTTCAGCTCCAACTTCCACAGCAATATCCGTTACTGATTGATAGTGAGTTGTGATGCCGTTTTGATGTTCAATGACAATTGTATTGCCCAGCAAAGCATCATCCTCTACTTTCGCAACTGTACCGCTTAAAGCTGCTACTACTTCAAAAGGCTTACCATCTTCCATCGCAAGGTCAACACCACGGTTCATATGGTATTTGTTGTTGTAGAATATAAGTGCCTTTTCTTGTGATTCTTTGCTTCCGTTTTTGTCATAAAAATCTGTTTTGACAACAACAGAATCTACATCATCCACCGGCAGCATGACATTCTCCATTTTGCTTCCAACTTCGATTGACTCCTCATTGTTGCTGCTGCTTCCATGATTTTGTACTTGTATATCACCGGAATCAGCCGTATCTTCGTTGCTATTTTGGAACCAAAGAACAGCAATCAATAAAATGGCTGCACTTGCTAAATAAATGGCTGGCAATGCCCAACGCTTTGAAAGAAAACGTTTAAATCCTGATTTTTTTGAGAAACGTTTCTTTTCTTCCTCTCTCATGATTATCACCTCAGCAATCATTCTGAACACATTTAACCGAATTTATACACTATTTAAAAAATTTTTATTTGTAGAATCCGTGTTAAAATAGAAGAAGTTATGTGATGAAAGGATTGTCATTCATGAGAAGGTTTATATACTATGTATCTTGGGCACTTCCGATTGCCTATATGATTGCGATTTGGATTATGTCAGGTCTGCCTAGTAATGCGATTGTCGAGCTGCCGGATTCAAAGACCGATGCGTTCATTAAAGAAAGTCTGCACTTAGTCGAGTTTGCGATATTATACATACTGTTCGTCATCCCTTTGGCACTCGGCGGAAAACTGACTTTAAAAACCAGTTTAGCAGTTGCAATCATCTCAGCTGCTTACGGAGTGACAGATGAGATTCATCAGTCATTCGTTCCATACCGCTCTGCCACTTTAATTGATGTCGTGAAAGATTGGATCGGCGTCATCGCAGCTTGGGGACATGTACGCTATCATTATTTCTATAAAAAGAAAAGCGTACTGAATAAACTGAGCAGCTATTACTCGAGACAATAGAAAAAGCCGGGGAGTCCCCGGCTTTTTACTTATTCGCGACAATTTGCTGTGTCAATGATTCAGCAGAGGCAATTTCGATTCCTTGATAATAGTGCTTAACGATTTCATCATATGTTTTGCCATCCTTCGCCATGCCGTTCGCCCCCCATTGGCTCATGCCAACTCCATGTCCGTAACCCCTCGTTGTAATAATAACCGCATCTCCCTGCATGACCCAGCTGAAGTCTGTAGACCGCAGATTAAGCATTTCCCGAATCTGTATACCTGTAAACTGCTTGCCGTTTATGTCAACCTTCGCCACGCGTTTTCCTGGCGTCCGTTCTACAATTTTGCCAACTGTTTCAGAACTCTTCAGATTTACACCTAATTTATTTTCAAAATCCTTAATTGATATGCTTATTCGCTCTTCAAATTGCGGTGCCTGCTCATCCCAAGGACTTGCGACACTCTTTAAATACGGATAGGCATCCTTCCACAATGCCTCGGCATTTTCTGTATAACCATTTCCTGTCGAGAAAAAGGTTGCTGTAATCGGATTGCCGTCGTACGTTAAAATTTGTCCCTCTGTCTCTAAAACTGCTTGCGCAATTTTATTCATGTTCGCTTCATAGTCACTGCCCCATTGCGTTCTCAGCTCTGTTTCATTCTTGAACACTTGGTATTGGACTGTATCATCGACCTGCGCCCCGGAAGGTAAGCCGGAACTCTTTCCTCTCAGTAACTCATTGACGATATACGTTCTTGCTGTCAGCGCCTGCGCCTTTAATGCTTCTAATTCAAAGGTAGTCGGCATTTCCGAAGCGACAACTCCGGCAATGTACTTTTCCAAAGGCACGGTTTCCACCTTCTTGCTTGCTGTCCTATATACTGCTACTTCCAAGTCTGACTGTTCCAGCCGCGAGATATCCAATCCCGTATGCTTTATTGTCTCACCGCTTTCCGACAATGCTCTTCCGCTTTCATTTTTTAAAGAAGGGATCGCAAGTATAGCAGGAATAATGATAGTTACAGTGCAGACAGTAATGATTAATACTAGTAACGGTTTAATAGATTTCAAAATCTTGGCCCCCTTTGCACTTACCGCTCTACATGCTTATGATAGAAAAACATGAATTATGACCGTGAACTTCATTTGCTTAGTCTTGACTGCCGGTGGGGTTAATAAGTTCTTGACAACAATATTTTTATGTAATCTTGCATATAAATAGCAAAAAACCCGATTAGCCATGCTAATCAGGTTACTGTTTGTTATGATTATGCGTTTAAATCTGCAACAATTGC
>JBJFHH010000202.1:0-20009 GCA_051893475.1 Bacillus sp. (in: firmicutes) | reverse complement strand
ATGCTAATCAGGTTACTGTTTGTTATGATTATGCGTTTAAATCTGCAACAATTGCCGATTTTGAACTGAGCGCATCATTGACGCGCTCAATATCTGCTCCTAATGCAGCAAGCTTGCCGTGGAAATCGACATATCCGCGATCCAAATGCTTTAATTCTGTTACTCGTGTCACACCTTCTGCCACAAGTCCAGTCAAAATAAGCGCAGCAGCAGCACGAAGATCTGTCGCAGCTACTTCTGCTCCTTGCAGATTCGAAGGACCGTTGATGATTGTAGAACGACCTTCAATCTTAATATCCGCATTCATACGGCGGAACTCTTCCACGTGCATGAAGCGATTTTCAAATACAGTTTCAGTAATCATGCCAGTTCCTTCTGCTTGCAGAAGCAATGCCATCATTTGTGATTGCATATCTGTCGGGAAGCCCGGGTGAGGCATCGTTTTAATATCGACTGCAGTCAGCTTTTCCGGTCCAACGACACGTAAGCCTTCGTTCTCGTCAATAATTTCAACGCCCATTTCTTTCATTTTTGCAATTAAAGAAGTCAAATGTTCTGCAACTGCACCTTTTACTAAAACATTCCCTTTTGTGATAGCAGCAGCTACCATGAACGTTCCGGCTTCGATGCGGTCTGGAATGATTGTATGAGTTGTGCCGCTTAATTCGTCAACACCATCAATACGGATTGTAGCTGTACCGGCACCTCTAACTTTAGCACCCATTTTATTTAAAAGGTTCGCCAAGTCAACGATTTCCGGCTCTTTAGCAGCATTATCGATTACTGTTGTCCCCTCAGCTAATGTAGCAGCCATCATGATGTTTTCAGTAGCTCCTACACTTGGGAAATCTAAGTAAATCTTAGCCCCTTTTAGTCTTCCGTTCACATCTGCTTCGATAAATCCGTTTCCTACTTTTACTTTAGCACCCATTGCTTCAAAGCCTTTTAAGTGCTGATCAAGGGGACGAGAACCGATAGCACAGCCACCAGGCAACGCAACGCGCGCTTTCCCGTTACGGCCAAGCAAAGATCCCATAACTAATACAGAAGCACGCATTTTTCTTACATATTCAAAAGGCGCTTCTTCTTTTAATTCTCTTGATGCATCTACAGTGACGATGTTATTCGCAAAATCAACGTCAGCATTCAAATTACGCAGAACCTCGTTAATTGTAAATACATCGGAGAGTGTCGGAACGTCTTTAATGACGCATTTCCCATTACTTGCTAATAGTGTTGCAGCGATAACAGGCAGTACGGAGTTTTTCGCTCCTTCTATTTTCACAGTTCCATTCAGTCTGTTTCCGCCGCGGACGATGATCTTTTCCAAAAGTATTCCCCTCCGCGTCCAATTTCTCTATATTAATATTCAAATGTTATGATGGGTGTGCCAATTACAAAGGAAGTCTTTTGACCCATTCCATCATTTCGCATGGCTAGTTGTAAATTATACTGTTCACTTATCAATGATTGCTCAAATAATGAAGAATTTGCGGTAATGGATACGAAATGTTTTTCTTTAATACTTTCCATTTCCGCCGCACGAAAACCGGTCATCAAATTGTCCGGTTTTGAAGTTAAAACCCTATCAATATTACCACTTATTTCACCTTTAACACAAGTGAAAAATATGGTATCTCGTCCAAATACGGAATGTTTGACAGCTGTTGTTTTTTCTTGAAGCTGTTCTAAAACCCCGCTGCTCACATCCGTACCTACAATCTCATAATTCATATAGGACGCTGTGTTACTTGTTAATGCCGAAGCGAGAGTAACAGTTTCCACAAACATAGAAGTCTGCCGAACGCCGACAATAACTATTACCTGCTGGTCTTGTCTGACTTGCCAATTAAACTCAGACAAGCTTTCTTTCAATCTATCAGCTTCCAAAAAAAATTGTTCCTTCGTTTCAATTCCATCAATCGGTTGTCTTGCCGTTATGGACCACTCTTTAATCGACATGTCTTGATGCTGACTGATGACTCCCAGTATAGTCTCGAGATCAGAGGCCTCTTTTTGAGCTCTAATCGTACTATTCCCAAGATTTAGTACCATCAAACCAAGCAGTATGATATATATGACTTTGCGCATTTTCATTCCTCCCCTAAAAACAAGCCTTGCCTTCTCAGGGAGTATTCATACGTCATTTGCCTCGTCATTTTATGACATGGTTGAATAATGCTTTTAATCTAGTATGAATGGTATTTTTAAAAGAAATATGGATTTCTTGTGGCTAACGATAGATAATTTAAAAAGAAGTTGCTAACTGTTGATGCAATCGCAATTGTTAATAAAATATACAAAAGCCTCGCTTGAAATACTCTATTGGGACGAAGAAACTTTTCAAAGTTTAAAGCCTGCAGCGCCCACCAAGTAATAGCGATGAAAAACAAGTGCGATACAATTCCTAATATTGATTGTTCAGAAAGCGTTTCAAACATTAAAGAGCCTCCTTCATTTAATCCTCTTACATTCTAGCATATCGATCTGTAATACGAGAATTATATTATCCTTAACAGAATTTGGTTCATTTTCAATCAATGATTAGGCAACAATACCATTATATATGTTCCCGCCTATATTTTACATACAATTACAAAGAAAATTAGCAAAAATTAGCGATTTTTGATAAAAAATCTGGCATAGGTATTTTTTTACGCAGAATATCTATCCAAAATAAAAAAACTGCCGCCTTTTTTTAAGGTCTGGCAGTTCTTCATCATTCGATCTATTCGATTGACAAGCTTTTCTTTGCCGCTTGAATCAACACTTCAATTTGGTGTTCTTCTCGATTTTGCAAATGCTGTATGATTTGGCTGCCAACAATGACACCGTCACAAATGCTGCTCATTTTGCGCACATGCTCAGGAGTGGAAATACCGAAACCGGCAAGTACCGGCACAGCGCTCATCTGCTTCAACGCCTGAACATAGTGAGTCGGATCTGTGCTGAAGTCGCTTCTGATCCCGGTCACCCCCTTAACTGTTACGGCGTAAATGAAGCCTTCCGCACCATCAGCAAGCCGCTTCAGTCTCTCAGTCGGACTTGTAATGGAAGCAAGACGAATAAGCGCAATGTCATTCTGCTGTAAAATCGGCTTAATGTCCTGCTCCTCCTCTAGCGGCAAATCTGGAATGATACAACCGTCGATGCCAATTTTTCGGCATGTTTCGGCAAAGGTTTCGACACCGACAGATAAAATCGGATTCAAATATGTCATAAACAGCAACGGAATTGTAACGGTCTGGCGGACATTTTCCAATGCCGCTAAAATGCCTTGAATTGTTGTTCCCGCCTGCAAAGCGCGGATGCCGGCTTCCTGAATGACCGGACCGTCGGCAGCCGGATCTGAAAACGGGATGCCAATTTCAATCATTGTCGCGCCTGCGGACTGCAAAAACTCCAACTGCGGAATCAGTTTATCCAAGCCGCCGTCTCCCGCCATAATGTAAGGAACAAAACATTTATCGCCTTTATCAATTACGCTTTGCAATGACTGCTGTAACGTTTGATTACTCATGCTTCCGCACCTCCCAAATAACGTTGAACCGCCTCAACATCCTTATCTCCGCGTCCGGACAGACAAATAACAAGCGTTTCATTTGCATCCATTTCCTTCGCCAGCTTCAGTGCATACGCCACTGCATGCGAGCTTTCAAGCGCCGGAATGATGCCTTCGGTTTTACATAAAAGTTGCAGCGCCTCCAATGCCTCATCATCTGTAATCGATGTATAAGAAACGCGCTCCTCGTCCTTAAGGAAGCAATGCTCCGGTCCGACGCCCGGGTAATCCAGTCCCGCTGAAATCGAATGAGCCTCGATTACTTGGCCGAAATCATCCTGCAGCAAATACATTTTCGAGCCGTGCAAAACGCCAATTTTCCCTTTCGTCAATGATGCCGCATGAAAATCGGTCCTTAAACCCTGACCGGCCGCTTCAACACCGATCATGCGCACATTCTCGTCTTCCAGAAATGGATAAAACATTCCCATCGCATTGGAGCCGCCGCCGATACAAGCAACGACTGCATCCGGCAATCTTCCTTCACGCTCAAGCATTTGCGCTCGTGTTTCGTTCCCAATCACACTTTGAAAATCACGAACGATTTGCGGAAACGGATGCGGACCAAGCACAGAACCCATCAAATAATGAGTGTCTTCCACATTGGCGACCCAGTAACGGAGCGCCTCATTGACAGCATCCTTTAAAGTCGCACTCCCTTGTGTGACGCTGATGACCTTTGCTCCGAGCAACTGCATTCGAAACACATTCAGCCTTTGCCTTTTCACATCCTCCGCTCCCATAAATACAGTGCATTCCAGTCCGAGCAAAGCACAAACAGTAGCTGAAGCAACCCCATGCTGCCCAGCACCCGTTTCAGCGACAACCTTCTTTTTGCCCATCCGCTTCGCCAACAATGCCTGACCAATTGTATTATTGATTTTATGAGCACCTGTATGGTTCAAGTCTTCACGCTTCAAGTAAATTTTAGCGCCGCCGGCATATTCGCTTAATCTTTCCGCAAAATAAAGCGGCGTTTCGCGGCCGACATATTCCTTTAAATACTCGTTCAATTCACGTTGAAAAGACTCGTCCTCCATCGCTTCCGCATATGCCTTCTCCAGCTGAAAAGTTGCTTCGATTAACGTCTCCGGTATAAATCTGCCCCCGTACGGACCGTATTTTCCGTTCGCATCCGGTAATGTATAAGTTTTCATTGTACGCTCTCCCCTTTAGCATTCTGTAAAAAACGTTGTATTTTCTGATGATCCTTCACACCATTCGTTTCGACTCCACTTGATACATCGACCATAACCGGACGAACGACGCGAATAGCTTCCTCCACATTGTCAGCATTCAATCCGCCGGCAAGAATAATGTTGCTATATGTCTCATGCAGCCCTTCTACAAGGCGCCAGTCGAAAGATTGCCCGTTTCCGCCTTGATACACTTGTCCTTTGGGACTATCGACCAATAAATAAGCTGACGGGTACAGCAATGCCGCTTTTACATCTTCAATAGAAGCAATGCCGACTGCCTTTATGGTCGGATAACGAAGCTTTCTGCATGACTCGGCATCCTCCTCGCCATGGAGCTGAACCATTGTCAGCCCGCAGTAGGCTGCAATTTCCTCAATCGTTTCATTCGTTTCATTAACAAAGACGCCAACCTTTTCAACGTGTGCAGGAAGCTGTTCGATAATGTCTTTAGCTGCTTCCGGTGTAATTCTTCTTTTACTGTGGGCAAAAACAAAGCCGACCGCATCCGCACCATATTTAACGGCAACAAGCGCGCTTTTTGCATCGGTAATGCCGCAAATTTTCACCTTCACCATCTTCACACCAATTCCTTCAAGGAAAGCTCTTGCATCGTTTGGGCAATATCAGCTGACTTCATCAGCGTTTCACCTACAAGAATGCCATTTGCACCCGCTTGCTGCACTTTCTGGACATCCGCTCCGGTGACAATGCCGCTTTCACTAATCAAAACTACATCCGCCAATGCCGGATGCTGTGCCAGACGGACCGTTGTCTGCAAATCCACTACAAATGTCGAAAGATCACGATTATTAACACCGATGATTTGGGCTCCAATTGCAAACGCTCTTTCCAGCTCTGACTCATCGTGCACTTCCACAAGCACATCCAATCCTTCACCGATTGCAAAATCATACAGCTTCTTCAATTGTTCCTGCTCCAGCGCCGCAACAATCAGCAAAATCACATCCGCTCCGACTGATTTCGCTTTTTTGATTTGCACTTCATCGATTATGAAGTCCTTGCATAAAATCGGTATTCGGACAGCCTCGCGCACAGCTGACAAATCGGTAAATTGCCCTTTAAAGAATGGATAATCCGTCAAGACTGAAATGGCCGCAGCCCCCGCTTGCTCATATTGCTTTGCTTGCAAGACCGGATTAACATTTTCCTGAAGCATCCCTTTCGATGGGGACTGACGCTTTATTTCAGCAATAACGCCTATTGGCGCTTTCTGACTGATGGCATCGATTAAAGACAAAGGCTTTCGTGTCACAGCAGGTATGTTTTCCTGCTTTAATGCTTGCACCTCTTTTTGTTTTTCAGTCAGGATTTTTTCTAAAATCGAACTCATGATACGCTCTCCTTTACACTTTTCTCAACCATTCGCTGCAATGCCTCATAAGCGCGGCCGGAGTCGACGCTCTCTGCCGCCGCTTTAATTCCGTCCTGAACAGTTGCCGCTCCGCCAGCGGCATAAATGCCCAGCCCCGCATTCAGCAGCACCGTATCGCGGTAGGCGCCTTTTTGCCCTTTCAATACACTTTTCAAAATTTGTGCATTTACTTGTGCATCTCCGCCGATGATTTCTGTGTTTTCGTACGTTTGCAGTCCGACTTCCTCCGCCGTAAGCGTAAAGGAATGAATACTGCCGTTTTCCAATAATGAAATATGATTTACCCCTTGCAAGGAAGCCTCATCCATAGAGCCGGCTCCGTTTACGACTACCGCCCGTTTTCTTCCGAGCTTTTTCAGCACTTCAGCAAAGGTATCGACATATTTGCGATCATAAATGCCGACAAGCTGATAATCGAGAGTAATCGGATTCGTCAACGGCCCGATTAAATTAAAAATTGTCGGAATCTTTAATTCTCTTCTCACCTTCATAATCCGTCCCAATCGTGGATGAACATGTGGTGCAAACAGGAAGGCGATACCAATTTCATGAAGCAACTCCTCCATTGCCTCCTGCGGCATATGCAAGTTGACACCTAATGCTTCCAGCACATCGGCACTGCCGGTCTTACTGCTGATGCTGCGATTACCGTGCTTCGCTACCTTGATTCCGGATCCGGCAATAACAAATGCGGATGTCGAACTAATATTGAAGCTTCTTGAACCATCTCCTCCCGTTCCGCAATTATCCATCACACCTTGCATTTCCCTTGGAAACGGCAAAGCATTTTCCAAAAGCGTTTCAATTAAGCCAGCAATCTCATCGACTGTTTCTCCCTTCATTTTTAACGCAATAAGGAAAGCAGCCATTTCACTATCTGATATGTCGTTCAAAAACAGCTGCTGCGCCGCAGCTTTCATCTCTTCATACGATAAAGATTGTCGATTCATCAGTTTTTGCAAATACGTTTTCATAAAACAGCCTCCTTACATTGTTGAAGAAAGTTTGCAATCATTTCATTGCCTTCTTTTGTACCGATTGATTCCGGATGAAACTGAATACCAACTGTCAAATGCTCCCGATGAGCAAGCGCCATAATTTCTCCATCTTCGCTAAACGCAGTCGCTTCCAGCATGCTCGGCAGTGTTTCCTTTTCGACTGCCAATGAGTGATAGCGCATGACTTGCACTTCTTGCGGCAACCCTTCAAACACACTGCTTCCGAAATGACGAATAGCAGAGACTTTTCCGTGCATAATCAATTTTGCTCCGATGACATTGCCTCCAAATGCGGATGCAATCGCCTGATGACCGAGACAAATGCCGAGAATCGGTATTTTGTCATAACATTGTTTGATTAGGTCAATCATGATGCCTGCTTGTTCCGGACGGCCCGGTCCTGGTGACAGCACTATCGCTTTCGGATTCATTTCCAGCACATCCTCAACTGTCAGCTTGTCGTTACGAACAACGGTAACTTCTTCACCAAGCTCACTGATTTGCTGATATAAATTAAATGTGAACGAATCATAATTATCGATTAGCAAAATCATAATTCCACCTCCATAAATGCTCGCGCTTTGTTCAACACTTCGTTATGCTCCGTTTCCGGATCAGAATCATATACAATGCCGGCCCCCGCTTGAATCGTCGCCTTGCCGTCCTTCACAATCATCGTCCGGATTGCGAGCGCAAAGTCAAAACTGCCATGATTTGAGAAATAGCCGACCGCCCCGGCATAGACGCCTCTTTTTACTTGCTCAAGCTCATTGATGATGCTCATCGCCCGAATTTTCGGCGCGCCTGACACTGTTCCAGCCGGCAAACAGGAAGCCAGTACTTGCCCGTTAGAAATGTCACGCTGCTTCTTACCGACAACTTCCGAAACGATGTGCATGACATGTTTATACTTTTCAATAACCATATATTTCGTCAGCTCCACCGATCCGATTTTACAAACGCGGCCAAGGTCATTGCGTCCCAAATCAACCAGCATCCGATGCTCCGCTAATTCCTTTTCATCTTGAAGCAACTCGACTTCAAGGGCGACATCCTCCTCTGCCGTCTTCCCTCGTTTTCTCGTTCCGGCAATCGGGTTTGTCACTACCTCGATGCCATCCCCCTTCAGCAAACTTTCCGGAGAAGCACCGACAATCTGATAATCGTGAAAATCGATATAAAACATATATGGCGAAGGATTATGTGTTCTTAAGCTCCTGTAAAAATAAAATGGATCTCCGGCAAATGCTGTGGAAAAACGCTGTGACAGTACTACCTGAAAAATTTCACCCTTCACAATTTCTTCTTTCGCCTTTTTCACTTTTTCTTCGAATTGCTGCTGTGTCATATTCGATTGGAAGTTGATCGACGATTTATTGACTTTTTCAAATGTCGATGGCTTCGGCCCTTGCTCAATCGCTTCCATAATTTTTACTGCCCGCTCATTGAATGCCTCTTCGGTTCCTTCATCACCGATATGAATAATCGAAATCTTCTGACTTATATGGTCGTATACAACGATGTCACTATAAAAAAGCAAATGGGCTTCTGGCATATCTAATTCGTCAAATGGGATATCCCCAATGTCCTCGTACTGGCGAATCACATCGTAACCTACATAGCCAACGGCTCCGCCCATAAGTGGAAATGGTTTATCGACCAAACGCTCCTGCGGCAAGTATTTTTCTAAAATATCAAGAAAGCGACCATGTTCTGTGCGGCTTCCACTTTCAGCATGTATGGTGACCTCATTTCCATTCGCACGCATTTCCATATACGGATTAGCTCCAATGAATGAATAGCGTCCATGCTGCTCGTGTTTCAGAGAACTTTCCAGTAAAAATTTCTTATCACCGATTAAGCTTTGAAAAATAGCAATCGGTGTATATATATCGCCTTCCATTTGCTTTTGAAAAATTTTCTTTCCGACTGTTTTCATCTCTTCCATTCTCCTTTTCTTTTTTAAATATAAAAAAAATCCCCTACAAGCCATTGGCTTGTAGAGGACGATTGTGTTAACCGCGGTACCACCTCAATTAAAGGAATATATATTCCTTTCACTCTTTCAGGCACGATATTGTATGCCCTATCCATATAACGGTGGATCCCGTGCGCGCCTACTATAATTTCAACGCGCCTCTCATGAGTCCATTCGATTCGTTCTTGCACATCGGGCTCTCACCATTACCCGACTCTCTGGAATGCTCAAACTGAATTTACTACTCTCAATCACTGATTTAGTGTATTTACTTATACATACAAAAAGGCCCCTCATCCAAAAAAAGGACGAGAGACCCGTGGTGCCACCTTTATTAGCTGCTCATAAAACAGCCACTCAATGTCTCTTATAACGAGGAGACGATTCGCCATGAAGGATGCTCCGAAGCCCATTCACTAAAACTACCACACTGATTTTCACCAACCATCAGCTCTCTAAAGTGTTTGTTAAAGCTACTCTTCTTCTTCAACGCATTTAATATTTCCGTAATTTTTAATTATCTTAACACTGCAGGAAACAAATGTAAAGCATCTTTATTTAACAAAATCATCAAATTGATTAAAATCCCCAAGAAAATCTAAGGCAAGCCCAGGAATCAGCCCTAAAATTATAGTACCCAATGCACATATCATTATTACAATCAGCAAACTTGGCGCAATGCGGGCCTGCTTATCGTCATTCTCATACACCGGTCGGAAAAACATTTGCTTCATCACAGCAAAATAATAGACATAGGATATGACAGTCGTTCCGATCAAAACAGCTGCCAGCACATAATTGCTCGGATTGACAGCAAATATTCCGATAAAAATATACATTTTCCCAATGAAACCGGCTGTACCCGGTATACCGGCCAATGACAGCAGAAAAATACTCATCACCACAGCTAAAAACGGCTGTTTTTTGTAAAGACCGGCATAGGAGCTGATTTCTGTCGAGCCTGTTCTCTCCTGCATATATTGAAGGACAGCAAATGCTCCGACATTCATGAGCATATAAGCCACTAAATAAAACCAAAGTATGCTGCTTGTAAAATAACCAATCGTAGCAACAGAGACCAATGTATAGCCGGCATGTGCGATGCTGGAATATGCGAGCATGCGTTTCATATTACTTTGGCGAAGCGCAACGACATTGCCGATGATCATCGTCACTCCCGCCAGAACGGCAATATACACATGATTGATTTCCATAAAATCGAAGGCGCCGACAGCATCCCCCGGTGCTTCGACATACAAAAAGATAATCATCCGCAATATAATGATGAAGCCGGCTGTTTTTGATATGACACTAAGGAAAGCCGTGACCGGTGCCGGCGAGCCTTGATATACATCGGGCGCCCACATATGGAAAGGCGCTGCTGCAATTTTGAAAGAAAAGCCGACCATCATCATAAAGAAGGCGATTCCGAATAAATATTGAAACTGACCATTCAGCAATTGATCCATGATACTGCCGATTTCCTTCAGATTGGTCGTGCCTGTCAGTCCGTACAAGTAACTCATCCCAAACAGCGTAACCGCTGTCGCAATACTGCCGTTAATGACATACTTCATCGCCGCTTCGTTGCTGGGCGCATGGCGTTTTCGTATACCGGCAAGAATGTAGGATGAAACAGATAACAGCTCGAGACCGACAAACAGAGTAATCAAATCACCGCTTGATGCCATCATCATCGCACCCAGCAAGGCCGTCAAAAATAAGTAATAAAACTCGCCGCGTGTCTCCTCCATGCCTTCTCTTGGACGATAGCTCTCTGCCAGCAGCAGCACGAGCAGCGTGCCAAACAGCAAAATCAGCTTAAATGCTTTGGCGAAAGCATCCAGGCGGAAAGTGTCATATAGGATTGTTGTTGTTTCAAATGACAGCAGGCTTAACAGCGAGATAATCGCCACAGAGACACCCGCCATCGCAAACCAGCCGAGCAATCGGCGGCTATACTTGTCAGGCATCAATAAATCGATTATACATAGCGCTGTCGCAACACCGAGAATGATGAATTCCGGCATCATCGCGCCCCAATTAAAAGATAGCAGCGTTTTCATATCCATTGCTCATCACCCTCCCCCATCCGTTATAAAAATGCTGATTGTTTCCTGGAGAGGCGCCTGCAGCAGAGAAGGATAAATGCCGATTAAAATGATGCAACCTGTCAGCACAACGAGCGGTGTCCATTCTGTGCCCTTCACATCCGCCAGTGCTCGGGCAGTGTCATTTTTACTCTCTCCAAATGTAATAGCCAGCACAGCCCGGAGCATGTATACAGCTGTCATAATCAGGCCAAGCGTACCGACGATGGCATATAGAGGGTATTGCTCGAAAACACCTAAAAATGCCATGAATTCACTGACAAATCCCGACATCCCCGGCAAACCAAGCGATGCAAGACATCCTGCCAGCAAAAATCCAGATATAATCGGAACGGTTTTCGCCATTCCTCCAAGCTTCGAAAGCGCCGTTGTATTCGTCCGTTCATACAGAAGTCCGACCAGGAAGAACAGCAGCGCCGCAATTAGACCGTGTGAAACTACCTGAAAGATGGCACCCTGCAAGCCTGCTTCATTTTGCGCCCCGAGACCGAGCAGCACAATCCCCATATGAGAAACCGAAGAATAAGCCAGTACCATTTTGAAATCATCCTGAACGAAAGCAAGAAAAGCACCGAACAATAAGTTGATTAAGCCTAGTATGATGAAGAAAACAGACAGACTGCTGAATTGCTCCGGAAAAATTCCGATTCCGAAGCGTATCAGACCGAATGCACCAATTTTCAGCAGGACACCTGCGTGCAACATGACAATCGGAGGTGGTGCCTGAACGTGAACATGCAGCATCCATGTATGGAACGGAAAAATCGGCAGTTTTATACCAAAAGCCACTAAAAGCGCCAGCAACAGCCCGTATTTCAGCTCCGGCGAGATATTGGCAATAAGTGTTGCACCGCCGTTCGGAATCACTTGCTGCAGTACAGCAATATTGCTCGTGCCTGTTTTGGCAAATAAAATCATAATGACAATCAGCAGCACTGCCGAGCCCAATCCATTATAAATCAGAAAGCTATAGGCTGCCTGCCCGCTTCTTCCATAGCCCCATTTACCGATTAGGAAGAACATCGAAATGAGTGTAACCTCAAAAAACAAGAAAAACAGAATCAGATTTTCAGATGCAAAGACGCCGAGCATACCGATTTCCAGTGTCAGAAACAGAAGAAAATATCCTTTCCACTCTTTCTTGATTTGCATTGAGGCAATTGCCGCCAATGTACAGAGCAAAGATGTCAGCAAAAGCATCACAAGCGAAAGCCCATCCACTCCCAATTCAAACCTGACCGCATATAAATTCGGATCATATTGCTCGAAGTTGCCGAAGCGGAACCAATCGAGTCGAATATCATATTGCCCCAGTCTTTCCCCAGCCTGAAATTGCACATACACATATAGTGAAATCAGCAGCGCCGGAACAGTAGCCGCAGCACCAATCCATTTAATGAAACGCTCTCGATCGCTCTTAATGAACAAAAGCAAAAGCATGCCGGCAAGCGGGGAGAATACGAGCAATAATAAAAGTACATCGTTCATTATAGTAGCCCTCCCGTCAAAGCATAGACGGCAAGCAAAATCGCAAGTCCGACTATCGCTACCGTTCCGTATTGCTGCATTTGCCCATTTTGCAATACCGAGCACAACTTTCCAAATACGAGCACAATTGCCTTTACCATCAGCATGATGCCTTCGACCACGTAACTATCGATGAAACGCATAATCCTGCTGATTCCTTTCGTAAACGGAATAACTGTACTGCCATACAGCTCATCGATATAATATTTATTGTATAAAAGTCGGTAAAGAGCTGAATCTTCTCCTCCCTGCCGGACCTTTGAATGACGATTTCTCACATACATAAGATAGGCAAATAAAATACCTCCACCTGACAAAATAATCGCGGTCCACATAACCCAGCCCGGTCCTTCTATATGGCCAGAGCCTAAAATCTCATTTCCTTCAACGAGCCAATCTCCTAAAAAGCTACCGAACCATGCCGTGTTGACATAACCGCTCAATACGGCAAGAACAGCCAGTACAGCCATCGGCAACAGCATTGATTTTGGTGCTTCATGCACAGCTCTTGTCTCGCTGCGGTTGGTGCCGGCAAACACAAGAAAAAACAGCCGGAACATATAAAAAGCGGTCAGTAAGGCGGTAATAAGTGCAATCACAAACAATACTACGTTACCATTGGCATAGACAGCCAATAAAATTTCATCCTTACTGAAGAAACCGGACAGCAATGGTACGCCAGAAATCGCCAGTGTGCCAATCAGAAACAGAATCCCGGTCCACCTGAGATTCTTCCATAGTCCGCCCATCCTTCTGATATCTTGTGTCGCTGCCGCATGAATGACACTTCCTGCCGCAAGGAATAGCAACGCTTTAAAAAAGGCATGTGTCATTAAATGGAACACCCCGGCGACGTAGCCGGCAGAGCCGAGTGCCAGCATCATATAGCCGAGCTGACTGATTGTTGAATAGGCCAAAATTCGCTTTATGTCATATTGCACAAGTGCAATAGAAGCAGCAAAGATGGCGGTAAATCCACCGATGATCGCCACTATGTACAAAGCTGTTTCACTGACCGAAAACAACGGAAACATCGTTGCGACAAGATAAACACCGGCTGCGACCATCGTTGCGGCATGAATGAGAGCCGATACAGGTGTCGGCCCCTCCATTGCATCGGGAAGCCATGTATGAAGCGGGAATTGCCCGGACTTCCCAATCGCCCCGATGAACAGAAGTACGCAAATGACGGTCACCATGCTGTTTGATATCGTTCCATACTCTGCCGCGATAAAAATCACATCAAGTTCAAAGCTTCCGACTTCCAAAAACAGCAGCATCATACCGATGAACAGTCCGATATCCCCGATTCTCGTCATAATAAACGCTTTTTTTGCGGCAGCCTTCGCTTCCTGCTTATAAAAGTAAAAGCCAATCAACAAGAACGAGCCTGCTCCTACTAGTTCCCAAAAAACATAAATCTGTAATAGATTAGGAGAAACAACTAAGCCGAGCATCGCAAACGTAAACAACCCCAAGTAAGCATAAAAGACCGGCAATCGCTCGTCTCCGCGCATATATCCTATTGAATAAATGTGCACTAAAAGGCTGACAAGCGATACAATGACAAGCATTAACGCATTTAATTGATTAATTTCAAATCCCGCTGTTAAAGACACATCCCCTATTGCGAGCCAAACGGCTTCGGCCTTGTACGTCGGTGCCGACAAACGCTCCGACAGCACCAGCAAGGAATAAACGAAAGAACCGAGTGTCAAGGCAATTCCCGCATAAGCACTCCATTCCTTTAATTTTTTTCCGAATAGAAGAAGAAATAAGAATGATACTAACGGGAGTAATGGTATGACCCATGCATTTGCCATCCTATCAAATCCCCTTTTGAACAGCGCCCAGAACCTCGCGCCACTTTTAATTTCTCGCAAATTAGTTTTTCATCGTATTCACTTCTTGAATATTGACTGACTTTTTATTCCGGTAAAGCGCAAGCAAAATCGCAAGACCAACCGCTACCTCCGCGGCTGCCACACTGATTGTGAACAAGGAAAATACTTGGCCGGTAATCGATGGTACAGGACCAAGCTTGCTGAAGGCGACTAAATTAATATTGACGGCATTCAGCATCAGCTCGACACAGAGCAGGACGATCACGATATTTTTCTTCGTTAAGGCACCATACAATCCGAGACAAAATAAAATCAGTGCAAGAGTCAAATACGCAGAAAGAGGAATTGACGTCATTCTTTCTCCTCCTTGTCATCCCGTTTCGCTAAAATAACGGCACCTACTAACGCCACTAATAAAAGAATCGAGATCAATTCAAACGGAATAATATACTTCGAATAAAGCGCAACGCCAATTTGCTCTGTATTCGCTTCATGCAGCGGCACCTGCTCCACCGGAATACTCAAATCATAAATACCTATATAGACAGTGACCGCAATCACCAAAACACCAATAAACACAAAGAAATTGCGCCATCTCTCCGGTTGTTTCCGTTCTTCATCATTATGCTTTGTCAGCATAATACCAAAAAGCATCATAATCGTAATTGCTCCTGAATAAATCAAGATTTGCACAGCTGCTACAAATTCTGCAGAAAGCGTCACATATAGACCGGCAATGCTAATGAAGGTAAACACCATCGCCACTACCATATGAACAACCTTCTTTAATATCAGAAGGAGAAGCGCACCGGAAATGGCCACAATCGCAAGGACGGCAAATCCGAGCATTTCACCGGAAAAACTCATACCTTATTCTCCTTTCTGATATTCGTATCATTTTCATCGAGCCACTCTAAATTTTTAAAAAGCATATCCCTGCTGTACTCAGCCAGTTCAAAGTTATTCGACATAATAATCGCCTCAGTCGGACAAACCTCTGTGCACAAATCGCATAAAATGCAAATTTCAAAATTTATATCATACGTATCGATGATTTTCCCCTTTTTACTCGAATCCGGATGTTTTTTGCCCGTCAAGGTGATGCAGTCTGTCGGACAAACGTTGGAACATTGGTTGCAAACAATGCATTTTTCCGGATAAAACTTTTGGATGCCGCGAAAACGATCAGGCAATAGCAGTGCATCATTCGGATAATCATACGTCACCTTTTGCCGGGTTAAATTTTTCAACGTATATTTCAAACCCTTTGCCAATCCAAACATTTTCAACACCTCTCATCCCTTCAGTATTCACAAGCTTAAAACAGTTCCTTTAAAATGGCCGTTATAAAAATGTTAGCAAGCGCTAACGGCAGCAGCACCTTCCAGCCGAACTCCATTAAGTGATCCGCTCTCATGCGCGGGAAGGTCGCCCGAACCCAAATAATCACATAAATAACAGCACTGAATTTCAACGCAAACCATACAGCGCCCGGAATGAAATCCAGAAATGCGAACGGCGGCAACCATCCTCCCAAAAATAAAACGGTTGTCATCGCGCTCATAGCAAACAAATAAACATATTCCGCCAGCATGAAAAAGGCCCAGCGAAAACCGGAATATTCTGTATGATAGCCGGCAACCAGCTCCGATTCCGCTTCCGGTAAATCAAACGGCGTGCGGTTCAGCTCGGAAACAGATGCAATGATAAAAATGAGAAAGGCAAGCGGCTGCAAAAGGATAAACCAATAATTTTGCTGAGCGGCTACGATATCATTCAAGTTCAAACTTCCCGTCAGCAAAATAATTCCGACAACACTCATAACAAGCGGTATTTCATATGAAATCATTTGTGCCGCCGCACGCATTCCCCCGATCAAGGAATATTTGTTATTCGATGACCAGCCAGCTGCTACAACCCCAACCACTGTAATACCGGAAATCGCAATATAGTAGAGCAGACCGATTCCAATATCGGCAAATTGCATATTGTCGGTAAAAGGAATGACCGCAAGCACCATGAATGCCGGGGAAAAAGCAAGAACAGGCGCCAATATGAACAAAGGACGATCGGCCAGCTTCGGAATGATATCTTCCTTGATTAATAGCTTCAAAACATCTGCCGCCGTCTGCAGCAAGCCCCATTTTCCGCCGACATGACTGGGACCGTAGCGAAGTTGCATAAAGCCCAGCACTTTCCTCTCCGACAAAATCGCATACATGACAAAGGCGAGAATGAAAAAAAGAAACAGAACTGCAAGCAAAAAGAAAATCCCGAAATTCCTCAGACCTGCCGGTTCGTGAAGCAGCCCTTCGATCATCAGCCGTCAACCTCCCCGAGTACAATATCGATAGCCCCTAGAATCGTAATCAGATTCGCGATGTTCTCACCTTTCAGCAACTTCGGCAAAATCTGCAGATTGTAAAAGGAAGGGCGCCTGAACTTCAGCCGGAAAGGTTCCTTCTTGCCTTCACTGGCAATATAGCAGCCTATTTCTCCTCTCGGCGCTTCGATGCGGACAAACGCTTCTCCGGCAGGCGCTTTAATAATTTTCGGCACCTTTGCCATGATGGCACCGCTGCTTGGAAATTGCTCAACAGCTTGTTCAATAATCTTAAGCGACTCCTCTATTTCCTCGAGACGAATTTGATACCTTGACCATGCATCTCCCTCGTTTCGGGTCGGAATTTCAAAATCAAAACGATCGTAAATGCTGTACGGCTCTGACTTGCGCAGATCATACTTCACACCAGTACAGCGAAGATTGGCACCGCTCAAGGAATATTGAATCGCCTCTTCCTTCGTGTAAGTGCCGACCCCTTTAATGCGCTTCATAAAGATTTCATTACCTGTGACTAACTCATGATAGCCTTCCAGCTGCTCTCTCATATACGGCACAAACTCGCGCACCTTCTCAATCCAGCCGTCCGGGGCATCCCATTTTACGCCGCCCACACGCATATAATTAAAGGTCAAACGAGCACCGGAAAGTTCATTTAATAAATTTTGAATCATTTCCCGTTCTCTGAAAGCATAAAGAAACGGGCTGATGGCTCCGATATCCAATAGGTACGTTCCCCACCAGACGAGGTGACTCGAAACCCGCCCAAGCTCCATCGCCAAAACCCGCAAAAATTCCGCTCTTTCAGGGATCTCAATCTTCATCATCGTTTCAACGGCATGACACAATACATAGTTATTTGTCATCGCCGCCAAATAATCCATTCTGTCTGTATAGGGGATGATTTGCGTATACTGCAGGTTTTCCGCCAGCTTTTCTGTTCCTCGGTGCAAATAACCAATCACCGGTGTTGCTTCCGTAATGATTTCTCCATCAATTTTGATGACGAGGCGAAAAACACCGTGCGTACTCGGATGTTGAGGACCAACATTCAATAACATTTCCTCTGTCCGTATCAACTGTCACACCTCCACATCGAACGGTTCATAGTCTTTTCTGAGCGGATGACCGACCCACTCCTCACCCAACAGAATTCGCCTCAAATCCGGATGATTTTTAAACTGAATGCCCAACAAATCATACGCTTCGCACTCCGGCCAGTTCGCTCCTTCCCAAAGCGGTACTAGAGATGGAATGGAAGGCTGGTCGCGGTCGAGCTTTGTTTTTAAAACAATCGATTGATTGTTTAAATGCGAGTATAAATATACGTACACTTCTATATGGGTCACGAAGTCTGTTCCGTGAAGCTCCGATAAGTAATCGAAAGAAAAATATTTTTTTAAAAATTCAGCTATTTTAAAGTAGTATTCTTTCTTTGCAACAAGTGTCGGCACATTCTTTGATAAACGGTTAATTGACGCTTCCTCCAAAACCTCTTTGCCCAGCACTTCTTCTATTTTTTTCACATACTCATCCAACAGTGGCTGATTAGGGGCTGGCTGTAGTTCGGTCGCTTCTGTTTCAGCCATTTTACGCTGTTCCTGCTTGGCCAATGCGGCGGCTTTTGCTTTTGCTGCTGCAGCTGCCTTCACTTTCGCCAGCTCTTCCGGCGTTTTGTTTTGAAGCGCTTTCACATTTTTATCTTCTGCTTCCTCGGAAGCTTGTTCTTTTTGCTTGTTGCGCTCAGCTAGACGCTTTAATGCCTCTGTCTTCGCTTTTTCCGCTGCCTGCTTCTTTTTCTCTCTTTCATCCACGCTACATCACCCGCTTCCCGGACTTGGCTTCGTAGCGTATTTTTTCTTTTAGCTTGTTTATGCCGTATAATAGTGCTGCCGGATTTGGAGGACAACCAGGTATATAAACATCTACCGGGACGATTTGATCAACACCCTTCACGACACTGTATGAATAAACATAGGGACCACCGGCAGTCGCACATGAGCCCATCGCAATCACCCATTTCGGCTCCGGCATTTGATCGTAAAGACGGCGTACAATCGGCGCCATTTTCTTCGTAACGGTTCCGGAAACAATCATCACATCCGATTGCCGCGGCGAGTTTCGAAAAAATGATCCGAAGCGATCCAAATCATAATGCGCAGCTCCGACCCCCATCATTTCGATGGCACAACAAGCTAGACCAAATGTCATCGGATAAAGAGAATTGCTTCTCGCCCAACTTTTCACCTGCTCTAATGTCGAAAAAAATATATTCCGCTTCATCTCTTCCTGTTCGCGCTCCGTAATTCCATCTAATTTCAAGTCCATTTCAGCACCTTCTTTTTCCAGGCATAGATCAGGCCAATGAATAGCATGAATACAAAAATAAGCATTTCAATGAGAGCGACAATTCCAAGCTTCTCATAGGCAACTGCCCAAGGATAAAGAAAAACAGTTTCCACATCAAAAATAACGAATAATATTGCAAACATGTAATAACGCACATTGAATTGAACCCTGGAATCATGAAAAGGTTCAACTCCGCTTTCGAATGTAGTATATTTTGCCGGATTTGGTTTGAACGGTCTGAGAAGTTTGCCTAAAAACAGAGCAACAACTGGCAACAATACGCCAAGACATAGAAATACAACGACAATCAGATAATTATTCTGATACCAGTTCCATAAGTCCATGTCTCTCCCCCTTTGCTTTTTATATATGAAAAAGGCAATTGACAAATGCTCAACCAGCCTCAAACACCAAAAACATTCCAAAAATACAATTTTATGTAATTATATCATCGGACATACAGCCTGTCGACCAATACAAGAGCAGAAGCGCCCTGTTTAAAATTCCTTATAAATCTTAAAAGAATTCTATGATGAATTGCTATCGTAGACAGTATATTTTTCACAATTATAAAAATGTATCCTCTTCAATAAAACAGGACAAATGGATTAACTTACAGAACAAAAAATATCAAAAAAGCTCAAAGTTTATTCCTCTGTAAATAATTTATTTACCACGTCCCCTTTGATCATGTTAACGATGGGAGC
>JBJFHH010000201.1:0-2197 GCA_051893475.1 Bacillus sp. (in: firmicutes) | reverse complement strand
TGTTTGAAAGCAGCTAAAGTCTTTTTGTTTACTGTTTCGTCAGTTTCGTTGAACATTTCACGACGTTCAGAATGTCCAAGAATTACATATTGTACACCAAGGTCAGCAAGTGCAACCGGGCTGATTTCGCCAGTGAAAGCACCGTTTTCTTCGAAGTGCATGTTTTGAGCGCCTACAGCAAGGTTAGTACCTTTAGTCGCTTCTACTAATTGTCCTAAAAATAATGCTGGTGAGCAGACTACTGAATCTACTGCATCATTTGAAGGAACAACGTTTTTTACTTCTTCCACAAAGCTTTTTGCTTCAGAAAGTGTTTTATTCATTTTCCAGTTTCCAGCGATGATCGGTTTACGCATTGAATACCTTCCTTTCTTAAAAAGCCATGAGCAATTGCCGGTAGTAACGTTTGAAATGAAAAGGCGTCCCCTTCCATTTTTTGCGTATGAGGCCGGTCAATGCATCAAATATAAGCAGAAATTTTTTGTATGGAAGCAGCATTTATGAAAAATTCACGGCACATAGTAGCTAGGGCCCTTATCTAGTATGCGTCATTACGCTTTCTTAAGCGACTTCTTACAAAAATTATTTATCGTTTAATGCAACTACGCCAGGAAGCTCTTTACCTTCGATGAACTCAAGTGAAGCTCCGCCGCCAGTTGAAATGTGTGACATTTTGTCAGCTAAGTGGAATTTCTCAGCAGCTGCTGCAGAATCTCCGCCGCCAACTACGCTGTATGCATCAGAATCAGCTAGAGCTTGTGCTACTGATTTTGTACCGTTAGCGAATTTATCGAATTCGAATACGCCCATAGGTCCGTTCCAGATTACAAGCTTAGAGTTTTTGATTACATCTGCATATAATGCAGCTGTTTTAGGTCCGATATCTAAAGACATCCAGTCAGCTGGGATTGCATCGATATCTACTACTTTAGATTCAACGTTTTCGCCGAATTCAGGAGCGATAACAGCGTCGATTGGCATGTAGAATTTCACGCCTTTTTCTTCCGCTTGTTTCATGAAAGATTTAGCTAAATCGATTTTGTCTTCTTCTAATAGAGAAGTACCGATTTCATAGCCTTGTGCTTTGATGAATGTGTATGCTAAGCCGCCGCCGATGATTAGGTTGTCCACTTTATCAAGAAGGTTCTCGATAACGCCGATTTTGTCCTTAACTTTAGCACCACCAATGATTGCAGTGAAAGGACGATCTGGGTTAGACATTGCTTTGCCCAATACATCCAACTCTTTTTGCATTAAGAAACCAGAAACAGCCGGGATGTATTTAGCAATACCTTCAGTTGAAGCATGCGCACGGTGAGCAGCACCGAATGCATCGTTTACGAAAATGTCAGCAAGGTTAGCGAATGCTTTCGCCAATTCAGGATCGTTTTTCTCTTCACCTGGGTAGAAACGAACGTTTTCAAGCAATAATACATCGCCGTCGTTCATTTTAGCGATTTGCGCTTCAACAGCTTCTCCGTAAGCTTCATCTGCTTTTGCGACTTCTTTACCAAGAAGCTCGCTAAGCTTTTTCGCAACTGGAGTTAAGCGAAGCTCTTCCACAACTTGACCTTTTGGACGGCCCATGTGGCTTGCTAAAATTACTTTTGCACCTTGATCCATTAAATATTGGATTGTTGGAAGTGCAGCACGAACACGAGTGTCGTCAGTGATTACACCGTTTTGCATCGGTACGTTAAAGTCCACACGGCAAAATACGCGTTTGCCTTTAACATCGATATCTTTAATACTTTTTTTGTTCATATCGAAAGACCTCCTTCTAAAACTAAAAAGAATGAATGACAGCGTACAGAATATGTACTTATATTTTCCATCTGTTCATAAAATAACCGCATTATTTAAGAAAGGAGAAAAAGCTAATGGAGTCTTCTTATGATAAGAAATGAGAGAATCTTTTGCTCTCCCTTCAAGAAGGGTATGCGTAAGAGCAAACATGGAATTCCTTCACTTTCTTACATCACAAGAAAAGGGGGAGGGGGCCTATAACCCTCTCCCCTTTTTCTCATTTCTATTATAATAAGAATAACACAATTTATCCAATATGTTCTACTATTGGTTTGTTATGTTATTTAATGAAACATACGGATTAAGGATTAAAGACCTTTAGAAGCGATGAAGTCAACTAAGTCAACTACACGGTTAGAGTAACCAGTTTCGTTATCGTACCAAGAAAGAA
>JBJFHH010000200.1:0-9019 GCA_051893475.1 Bacillus sp. (in: firmicutes) | reverse complement strand
AAATTGTTGACAAAATTTAAACTTGCGTGTAAATTAAAATAAAACCAATAAAAATACTTGGAATTAGGAGTGGAGATTATGTCTAAAATTGCAAATTCTGTAGCGGAATTAGTTGGGCATACGCCTATCGTGAAATTAAATCGTTTAGTAGATGACAACAGTGCGGATGTTTACTTGAAATTAGAATACATGAATCCTGGAAGCAGCGTTAAAGATCGCATTGCTTTAGCGATGATTGAAGCGGCAGAGGAAAGCGGCCAATTAAAAGCTGATTCTACTATTATCGAACCGACAAGCGGAAACACGGGTATCGGTCTTGCGATGATTGCAGCAGCTAAAGGCTATAAAGCAATTCTCGTTATGCCGGAAACAATGAGTTTAGAGCGCAGAAACTTATTACGTGCCTATGGAGCTGAACTTGTATTAACTCCGGGACCTGAAGGAATGGGCGGAGCCATCCGTAAAGCGGAAGAATTAGCGAAAGAAAACGGCTATTTCATGCCGCAGCAATTTAAGAACGAAGCAAACCCTGAAGTTCATAGAAGAACAACTGGTAAAGAGATTGTGGAGCAATTCGGTGAAGAGCAACTGGATGCATTTATTTCAGGAATCGGAACGGGCGGAACTATTACAGGTACTGGTGACGTATTGCGTGAAGCATTCCCTGGCATTAAAATCGTTGCTGTTGAGCCGGCTGATTCACCAGTACTATCCGGCGGCAAACCGGGCCCTCACAAAATCCAAGGTATTGGAGCAGGTTTTGTACCGGATGTGTTAAACACTAATATTTACGATGAAATCATTACTGTGCAGAATGAAGAAGCGTTCAAATATGCGCGTCTAGCTGCTAAAGAAGAAGGAATTCTAGGTGGAATCTCTTCTGGAGCTGCAATCTCTGCTGCACTTCAAGTGGCGCAAAAACTAGGAAAAGGCAAAAAAGTATTAGCAATTATCCCGAGTAATGGCGAAAGATACTTGAGTACGCCTCTTTATAACTTTGAATAATATTGTTTTGTAAAAAGCACCCTTCCCCAGGGTGCTTTTTCATTTATGAAAAATGTGCAGAAAAAAACCAGTTCGTAGTAAACTATTAAGGACTATCGATTATCGAACAGGAGTGATTACAATAAAACGAAAAGTGTACAGCAAGCAACTTTCATTTTCCAAGGAAGATTTCTTTCTGGCATATGAAGTGTTATCCAGTAAGAAGGACCACCATGTTATTTTAGAAAGCGGCAGAAACGGAAAATACTCAATATGCGGTATACAGCCATTTGCTATTCTAGAGGGACATGAAAATTCATTGCAAGTGACGGACCGGCTCGGGCGAGTAGAGAAACTGAGCGGAAATCCTTTACATAAAATGAAGGAGTGGATGAAGCAATATAACGTTCCTTCAGACGATCAACTTCCTGACTTTTTGGGAGGGGCGATCGGGTTTATTAGCTACGATTATGCGCGCTGTATCGAGAAACTTCCGGTTTTGTCGAAAGACGATTTAGAAACGCCATACTTATATTTCTTAGTATTCGATGAGATTGCCGTATTTGAACATGAAAATAATTCATTATGGCTATTGAAAATGACGGAACATGAAGCGGAGCAAGATGCTTTAGAACGATTAGCAGAGTTGGAGCAGGAGTTTATTCAAGCGGCAACTGAGCAAACGTCAGATAAGCAGTCGGATTTTGTATCTTTTTCGGAAGAAAATTTGTCGGTTTCTATGACGGAGCAGGAATTTATATCTGCAGTAGAGAAAATAAAGAACTATATATCTTTTGGGGATATATTCCAAGTGAATTTATCAGTAAGGCAATCTAAGCCGCTTACAGCACACCCTCAAGCTATTTATTCCGCTTTAAGAAAATTGAACCCTTCACCTTATATGGGCTATATGCAAACGCCAGGCTTTCAAATTGTCAGTGGATCTCCGGAGCTGTTAGTCAAAAAGAAAAGAAATCATGTCAGCACCCGCCCGATTGCAGGCACTCGTTCAAGGGGGAAAGATGAGGAAGAAGATCAGCGTTTAGCGCAAGAATTAATCGACAATGAAAAAGAACGCGCCGAGCATGTGATGCTGGTTGATTTGGAGAGAAATGATTTGGGAAAGGTATGTGAATACGGCTCGGTGGAAGTAAACGAGTTTATGGTCATCGAAAAATATTCACATGTTATGCATATCGTTTCGAATGTGCAAGGAAAACTGGAAACATCATTTGATGGCTATGATTTGATTGATGCTGCTTTTCCGGGAGGGACGATTACAGGAGCGCCGAAAATCCGGACGATGGAAATCATTGAGGAATTGGAGCCTGTCCGAAGAGGGCTTTATACAGGTTCAATCGGCTGGATCGGCTTTGATGGTGATCTTGAGCTGAATATTGTAATTCGGACGTTGTTTGCAAAAGATGGAATCGGGCATATTCAAGCAGGAGCGGGAGTAGTTATTGACTCTGTTCCGAAGAATGAATACAAGGAGAGTTTGAAGAAAGCAAAGGCTGTGTGGCGTGCAAAAGAAATAGCCGATGAGAAAGTGAAAGGTGAGCAACGATGATTATCATGATTGATAACTATGATTCCTTCACGTACAATTTAGTGCAATATTTAGGTGAGATGGGTCAAGAATTAATCGTCAAACGAAACGATGAAATTACCATTGAAGAAATCGAGCAATGGCAACCGCAGTGCATTATGATTTCGCCTGGGCCGTGCAGTCCGAATGAAGCGGGGATGAGTCTTCAGATTATCGAACATTTTGCCAAGGATATTCCGATTTTCGGAGTGTGTTTAGGTCATCAGGCAATTGGACAAGTGTTTGGCGGGGATGTCATACAGGCGGAGCAGCTGATGCATGGAAAAACCTCTCCTGTTTACCATGACGGCAAAACGATTTTTGAAAATATGCCTAATCCTTTTCGGGCTACAAGATATCATTCTTTAATCGTCAAGAAGGAGACGCTGCCATCATGCTTCGAAATTTCGGCATGGACGGAAGAAGGGGAAATCATGGCGATTCGTCATAAAGAATATCCGGTCGAGGGTGTGCAATTTCATCCTGAATCGATCATGACAGAAAAAGGGAAAGAGCTGATTGGTCAATTCGTTCAGCTTTATAAAAGAGCTAGGTGATGAAGTGATTATTTATTGCAATGGACAATACATAGACGAACAGGATGCGAAAATTTCGCCCTTTGATCATGGTTTTTTATACGGAATGGGTCTTTTTGAAACGGTTCGTATATATAAGGGACACCCTTTTTTATTAGACGACCATCTGTTGCGCATGCAAAAAGGTCTTCGAGAAATGGGGATAGAAACGTTTGTTCGTAAGGGTGAGATTTTAGCTATTATCCAAGAGTTACTGGAACTTAATCGACTTCAAGATGCCAGAATCAGAATTAATTACTCTGCTGGTGTCGGGAAGGCAGGGTTGCCGGAAGGACACTATCTTCACCCGAGTTTGATTGTTTTCATCAGTCCGCTGCCGGAAGCGGGAGATCAAATAGTCAAGAGGGATGCGGTCATTCTGAAGCTGAAACGGAATATGCCGGAAATAGGCATACGTCTCAAATCGCATCATTTCGGGAATAATATAGCGGCCAAAATGGAGCTGCAGAAAACGTATCCGGATGCAGAAGGTATTTTCTTAACGCAAGAAGGCTTTGTTGCGGAAGGGATTACTTCTAATATCTTTTGGGTGAAGAATGGGATCCTTTACACGCCAAGTGAAAACACTGGCATTTTATTGGGGATTACAAGACAATGGATTATAGCTGCGGCTAATAAGTTGGGATATGAAGTAAGGGAAGGGTGTTTCTCGTTGTCCGAATTACAGGATGCGGAAGAGGTTTTTCTTACGAATTCCATACAGGAAATAGTGGTCGTTAATCAGTTAATCGGAATTAGAGCTTATCGTGGAGCCGCTGGTGAATTAACGCAAGCTCTCCATAGACAATACAAACTAGAACGCATGTCATCATGGACTTGCGAAAACTTACTATAGAATGCTGGGTGAAAAGGATGATTACAAAACAAACAGTTCTGTCTTGCGGTCCTTATCAGTTGGATTATGGAAAAAAGACATTAATCATGGGAATTTTGAATGCGACGCCGGACTCCTTCTCGGATGGCGGCCGCTATATTGATGTGGAAAATGCGGTAGCAAAAGCGAAGCAGCTCGTAGCTGACGGAGCGGATATTATTGATATTGGCGGTGAATCAACCCGTCCCGGCGCAGAATTCGTTTCGGAGGATGAAGAGTTATCGAGAGTGATTCCGGTTATTCAAGCAATTTCCCAAGAAGTTGAGGTGCCGATTTCAATCGATACGTATAAAGCGGAAGTAGCGAAGCAGGCGATATTGGCAGGGGCCCATGTGATTAATGATATATGGGGAGGGAAAATCGACAGCAATATGCCGGAAGTTGCCGCGGAATTGGATGTTCCTTATATTCTTATGCACAATCGGGAAGGAAGCTGCTATTCCTCTTTCATGCGTGATTCGATTAACGACCTTTATGAAAGCATCCGGCTTGCTAAATCTGCCGGTGTCCGTGATGAAAACATCATTTTAGACCCGGGAATCGGGTTTGCAAAAGATTTAGCATTGAATCTGGAAATGATGCGACATCTTGATACAATTGTCGCGCTTGGCTATCCGGTTCTGCTTGGCACTTCGAGAAAGTCAATGATTGGCACAATCCTGGACTTGCCTCCATCAGAACGAATGGAAGGCACAGGTGCGACAGTATGCTACGGCATTCAAAAAGGCTGTCAAATTATGCGTGTCCATGATGTAAAGGAAATCGCCCGAATGGCAAAAATGATGGATGCACTAATGGGAAAGGGTGATTACGCTGGATAAAATATATGTGAATGAAATGGAGTTTTACGGCTACCATGGTGTTTTCCCGGAGGAAACACGACTTGGTCAGCGCTTTAGAGTAGATTTAGTCGCAGAAGTAGATCTTTCGGCAGCAGGAAAAAGCGACAACTTACATGACTCTGTCAGCTATGCTGATTTGTACAATACGTGCAAGATGATTGTTGAAGGTAAACCGTATAAACTGGTAGAAGCAGTTGCTGAAAATATTGCTTCGTCAGTTCTGGGGAATTTTCCTTTAGTATCGGCGTGTACAGTGAAGGTAATCAAACCGGATCCACCGATACCAGGACATTACAAATCAGTAGCTATAGAAATTAAGAGGAGTCGACAAGTGTGAAGTCAGTGGCTTACATCTCTCTTGGGTCCAACATGGATGACCGATTAAGTTATTTGAAGGGCGCAATTGAGGAACTGCATAAAGATGAGCATATCAGTATAAACAAAATATCTTCAATTTATGAAACTGACCCTGTTGGATATACAAATCAAGGGAATTTCTTAAACATAGTTGTGAAGCTGGAAACGGATTATGAAGCGGAGCAGCTGTTGCAAAAATGTTTGCAAATAGAATTAGAGCTTGGCAGGGAAAGGAAAATCAGATGGGGTCCAAGAACAATTGACCTTGACATTTTACTGTATAATCAAGACAATATTGAAACAGATGACCTTTCTGTTCCACATCCTCGGATGCATGAGCGCGCTTTTGTCATCATTCCACTATTGGAAATAGAACCTAACATCGAGCTTCCGGCGATGGAATTGCCATTGCAGAAAGTATTAGAACATATACCTGATAAAGAAGGAGTTCGATTATGGAAGAGGAAAGATGGGGAAGACGAATTCGCGCATTTAGAAAGCTAAAAGGATATACACAAGAAGGATTGGCAAAAGAATTGCTTGTATCCGTTTCGCTGCTTGGCGAGATTGAAAGGGGCAATCGAGTGCCGACAGAACAATTTTTACAAGAAGTGTCTGCTGTATTAGACATTTCTGTTGATGAGTTGCGTCCGCCGCAAGAATAGAAATGAACAAAGGGTCTGGGATTGAATTTCTAATAGCTAGAAGCAAAGGAGAATACACGAATGTTAAAAATAGGCGATATTCAGATGAAGAATCCTGTCGTCCTTGCGCCGATGGCTGGTGTATGCAACTCAGCATTTCGCCTTACTGTTAAAGAATTTGGTGCAGGTCTTGTTTGCGCTGAAATGGTTAGCGATAAAGGGATTGTTTACAAAAACGAAAAAACGATGAATATGCTGTATATCGATGAGCGCGAAAAACCGCTAAGTCTGCAAATTTTTGGCGGTGAAAGAGAATCGCTTGTCGAAGCGGCTAAATTTGTTGATGAAAATACAAATGCAGATATTATTGATATAAATATGGGTTGCCCGGTACCGAAAATTACGAAGGTTGATGCAGGCGCCAAATGGTTGCTTGATCCGAATAAGATTTATGATATGGTTGCTGCGGTTGTTGATGCTGTTCAGAAGCCGGTCACAGTTAAAATGCGTATGGGGTGGGACCCTGAGCATATTTATGCTGTCCAAAATGCACAAGCAGTAGAAAGAGCAGGAGGTAAGGCGGTTGCTCTGCACGGACGAACACGTGTGCAAATGTATGAAGGGACGTCGGATTGGAATATCATTCGCGAAGTGAAACAAAACGTGAATATTCCGATTATCGGGAACGGAGATGTCAATACACCGCAAGATGCTAAACGTATGCTGGATGAGACAGGCTGCGACGGGGTCATGATTGGGCGAGCAGCATTAGGTAATCCGTGGATGATTTATCGTACAGTCAAATATCTTGAAACAGGCGAACTTATGCCTGAGCCGGCTGCTCAAGAGAAAATTGATGTATGTATGCTTCACCTCGATCGTTTGATTGACTTGAAAAATGAGCATATCGCTGTCCGTGAGATGCGGAAGCATGCAGCGTGGTATTTAAAAGGCGTGCAAGGTAGCGGGAAAGTTCGCAATGCGATTAATGAGTGTAATACTCGCGCAGACTTAGCTAACCTTTTAAATACACTAGTAGAAGATACGCAACAAGAAAATAAGACTGGCCAATTCCAAGCAGTGTAGTTTGTTGACTTTAAATAGTATCTTTTCTATAATACGTTTTAAAATCGACTGCCAGCAGATTGACTGGCAGTTTTTTATATGTTGGAAATCAGAAAGCGCTCGATTTTGATGGAAAAAAGGTGTTTTCCGTCCATACTTTGTGTACAATGAGTAAAGAAAATAAAGTTCGTTATTCGAGCTGTCTATATATCCAGATAAGAGAAAGTGGAGTGAACAAACGATGAGTCATGAAGAATTAAATGACCAGCTTCTCGTTAGACGCGAGAAAATGCAAAATATGTTTGACGCAGGAAAAGATCCATTCGGCAAGAGATTCGAACGTACCCATTTAACTCAAGAGTTATTCGATGCATATGGGGATTGCGAAAAAGAATACTTAGCTGAAAAAGAAATCGAAGTAAAAATTGCCGGCCGTATTATGACAAAGCGTGGTAAAGGTAAAGCTGGATTTGCGCATATTCAGGACCTAACTGGACAAATGCAAATTTATGTTCGTAAAGATGCAGTCGGTGATGAGGCGTATGATGAATTTAAGCATGCTGACCTTGGAGACATCGTCGGGATCAAAGGTACAGTCTTCAAAACGAATGTTGGAGAGCTATCTGTTAAAGCGAGCGAGTTTACGTTTTTAACAAAAGCACTTCGTCCGCTTCCGGACAAGTTCCACGGTTTGAAAGATGTGGAAGAGCGCTACCGTAAACGCTATGTCGATCTTATTACGAACCAAGAAAGCAGAAATACATTCATTACACGAAGCAAGATTATTCAATCTATGCGCCGCTACCTAGATAGCCATGGATACTTGGAAGTAGAAACGCCGATGATGCATACAATCGCAGGCGGAGCTTCTGCACGTCCGTTCGTAACGCACCATAACGCATTAGATATGGAACTGTTCATGCGTATCGCAATCGAACTTCACTTAAAACGATTAATCGTTGGCGGTCTGGAAAAAGTGTATGAAATCGGCCGTGTATTCCGTAACGAAGGTGTATCGACTAGACATAATCCGGAATTCACAATGATCGAGCTGTATGAAGCGTATGCTGATTACAATGATATTATGAATCTGACTGAAAACTTGATTTCCCATATTTGCCAAGAAGTTAACGGCACTATGGTTATTCCTTACGGCGAATACACAGTGGACTTAACACCACAATGGAAACGAGTTCACATGGTAGATGCGGTTAAAGAAGTAACAGGTGTAGACTTCTGGAAGCATATGACGAAGGAAGAAGCGCAAGCATTAGCGAAAGAGCATGGTATTGAAGTGAATGAACATATGGAGTTCGGTCATGTAGTAAATGAATTCTTCGAACAAAGAGTAGAAGAAACACTTATTCAGCCTACATTCGTATACGGACATCCTGTGGAAATTTCTCCATTAGCGAAGAAGAATGAAGAAGATCCTCGTTTCACGGATCGTTTCGAGTTATTCATTGTTGGGCGCGAGCATGCGAATGCCTTCACTGAATTGAATGATCCGATTGATCAACGCCAACGCTTCGAAGCGCAATTGAAAGAAAAAGAACAAGGCAATGATGAAGCGCATGAAATGGATGATGATTTCATCGAAGCATTAGAATACGGTTTACCGCCGACAGGTGGATTAGGAATCGGAGTGGATCGTTTGGTTATGTTATTAACAAACTCGCCATCTATACGAGACGTTCTTTTATTCCCGTACATGCGTCATCGTTAATGATAAAAAAGGCAGCAGCTTTGCTGCCTTTTTTATATGAGAAAACAATAATACTCATGGTGGTTTTGCCTAATACTAAAACGGGTAGAAGTAACATTGTCGGCCGTTAAATTATTTGGAATAGTTAAACTTTGTTATTCTACTAAACTTTTTTGTTCAAATGGGTTGCGTACTGTAAGAAGAGGTGTTATATTAATATCTGTCGTTAGGGAATACGACACAACAAACGATTTGAAGAAAAAACAACGAAAAAAGTTGTTGACAAAGAAAATCGGAAATGTTATATTAGTAAAGTCGCTTGAGAGCGAGAAAATAAATTTAAAAAAGTTATTGACAAGAAAAC
>JBJFHH010000199.1:7587-9055 GCA_051893475.1 Bacillus sp. (in: firmicutes) | reverse complement strand
CATAGCTATTTGCAATCGACGTCAGCTCATACAATTTTTCATCCGCAAACGCCAAAGCCTTTTTCAACGTATCATCCAGCTTCGTTTCGTTCTTGGTTGTTATTGGCACATGAAGCAAACTGCATGATGGCTGAATCCATAATCGGTCAGTTGATACCTTTTGCAGCAAACTGTCTACAATACTTTTCTTTTCAAAGCAATCACTGCGCCATATGTTGCGACCGTCAATAATGCCGGCTGCCAGCACTTTATCTTCCGGAAAACCAAACTTGGCAATGTTCTCGATATTTTTCGTACGCCCGTGGACAAAGTCAAGGCCAATACCATGTACCGGCAGCTTGATGACTTTTTCATAATGCTCGACTGCATCGAAATACGTTTGCAGCATCAATCTTAACGACGTAAGACCTTCTTGCAATTGTCCATATATGTAGATGACTGTTTCCATTTCATCTTCAGACAAATCAGTCACTAAAATCGGCTCATCGATTTGTACCCATTCGACACCAGCTTCCTCAAGCTCCTTCAACATTTGAATATATAGTGGCACCAGCTGTAAAATAATCGCCGGCAACTGTTTTTCGTGATATCCCTTTGACAGTTTAATGAATGTATATGGTCCAAGAATAACCGGTTTCCCATGAATGCCAAGCTTTTCTTTTGCCTGCAAATAAGCTTTTAACGGCTTGTTTTCTGTTAAAACTAATGGCTGATCCTCAAATTCAGGAATGATGTAATGGTAATTGGTGTTGAACCATTTTGTCATTTCTCCAGCAACCGCATTCACGTTGCCTCGAGCCATTGCGTAATAAGTCGATAACGACGGTTGCTTTTCCGAAACAGCAAAACGTTCCGGAATAATTCCGAACATCACCGCAGTATCCAGCACATGATCATAATACGAAAAGTCATTGACCGGAAGTATATCAATGCCGCTGTCTTTTTGTTTTTGCAAATGGTTCAGGCGAATCGCCTCTACCTTTTCAATCAATGCCGGTTCTTCCAAATCACCTGCCCAATATTGCTCTAATGCTTTTTTCCATTCACGATTTTCGCCGATACGCGGATAGCCCAGATTACTCGTTTTCATTAGTTGACGCTCCCCTTTAAATGTATTTAGAACACGAAAAAGCGTTGTTCACCTTTTCTCGACAGAAAAAGTTAACAACGCCAAATAAGCATAATCATTTGCAGTCGCTAACACCTCCCTATTCTCCGTAGGTACATAAACAGTGTTGTTAAAATAGGCAGGTCTCCTGACTCTAGGATTATCATTGCTTCCAATCTTCCCAATCGTTTAGATCAGTGATATACAAAAAAGCAACTTCCCTATTACAGTGGCGGGACCGTGCCGGTTTTTCACCGGGCTTCCCTTTTCATTTCTAAACTAAATTTAGAAAACCTATTTCCACTATTAATTTTTTAAAAATTTAGAAAATCATATCATGGAAAGATTCTTTAGTCAAAC
>JBJFHH010000199.1:0-7487 GCA_051893475.1 Bacillus sp. (in: firmicutes) | reverse complement strand
TTTTGGTTTTCTTTTCCCATTTCAATGACCTCCGTAGGTTGATTGATGATGCCTATATAGCATGCTCAAATTTCCCAATCACCATACCCGATAATCATTGGCCAATTTCAATACCGTCTCCTTCGCCGCGCAATATTTTCATTTCGCCGTCCTCAAAGCCGACCTGATACTCAATAGAATATTTCGCTAATTTTGACGAGCCATTTTCCTGACTTTCTTCCGCTGTGATGATGCCGAATACCGTCATTTCTTCACCGGATTCAGTAATCACTAATTCATCAATTGTCACCGAAATTGTGTTACTATAGCCTTTTTTAAAAGCTTCAAGGCTGAGTGCGCTTTGCCATTTGCTTCCGAGCATTGAATAGGCTGTTTCATAATCGGCAATATTGATGCTTTCGTAATAATAATTGACTAAATAGAGCGCCGATTCTTCCAAATTGCCCTGCTGTTCCGTGTCGTATTCGTCATACAAATTAAAGACCGGAAGCTCCGTCATCGGTGAGGATGACCATTCTTCAACCAGCGATCGCACATTAGTAATCGGAATGCTGAATCCGATTGTCCCTTCATCAATAACAGCGGAATTAATTCCGACAACCTCACCCGTATTTTTATTAACAAGCGGGCCTCCTGAATTGCCGGGAGCAATCGGTGCCGAAATTTGGTAAGCATCAGTGTAACGGAATGTTCCGATTTCAAAGTTACGGCCAATTCCACTAATAATACCGGTTGTTACTGTATTTTGATAACCAAGCGGACTGCCGAGCGCGATTATTTCTTCACCCAGTTCCGCTTTTTTATCGCTCAATTGCAGTGGTTCTTTAGCTGTCAGACCAGGAACGCGCACGACGGCGACATCAATATCATCACTGAGACCTATTACCGTCCCCTCATATTCGGCGGCATCCGCTGTTTTAACCGTGACCGTTTCGGCGCCAAGTACAACATGGGCATTGGTTATGACATCCCCCTGCTCATTGTATAAAAATCCGGAACCGAGCGTGCCATTGTCAAGCTGAATCATCACGACATCTGTCTGCACTTGCTTAATGATATCTTTCAATTCCTTAGGTTCATCCAAATCATCGACATCTGCCTGCTCCGAGTTCGCTGTTAGAGAGGAACTGTCCGGAAGTCTTGCCGGGAGTTCTTCATTCCAATAAAAATACAAACCGCCAAGTACTGCCCAGATGATGAGCGAGCTAATAATACTAATCGTCCATTTCATTATTCTGCCCCCTCGCCTTCATCCAATTTCCATACCGCTCCTGTGATCTCAACGGTTCCTTTCTCATAAACGCCTGAATGAAGTTCATAAAAAGTGCCGACTTCTCCCGGTTTTAAAATAAACGGTTCCACATACGTCATATCCGTAATAATTTTTTCTCCCTCTGTACTTAAAATGATATAAGACAGCTCAATCGAAGAAATCGGAACAGTCGCCGTATTTTTCACTTTGCCGGAAACGTGTAAATCCCCATATTCATCAATGTAAGCATCGACACTCTCGATACTGACGGCAGCCGTTTTATTTTTCAAATCCTCTTGAGCTGCCTCCACCATCTCCTGCTCGATCCGATTCATTTCCGCTTTTTCATAGGCGGTTTGTTCTTCGATGATTCTCTCTTTAAAAGACAGAAGCTGTTCATCGCCACTTGCATAATAAAGCGCATCCTCGACTATATCCAGCGCATAATCGAATTGCTTGTCATTCAGTTGCACTTGCGCTTTATCAATGGCGATACTGACAATTTTACTTTTAATAAGCTTCGCTACCTCTTCCTTATCTTCATGATTGACGGAAGAAAGCGACTGCAGCTTAACTCCAAGCTGTTCTACTGTATTCAAATTCTCAATCTCTTTTCGGATTTTTGCAATCGACAGCTGGTTTTGCTTTTCTAAAATCCGATTAGAAAATTCGCTGAACAGCGGTCCTTCACGGTCTTCTAACAACTCTTCCAAATTAGCAATCTCGATTTCTGCTTCATTGAAATTCTGTTTTTTCAATAAACCATCGATATTCTTGAAACTATCCTCGAATGTTTGCGCCTGTTCAATCAAAGCTTTCATTTCGTCTAATAGTTCATATGTAGGCCGGATTGCAGATGCTTTTTCGATCGCCTCCAAAGCCTCTTCATAGTCGCCGCTTAAGGCAGTCTGCTCTGCTTTTACCAGTAAACGTTCCACTTCATTATTTAGTTCGATTTGTGAATGATAATAATAATAGCCGATGCCTGATGCAAGCACGAGCGAGGCAACAGGTGCGACAATCGGCCATAAATGAGAGGAACCTTTATGCTTTTTTTTGTTTCCTCTCGAGCTCCCTAGCTCTCCTAGTTCCGTTGGATCAGAAGAAATGACTTCCGCCTGATCATCAATCAGCTTTGCGCCGCATTTTTGACAAAAGACAGCCGAATCATTTTCTACCCTCCAACCGCATTTCTGACAATACATAATACCCCTCCATCAACTATCCCGATATAACTCCATTATAGGTGGAAACGCCGACTTCATAAAGCAATAAGAGATATGAAAAAACGAAGCCCCGATTGGAGCTTCGTTTTTCGATTATATTTCAGAAAGCTTTTTCACATGCTTTTCGACAATTTCATTCACCTTTTGAACACGGCGCTCATACTTTTCGATTCCTTTGAAGAAATCTGTTCTCATCCACACATCGACAATTTCATGCACCATTGCCGAACCGATGATTTTTCCACCTAAACATAATACATTGCTGTCTGTATGCTCACGAGCTAACCGTGCACAAAACGGGTCTTGGCAGACAACCGCAGTTACGCCGTAAATTTTATTGGCAATCAATGCGCTGCCATAGCCGACACCATCAATAAAAATGCCGCGCTCCGCTTCGCCGCTTGCAACTGCCAAAGATGCAGGATAAACCGAATCCGATAAATCAGCCGCTTCCGTGCTGTGCGCACCGAAGTCGATTATTTCATGTCCTGCCTGCTGCAATAAGTTCTTAACTTCCTCTTTTAATTCATAACCAGCGTGGTCGCTCGCCATAGCAATTTTCATAGTATGTAATCCTCCAAAACCGTGATTTCGTAGCTACTATAGCTTATTATGACATATTTGCCTACTGTTTATTATTCCCACCCTCACTTTAATAGGCTGGCAATTTTATTTTGAGAAGTGGGTGACTTGACACTTCTCATTAAAAAGGTTGTACGGCAAGAAATAATAATCTCTTTTCACTGCATAGTAATCTTATGAGCATTCAGCTTCTCATAAAACGTGGTTTTCAAGGCCAGGAAGCGTTCGATTTCGTTGATCAAAATCAGTAAGGCTGCCCTTGTCTCGAATTCTTGCCTTGTTTTCGGAAGTTCCATTTCCCGAAATGTTTCTTTCAATTGGCGGACCTCTTCCAGAAGCTCGATTGCCGGATTGCTTTCGTGAAGCGATAACGCAATGTTCTCAATACATTGTGCAACCATTTCGCTTTGTTCGAATGTCGACGGAAAATGAAGAATGCTCGGCAAGACACGCTGAATGATGCCGATTTGCTCGCTTCTCATATTGAAATATGCTTCATAATAATTTTCTTTACGGAAAAAGCTGTTTTCCACATTTCTTTTCGCAAGCAGTTGACCTTCTTTTATGCTTTCGGCTGTGCGAATATCGAATTCGTCATTCCAAACCGGTTCCTTTTGACGGACGAAGCGTGACAGTTGCAGCAGCAACTGCTTCATATTTTCTTCGGTTTCTCTCGCGACTTCACGGAGCTTATTTTCCGTGCTCGGCATGTATAGATTCACTATAAGCGCCACGATAATCCCGATAGAAACAATCGATACTTGATTGATTAAGAAATCAACAGACACATCACCCTTCACATACATTTGCATAATGATGACGAAGCCCGGCACGATGCCGTCTTGAAGCTGCAGCTTCGCCATAATCGGTATATATAGAAACAGCAACAGACCAATTGTAATTGGCATATAAGCTGTTCCTTCAAACAGCACCGTTGCAAGTAGCATACCCGCAATACAGGCCGTAAATCGTTTCATAGCCACAATCACGGATTGCTTTTTCGTACTTTGCACGCTTAAAAGTGCGATAACGGCGGCTGTACTGGCATTATCCAGCTCAAACAGCTGGGCAATAACTAAAGCAACCACAACACTGATTGCTGTTTTTATTGTTCGTGTTCCAATTGTGAACAAATTCTTTCCTTCCTCCTACTACGTTGTTCAATTATTTATGTTGTATTAAATATGCACGCAGCATAAAATACGATATGCTATCATCAGCAATGCTTTCCTTCAAAGCCTTCAAACCTGCTTCTTTGACATTGACTGTTTCAAGCGCCATCTTAATAATAGCAGCCTGATCTTCTGTATAAAATTGCTTCCAATCAATAGCTTTACCTTCCTGGTGGCATTTCATCAGGTGATTTTCGACTGTCGCCTCTGTCACCTCGCGCAAGCCGGCAATTTCCGAAATCGACTTTCCTTCGCTGTACAGCTCATACGTCAAATGATGCGATTTTTCTTTATTGCTCGTTTGCTTTTTCGTACGTTTCACTGGCGCCGTCAAAGAAGCAGCTTCTTCAACTTCAGCCGGATCGGCATTTTGCAGCACTTGTAAAAACGCTTCACCGAACTTGTCCCTTTTCATTTGCCCGACACCTTTCACATCAAGCATTTCTTCTAATGTTTGCGGCAATCGGCGGCACATATCCTGCAATGTTTCGTCGGAGAAAATCACAAACGGAGGCACACCTTCCTGAGCAGCCAGCTCTTTTCTCACCACCCGCAAATCCTCGAATAAAGGATGATTTTTCGAAACGGTTTTCGTAATCATATCTTCCTTTTTCCAGACCTTCAGACCGTTTTTCAATACATCGGCGCCCTTCGCAGAAACAACCAAATACGGAAACTCGCCTTGATGCAAATCGATAAATTGATGCGCAACCAAATAATCAATGAAGTTATTCACTTCCTCGATTGTTTTTTTCGGCATTAAATTGTACGTCGGCAACTGGTCAAAGCGGAATTGCAGTAACTTTTTATTGCGCGAGCCTGTCAGCACTTGCGAAATCATATTCTTGCCGAAGCGCTGTCCGGTCCGGATCATGCATGACAGCACCATTTGCGCATCGAGCGTCATATCGACACTGCTGCGATGATCGGTACAGTTTCCGCACTTGCCGCAATCTTCTATCGTCTCTTCTCCGAAATAGTTTAAAATATATCTTTCCAAACAGCTTTCCGTATGGCAGTAATCAACCATTTGCTGCAGTTTCTTATATTCATTTTGCATGCGCTCTTCATCTGCATGACCTTGTTGAATCAAGAATTTCTGCACTTGCACATCCTGAGCGCCAAACAGTAATATACATTCACTGTCCAAGCCGTCACGACCGGCTCTCCCCGCTTCCTGATAATAGCTTTCCAAATCCTTCGGCATTTGGTAATGAATAACGTAACGAACGTTGGATTTATTGATTCCCATCCCAAAGGCGTTCGTCGCAACCATGACATCGACTTCATCATACAAAAACGCCTCCTGCTGTCGGAAACGCTCATCGGCACTCAATCCTCCATGATAAATCGCAGCTTTGATGCCCTTCTTTTGCAGAGACTGATACAGCTGTTCCACTGTTTTTCTCGTCGCCGCATACACAATGCCCGTATTGCCTTCATTCTTTTTCATATAATCCAGCAAAAATTTATCAGAATCTTGTCCCTTAATGACAGAGAACGTCAAATTTGTCCGTTTGAACGTCGTCATCACTGTGTTTTGTTCCGGTAATTGCAGAGAGCGGCAAATATCATCCTGCACATGAGGAGTGGCTGTAGCGGTCAATGCTAATACGGTGGGTTTGGTCGGCAAGCTTTTAATGAACGGATAAATATGCTTGTAACTCGGCCTAAAGTCGTGGCCCCATTGTGAAATACAGTGTGCCTCGTCAATCGCAACCAATGGAATCGGCAATGTTCTCATCATCTCGACAAACTCCGCAGATTGCAACCGCTCCGGAGAAATGTAGACCATTTTATACTCACCGCTTTGAATGTCATCCATTGTTGCACGAAGTTCTGCGGTCGAGAGCGTACTATTAATGAGCGCAGCCGATATACCTAGCTGCTCAAGCTGATCGACCTGATCCTTCATTAATGAAATAAGCGGTGTAATCACAATGCTGATGCCCTCCTGCACAAGCGCCGGAATTTGATAGCACAGTGATTTACCTCCGCCCGTGGGCATAATGCATAATGTATCCTCACCGTGCAGCACTTGCTCAATCACCTGCTTCTGTCCGGTTCGGAATGAATCATACCCAAAATATGCAGACAAAATCTCTGTTGCCTTTTGTAACATGCTCAACACCTACTTTTACTTTTCGTTGACACTAGTTTACCATAATTATTGCCATGATAAAGAAGAAAAACTGACAAAAAACAAAAGCGTAAGCGCCCCGTTAAGCACCGTATGAACTGGAGGCTCTCAGGATGAGAGTCACAAAGACGTTGCCACAGGACGTGGCGGTTTTAGTCTTTGTTCCACTCTCCTCGAGATATAGGAAACACGAAGAACGGCAGTGATTCGATGTTGACTTATCGTAGGGAGATTGCCGAAGTTCACTAGGTGCTGGGGCGTTGGAGCTAGACATCGATACACTTTTTTAAACTTATACACAACGAAGATTTTTATAATTTCCTACAAAATAAAAAAAGCCCGTTCTCCGGACTTTTCTCATTTTACAGTTTGATAGGTTTGTTCAATTTCTCCATTTTCGTTGACAACAACGGCATTCAATTGTCCGCCGTATGCACAGCCGCCATCAATATTAACATACGAATAATCCTCGCTCATCCATATGCCGCTGCTTCGATCGCTATGGATTAATTGTGTTGGTGTATGTCCGTATACGATGACTTTCCCTGTCTGATTCGGATGCTTGATCATATCGCGCGTCCATAAAAAACATTCTTCCGTGGAATTTTTCCAATCCGACAGCTTCGGATCAATGCCGGCATGGACAAACAACACATTTCCGAATTCTTCATATAATGGCAAGTGACGAAGAAAGTCGACCTCGTCCCCTGCTCGTTCCTTGACTAATTGCGCCAATTCTACCGGGTTTTTGTGCAAAACGGATGGTTCACCAATCATATCCTTAACTGTCTCACCGCCTCCATTGAAAAAATAAAGTGCGCCCATTTTCTCCGGATCATGCAAAAAGTTAAGGAACATATCTTCATGATTGCCCTTCAAAACCGTCACCTGATCCTGATACTCAGCTTTCAGTTCCATTACTTTCTGCACAACCTGCTTAGAACCCTCTCCTCGATCAATTAAATCACCCAAAATAAACAACTTCATGCTTTTATCCCAGTTTTCAAGAAGCTCTGCAAACTGCGTGTAACAGCCATGAATATCGCTCACAACAAATGCTCTCTCCATCGATACACCAACTCTCTATATTTCTGCTAATATATTCTTATTTCTTT
>JBJFHH010000198.1:0-9072 GCA_051893475.1 Bacillus sp. (in: firmicutes) | reverse complement strand
CCATGCATTTCTTGCTGTTGATAGTTTAACCTAAGCTGATTATTTAAGTAAAGTTAGCGAGTGGGTAGTGCTGTCGATTTCATTTGCAAGTTTACCGTTCCAAACCCCTTCTCCTACCTAAATTCTGCACGGCACCAGTAGCCGGCTCCTCGTTCACCAAGTTTCTCGGCGGAATGAAGCAGCTTTCCATCGTATTCTTCCGCTTTTACAAGTAATTCAGCCACTTTCAAAATCAATTCGTCTGCTTTTCAAATGAATTCCTCTAGTTTCGCAAATAATGCGTCCGATCCACAGTAGTCACCACATTATTGAACAAAAGCCACTTTTATTTGGATGCTTACCTTTCCAAGGAAATCCCACCCAAAAACCAGCCCTTCTTTAACTTCCCCTCCTCTCAGATTCAAAAATAATCATTCAAATCTCACTAATAATCGATCCGACTTGATGCCCGTAAGCATTGCACTTTTTTGCTCCTCCATCCGTTCAATGAACAAATTTACTATGACTATAATCAAAAAAAGAGGCTGTCTTCTCAACAGCCTCTTTCCCTACATATACTCCTCAAAACAAACGACTTCTTGCTGCAGCAGTGACTGCTGCACGTTGATGATTCGCTGATTGGAGGATCCTCTGAATAATAAGTGCACAGATTTTAATTGTTCCATAAATCGTCCGTCTACGAGCGTATCGACATACTGCAATAAACGGATATTGTGCTCATAGTTCGGGTTTTTTTCATTGATTAAGAATTCATAACGGAAGCCTGTATAAGCCCAAACGTCCATACCGAGCTTTTTCACTTCTTTCGCAATTTCAATTAACGCTTCCGATTGAAGAAACGGTTCTCCTCCGGAAAGGGTAACACCTTTTTGAAGCTTCGTTGCTTTTATTTGCTTTATAATTTCTTCTGTGTTCATCATAAAGCCTGCCTTCATATCATGCGTTTGCGGATTGTGACATCCCGGGCATAGATGCGGACAGCCCTGTGTCCAAATCACGGTGCGCAGGCCAGGGCCATCCACTATGCTGTCAAACGTTAATGGTGCTGCCAGTCTTACTTGCATAGCTGAATAACCTCCACCAATCTATTACACGTGTTTCACACGATCACGTACTTCTGCCTTTTTCGCATTATTGAAACGGTCAACTGTCCCAACTAAATAGCCAGTGATTCTTCTGATTCTATCAAAATGAATCTGGCTGTCTTCTTCATTACGGCCGCAGTTCGGGCAAACGTTTCCTTCTATAACACCTGAATAGCCGCATACAGGGTCACGGTCAACAGGGTGATTAATGCTTCCGTAGCCGATACCTAGTTCTTTCATTGAGCGGATAATCGTTTCAAACGCTTCAAGATTGTTTGTCGGATTGCCATCCAATTCAATATACGTAATATGCCCTGCATTCGTCAGCTCATGATATGGCGCTTCAAGTGCCACTTTATCAAATGCCCCGATTTTATAATAAACAGGAACATGGAAGGAGTTCGTATAATAGTCGCGATCCGTTACACCTGGAATTTCACCATATTTTTTACGATCAATGGCTGTAAATCTGCCAGATAAACCTTCAGCAGGCGTTGCGATTAATGAGAAGTTTAGCTGATACTTCTTAGCAGCTTCATCCATTCTCTTACGCATATGCGAAATTATTCTCAGACCTAATTGTTGCGCTTCCGCACTCTCGCCGTGATGCTCGCCAATCAATGCCTTCAAGCATTCCGCCAAGCCGATGAAGCCAGCTGTTAATGTACCTTGCTTAATGACTTCTTCAAGCGTGCTGTCCGGAGTCAAATTCTCAGAACCTCTCCATACATGTTGCCCCATCAGGAACGGGAAGTTCTTCACGCGCTTACTGCCTTGAACTTGCATACGCTCTAACAATTGATCGATTACTAAATCAAGTTTCCCGTCTAATTCTGCAAAGAAGCCATCTAAATCCGCTTCCTCATTCGATAAAATACCATGCTTAATACCAAGACGAGGCAAATTAATCGTAGTGAAAGAAAGATTTCCTCGACCGCTTACAACATCATCGCCGCACTCATTGCCCAATACCCTCGTTCTGCAGCCCATATAAGTCGCTTCCGTTTCCGGTCTGCCTTCCACATAGTATTGTGCATTGAACGGCGCATCCAGGAAGCTGAAGTTCGGGAATAAACGCTTCGCAGACACACGGCAAGCAAGCTTGAATAGGTCATAGTTCGGATCGCCTGGATTTAAGCTGATGCCTTCTTTCACCTTAAAGATCAAGATTGGGAATATAGGCGTTTCTCCATTACCAAGGCCGCTTTCAACGCTTAACAGAAGATTCTCCGTCACCATACGTCCTTCTGCAGAAGTATCCGTACCAAAGTTCACACTTGAGAATGGAACTTGAGCTCCCGCACGCGAATGCATGGTATTCAAGTTATGGATGAACGCTTCCATTGCCTGATATGTTTTGCGTTTCGTTTCTTTATGTGATTCTTTATAAGCAAAGCGCTGAATTTTCCCGGCAAGCTTCTCATCCATGTTGAATTGTTCCATCAACTGTTGCTTTTCAGCTTGCTTATATTCATCTGTTAATGATAACTGAAGTGTCGCACCGCTGTTCTCTTCAACTTTTTCGATAAACCCCTTCATATCTGCCAGCTCTTCATCTTCTAGATCAAGCATAAGCTCCAGCCCTTGTTGCAAATGATCCGTATAAGATTTTCTGAATGTCTTTTTAACGCCGTCTGCTAAGCCGTAATCGAAGAATGGAATACTTTGACCGCCGTGCTGATCATTTTGGTTACTTTGAATCGCAATTGCCGCAAGTGCCGCATAGCTCATAATGTCATTTGGCTCGCGCAAGAAGCCATGACCTGTTGAGAAACCGCCCTTAAACAGTTTTAGCAAATCAATTTGGCAACAAGTCAAGGTTCCCATGTTCATGAAGTCCATATCATGAATATGAATTTCACCAGCTTCATGAGCACGTGTATGCTCAGGTTTTAACATATTTGTTTTGCAAAACTCCTTGGAAACAGCACTTCCGTATTGCAGCATCGTTCCCATCGCTGTGTTGCCATCAATGTTGGCATTTTCACGTTTTACATCAGCTGCATCTGCGTCTGAAAAAGTGATTTCCTTTATTTCTTTCATTAAACGGCTTTGTGAATCACGAACACGGCTACGCTCAGCTCGGTATAAGATATATTGTTCACTAGTTTTTGCATGTCCAGTTTCAATCAGTACTTTAACAACCGCATCTTGAATATCCTCAACGTTTGGTGTTTTCCCAAAAAAGCTTTGATTGATTTTCGCTACTACTTCATCGGCCAATTGTTCTGACATATGATAGTCTGCTTCCGTACCCTCTCTTTTCGATACTTCTTCAGCTGCTAAATAAATCGCACGCGTAATTCTTTCCTTATTAAAAGGAATTTTTCTTCCGTCGCGTTTGTATACTTCTTTAATCAATGTCATTTCCCCCATTCACTACATATTGATATTTATATTTCTCAAAAATACAACATATAGAATATGTACCCAAAAAAATCCCCTTTAACTCCTGTTAAAGGGCTTATCTCGTTTATATATTAACGGTATCAAATTACGATATCACCGTCAAAAGCAGTTAATGGTAATTCAGGTTTTTGTTATAAAGAAAACTTGCCTTTGGCAAGCCTAATAAGGCGAAGACAAAGGTCTAGTTGCACTTATACTATAGACTTAAAATTAGCCACTACGTCGAATCTTCTACCTCGTTGCCAATTTATATACTCCTATAGTACAAAAAACAAGCAGCCGCTGGTTAAACTTCAGCCAGGCAGCTGCTTGTTTTAATCAATTATTAAATTCTTTCGGCAACAGGCTTTTTCCAGAAACCAACTAGTAATGCTGTTACAATTGAACCAATTAATAATGAAACAACATACATTACCGGGTTGCTGATCGCCCAAATTACGAAGATACCGCCGTGTGGAGCTTGAGATGCACATCCGAAGAATAATGCCAAGCCACCAGCTAATGCAGAACCGATTATACAAGAAACGATAACACGAATTGGATCAGCAGCAGCAAACGGAATTGCCCCTTCTGTGATAAAAGAAAGACCCATGATGTAGTTTGTTTTACCTGATTCTCTTTCTGCTTGAGTAAATTTATTTTTAAAGAATGTTGTTGCTAAAGCTAAACCTAGAGGCGGAACCATACCACCAATCATTGTAGCCGCTTGCGGCGCAAAGTTCTCTGATGCAGCCATCGCGATACCAAATGCGAATGCTGTTTTGTTGAATGGACCACCCATATCGATTGCCATCATACCGCCAAGGATTAAGCCTAATACTACTGCGTTAGCGCCAGAAAGACCGTTTAAGAAATTCATCAATCCGTCCATTACAAAGGCAATTGGTGTGTTTACAACGAAAATCATCAACAGACCAACAATTAATGTACCACATAGAGGATATAATAATGTCGGTTTTAGACCTTCAAATGACTGTGGTAAATAAGAGAATAACTTCTTTAAGCCAACCACTACATAACCAGCAAGGAAACCGGCAATTAAGCCACCTAAGAAACCTGCTCCGCCATTAACAGCTAACAAACCGCCGACCATACCAGGAGCGAAAGCCGGACGGTCACCGATTGCACTTGCAATGAATGCCGCCAATACTGGAACCATTAAGCCAAGAGCTGTTCCGCCGCCGATTGTGTTTAACGCTTCAGCGAAAGCACCTTCTGTTTCATATCCGCCGAATAGGAATGCTAATGCAACAATTAATCCGCCACCGACAACGAATGGAAGCATGTTGGAAATACCGTTCATTAATGGTTTATAAACATACTCTTTAAATCCGCCTTCTGATGAAGTTGATTCTGAAGAAGAAGCTTCACCTGTTGCTTGATAAATTGGCGCATCTTGATTTAACGCACGATCTAGAAGTTCGTCTGTTTTACGAATCCCTTGCGCAACCGGTACTTTAATAACATGCTTGCCAGCGAAACGATCCATTTCAACTTGCTTATCAGCAGCCACGATGATAGCATGAGCTTTTTCGATTTCTTCTTTTGTTAATGCGCCTTTGATTCCAGTAGATCCGTTTGTTTCTACTTTGAATGCAATACCGCGTTCTTTCGCACGACCTTTAAGAGCATCAGCCGCCATGTAAGTGTGAGCGATACCAGTAGGACAAGCTGTAACGGCAAGGATTAATTTTTCATCCTCGGCAACCTCTACTACTTGCTCTTCTTCTTCGCCGTCTTCTTCTCTTTCTTTTGCATCGATAATGCTGATTAATTCTTCTGGAGTAGAAGCTTCTAATAGCTTTTTGCGGAAGTCAGCATCCATCAATAGCATAGATAGACGAGATAATGTTTCTAAATGTTCGTTATTTGCTCCAGCACTTGCTGCGATCATGAAAATAAGGTGAGCCGGCTGACCATCCAATGATTCATAATCTACACCCGCTGCTGATTTAGCAAATGCGATTGAAGGGATTTTAACAGCATCTGTTTTCGCGTGAGGAATCGCAATTCCTTCACCGATACCAGTTGTACTTTGACCTTCCCTTGTTAAAATTGCTTCTCTATATCCTTCTAAGCTGTTCAGACGTCCAGCGTCATATAGCTTCTGCGTTAGTTCATCGATTACTTCAACTTTTGTTGTTGCTTTTAAGTCGATAATAACGGTATCTTTTTTCAATAAATCCGTAATTTTCATCGTATACCACCTTCAATTATAGTTTCGTGATAACAACTTGATTCATTAATGAATCAATTTTCTCTTTTGTTGCTAAGTCTTGACTAAAGGCCGTTGCACTTCCAGTCGCTACTGCTGTTTGGAAAGCCTTAACAAAGTCTTGTTCTTTTGCATAAGTGCCGATGAAACCTGCTACAAGAGAATCCCCAGCTCCAACAGAATTCAGAACCTTACCTTTCGGAATAGTAGCTGTGTATACTTCGCCGTTTGTGAAAAGAAGCGCTCCATCACCAGCCATAGAAACGATGACATTTTGCGCACCCATTTCTACAACCTTTTTACCGTAAGGAATAACTTCTTCAACTGTTGTGATCTTCGTTCCAAATAACTCGCTTAATTCGTGGTGATTTGGTTTTACTAAGAACGGTTTATCTTTTAATACTTCAGCAAGAATTTTTCCGCCAGCATCAACCACTACTTTCACTCCGCGAGCGCTGAATTTTTGAGTCAGCTCAGAGTAAAAAGTGTTTGGTAAAGATGGAGGAATGCTGCCTGCAAGCACAAGAATATCTCCTTCTTGCAATGCTTCAAGCTTACTGTTAAGCTCTTCGATATTTTCAGCAGTTAAAGCCGGTCCTTGACCATTTAACTCTGTTTCTTCACCTGTTTTAAGCTTAATGTTAATACGAGAGTCATCTTTAACCTTTACGAAATCAGTTTGAACGCCTTCATTTTCAAGCGTATCTTGAATGAATCCGCCAGTGAAGCCTCCAAGAAAACCTAAAGCCTTAGATGGCACATCAATCGTATTTAAAACTCGAGAAACATTAATACCTTTTCCACCCGGAAATTTGCTTTCACGATCAATTCGGTTCAGATGATCAAGTTGGAAATGATCAACTTCAACGATATAATCAATAGATGGATTAAGCGTTACTGTGTATATCACGGTGTCACAACCTTCACTTTTGTTTTTTCTTTATATTGTTTCAGAAGCAATTCATCTTTATTATTTGTAATAATATTTGCTTCATGTATATCAGCTACCTTCGAAAAGAAGGTTTCACCAAATTTCGTATGATCAGCAAGTACAAATGCTTCTTCAGCCAAATCCATTGCGATTTTCTTCAAGATGCCTTCTTCCGGGTCAGGCGTTGTATAGCCCAATTTCAGATCGACACCGTTCATGCCAATGAAACATTTATTAAAACGATATTTCTTCAAACTTTCCTGAGCTACTGAGCCCACGATCGCCTTTGTATTCGCTTTAATTCTTCCCCCTAATAAATAGGTTGGCACATTAGCGTTTGTCAGCGCTTCGATATGCATCAATCCGTTTGTTACCACAATGATTTTCTTTACAACTAAAAAAGGCAGCATATGAGCAACAGTCGTACCTGCATCAAGATAAATGCAATCACCATCTCGTATAGTGTCTACCGCAGCCATTGCAATCGCTTTCTTTTCGACCAAACTTTTATCCGTCTTATCTTTCACAGTCGGTTCATCAATCTTCGAATGCGGAAGCTTTGCCCCGCCATGAACCCTCCGTAATAAGCCGTTATCTTCCAGCAAAGCTAAGTCCCTTCTGATTGTTGATTCAGAGGATTTCGTTTGTTGAACAATCGTTTTCAAACTGACAACTCCATGCTTTGCTAACAACTCCAAAATGATTCGATGACGCTCTGTCGTTAACAACTCAACCACTTCCCTTATAGTTGATAAAAATAGTATAAAATAACAAACAATCATTTTCAATCATTTTCAGTCAAAATCAATCATAAATACTCTTCCACTTTTACCTTTTTTTGTTCTTTTTTCACAAATAGCACATAAACTGCTCATATTTTGAACGATAAATGATAAAACTAACCATAATCACTCATGAATGATTGCATGAAATGAAAAATATAAAAAAACCGCTCACGGTCTGTAAGCGGTCTTCTTCCTCTATTCTATTTATACATGAGAAACAATCAATTCCATTTCACCGTCTAATACAAATTGTCCGAACTGATTCGGCAACAAGAAATGCGAACCCTTCTCTAAAGAATACTCCTTATCTTTATGAACGAGCACCCCATCACCCTCAATAACACTGCATAATAAGAACGGGTACTCTTGTTCAAAGCTAGCCTTTCCTTTTACATCCCATTTATCTACAGAGAAAAAGTCGTTCTCAACAAAGTGAGTCATATTCACATTTCCAACCTTTGTTGTCCCGAAAACAAGCTGTTCCTCTTTAAACGGAACTGTAATGACATCTTTGGATTTGTCCAAATGCAGTTCACGCAAATTACCTTCTGCATCTTTTCGGTTATAGTCATATAAACGGTACGTTGTATCGGAATTTTGCTGTGTTTCCAATACGAGTGTTCCTTTGCAAAGCGCATGCACGGTTCCGCTCGGCACATAAAAGAAATCACCTTTTTTTATTTTTACAGTTCGAAGCAACTCATCCCACTTTCCGTCATCAATCATGCTATGCAGTTCTTCCTTTGTCTGTGCATGATGACCGAATATAAGTTCAGCACCTTCATCACAATCTATGATATACCAACATTCCGTTTTGCCCAGTTCACCATTTTCGTTTGCCTTTGCATAAGTATCATCCGGATGAACTTGAACGGACAAATCATCATTTGCATCCAATATTTTTGTTAAAAGCGGGAATGTATCTCCTTCCAAACCGCCGAATAACTCACGGTGATTCTTCCATAAATCAGCCAATGAATATCCTTGATAACGGCCATTTTTCACAATGCTCGGTCCATTCGGATGAGCGGAAAATGCCCAGCATTCTCCAGTTTGAGCGGATGGAAGTTTATAGCCAAAGCTTTCTAGTTTCGTGCCTCCCCAAATTCTTTCTTTAAAGACAGGTTCAAAAAATAACGGTTCCATTACGATTTCTCCTTTATCAAAAAATAACGGAAGCCCTCCCGCTCCATAGATTACAGCAGACGGGCCTCCTTATAGATTAAGCTATATCTTCTAATAGCTCAAAGGCTTTTTCTTTTGTAGCAACCGCTAACAGCTGCTCTCTATACTCTTCATCCATCAGCTTTCTTGAAAGCATTTGAAGGATTTTCAGATGTTCATTGTTGGCGCTGCTTTCAGGAACGGCAATCATGAAAATCAGTTTTGCATCCGTTCCGTCAAGGCTGTTCCAGTCGACACCATTTCTCTTAATACCAAATACAACACTTGCTTTTTTAACAGCATCAGATTTACCGTGCGGAATGGCGATATTCATGCCGATCCCAGTAGAACCTTCTTTTTCGCGTTCAATAATCGCTTTTTTGAACGCTGCCTTAGAATGAAGTGAGCCTGCTTGATCTAGTTTTTCGATCATTTCATCAATAATTTCATCTTGGGTAGAGCCTTTTAAATCAGTATCAATTA
>JBJFHH010000197.1:21143-36162 GCA_051893475.1 Bacillus sp. (in: firmicutes) | reverse complement strand
TATAATCCGCACTTCAGCTGCGCACCGCAGTTTGTGCATGTATTGCATCCGCCCAATTCCTGCACCTCGCCCTTGCGGCAAACCGGGCATGTATTTCCTACTTCTGAACCGATTGTTACCTTCGTTGAACGAAGCTCATTGATTGTATCAACAAGCACTACTTTCTTTTTCTCTTCTTCCTCCAAATGCAGAGATTGCTGCTCGAAATGATTTTCTTCAGCTTTCAGCGTCAATACTTGCGAATCACGGCTACCGTCTACATACACCGTTCCGCCCTTCGCACCGCCTCTGTACAAACGCTCATACACCTTCTCGACTTGTTCGACCGTATAGCCTTTCGGTGCATTAACCGTTTTAGAAATCGAGCTGTCAATCCATCTTTGAATGATACATTGTACATCCGCATGTGCTTCCGGAGAAAGCTCCATCGCCGAAACAAACCAGCTAGGAAGCTTATCAGGATCCGCTTTCGGATGACGATCCAAATACTCCTGTACAATATCCGCTTTCACTTCAATAAATTTACCGAGACGACCGCTGCGGTAATAAGTGAATGAGAAATAAGGCTCAAGCCCTGTTGATACTCCGACCATTGTTCCAGTACTGCCCGTTGGAGCAACAGTTAATAAATGTGAATTTCGTATACCTGATTCCACAATGCTTTTTCGAATATCTTCCGGCATTTTCTTCATAAAGCCGGTTTGAATAAATCGTTCACGTAAGATTCTCGTTTCTTCTGGTGTTTCCCCTTCCAGGAATGGGAAGCTGCCCTTTTCTTTCGCCAGTTCTACCGATGTGCGGTAAGCCGTTGCGGCAATCGTCTCAAATACTTGCTCAACAAGCAAATTACCTTCAGGAGAACCATACTCAGATTCGCAATAAATTAGCAAGTCATGCAACCCCATGACACCGAGACCGACTCGGCGTTCACCAAGCGCCTGCTTTTTATTTTCATCAAGGAAATACGGTGTCGCATCAATTACGTTATCTTGCATTCTGACACCGACTTCGACTGTTCGTTTTAATTTATCGAAATCAACCGTTTTCGTTTCCTTATCGGCCATTTCAGCCAAGTTAACCGCAGCTAAATTACAAACAGAATATGGTGCGAGTGGTTGTTCGCCACACGGATTCGTTGCCACTACCTGCTGGCCGTATGCTTTCGCATTCGTCATTTCATTGGCATTATCAATGAAAAAGATTCCCGGCTCCGCAGAATAGGTGGCACATATATTAATCAAATTCCAAAGCTCCTTCGCCTTGATTGTGCGATAAGTGCGGATTTTGTAGCCGAGCTTCTCCCATTCTCGCACATCTCCGACTTCGTGCCACTTCTGATTATAAGCTTCCATTTCCTCAGGACTATAACTTTCAATATCCGGAAATCTCAGCTCATAATCGCCGTCATTTTCAACTGCATCCATGAATTCCTTCGTCAAGCAGACAGAAATGTTGGCACCGGTCAAAAAGTCCGGATTATGAACGCTGTAATTTCCTCCGGTCTGCAGCTTCAATTCTGCCTCACGCAAAACTTTTTCGCTGAATCCGCCTGTACCAGGTATCATCTTATAATTCAAAATGCCCTGATACATATCTCTTTCATTTTCGCTTAAAGGTGTAAAATTCAACTTCTCACCGGCATACTTCTTAATATTTTCATCACTTGTATTCTCCATCAAATAACGAAGAATGCGCGGATTTTGCATTTTCGAAATGATAAATTCGATAATATCCGGATGCCAGTCAGCCAGCATAATCATTTGCGCGCCTCTGCGGCTTCCGCCCTGCTCCACTAAATGCGTCAGCTTGGCTATATCATCAAGCCATGACACAGAACCGGAAGACTTGCCGTTTACCCCTCTGGCTAGCGTATTGCGGGGGCGTAAAGTGGAACCGTTCGTTCCGACTCCGCCGCCGCGACTCATAATTTCCATCACTTGTTTGCGATGCTCGGAAATACCTTCCCGCGAATCCTGTACAAACGGCATGACATAGCAGTTGAAATAGGTGACATCTGTATTGGAACCGGCTCCATATAAAACCCTTCCAGCCGGCACAAAATTCATACTCGCCAATTCGTGATAAAACTTTTCAAACCATTCCTGACGTTTTTCTTCCGTCTGCTCAACAGATGCCATTCCTGTAGCATTTCGTCTCGCAATTTGTTCATAAAAGATTTCCAAAGGCTTCTCGATGACATCAAGAGAACGGACTACTAAACCGGTCTCTGTTTCCTCAGGATGATCAAGCGCTGAACGAAACTCTTCCTCGACAAGCACCGTTGCCTTTTTATTTTCCCAATCAATATCTGTAATATGTCCTAAGCCGCGTGCCGGAAATTTCGGATCTTCTTTGATTGTCAATACAACAAAGTCCCCGGCTGACAACGTCAGTTTTGCTGTATCTTTAAAAGCATAACGGTCAATCATGACAAGACGTGAAACTCCTTTATGCGTCAGTTTCATATCCGCTGTAATCGGATGAACTTGAGGAAAAAGCGCAATGTCCTTATTTAACCTCTCAATCGTTTGATTCATCAATTGTTTTTGTGCAACAGCCATTGCTACATCTCCTTTATTTGTACTTCATGTCGAACATCTATCAAGTAATATAAACTTATCACAGCCATAAGATAAACACAATATGTAGTTATGATTAAAAACAACCATTACTACATATTGTGTTATTTGTGTAATTATTATTTTTTGTCAACAACAAGAAAATGCAAGAAATGACGAAAAAGAGAGAATAAAGCATCTTTATCCGTTATTTCACTGACATTCATAATAAATTCAAGCTTGATTCATACAAAGTTTCAATTAGAATTTCCTATCTTACCTCATAAAATTCCATTCATCATTTTCATATTTTTCTTTGCATAAATCGATAATTTCCTCATGCATATCGCTTGTTAATTGATAATCGCACAACTGAATGTGCAATCCTTCTTCAAATCCTGACCTAAATGCCGATTTAATTTCCCCGATGGAGAATCGTCTGTCTGATAAATCATGGATAGCAACAGCTTTATCACGAAAACTAGCCATCATTTTCAATTTTGCTTCTTCATCTTTATATTGGAATAAATCAAATAATTTCTCTTGATCTAAATCCATTAAAATCGCTCCATGCTGCAGGACGACGCCTTGTTGGCGAGTTTGAGCACTTCCAGCTATTTTCTTTCCCTCCACAACCAGCTCATACCAGCTTGGCGCATCAAAGCAAATAGCGGATTTAGGATCCCGTAATTTCTGACGTTCCGCTTCTGTTGCAGGAACAGAAAAATAAGAATGAAAACCCAAATGCTGAAATCCTTTCAGCAAACCTTCCGAGATAACACGATACGCCTCTGTCACATTCGCAGGAATTTTCTCATGTTTTTCACTGACAATCACACTATATGTCAGCTCGTGCTCATGCAAAACTGCCCGGCCCCCTGTCGATCTGCGGACAAATCCAATCCCTGTCTCTTTTACCTTCTGCAGATTGATTTCTTTCTCACTTTGCTGAAAATAGCCGATTGACAGCGTTGCCGGATTCCATCCGTAAAACCGAATCACAGGAGGGATCCTTCCTTGGCTATGCCAATGCATCAGCTTTTCATCCATCGCCATATTGTAGCCGGGCGAGCAATTTCCTGAATCAATAAAAGCCCACTGTTCTTTTTCCATGAATTGAAAATCCCACCTATCACTTTGTCGCTCGCTTTTAAGAATATCAAAACTGACAATTCCAAACAAAGAATCGGATTATAAACAAGCTTTTATGAAATTCCTTTGAAATATTATATAGGCGATATTATAATGTAATAAGTGACTGTATTGTTTTTAGTTTGAGAGGAGTTTTAAATTTGCTAATTTACGTTATCGTTATACTGGCAGCCATCATCTTGTATTCTGTTTATACATGGTGGAAACAAAAGAAAATTTTGAAGACGCTATCACAAGAAGAATTTATCGAAGGCTATCGCAAAGCGCAATTAATTGATGTACGCGAGCCAAATGAGTTCGAAGCAGGCCATATTCTTGGAGCGAGAAACATTCCGATGTCTCAGCTTAAAACACGCCTGAAAGAAATCCGTCCCGACAAGCCTGTTTACTTGTATTGCCAAAGCGGCATGCGCAGCGGACGCGCAGCCCAAATGCTTTATAAAAAAGGCTACAGAGATCTATATCAATTAGATAAAGGCTTTAAGCAATGGACTGGTAAAATCAAAAAAAAGTAAGCTCGAATATATAAGTAAAGACTAACGCAAATCGATGCGTTAGTCTTTTTCGTTCTTCAGAAAATCATACAGTGCTAACCGGGGCGCTTACGCTTTTTGTATATCTAAGCACTGGCTTTCTTGCTGCCAGTGTTTCGTCAAGACGCTTGATGACCGTTGTATGCGGTGCTTCTTGAACGATTTCCGGCGTTTCCTCCGCCTCTTTCGCGATTTGAATAAGCGTTTCGATAAAGCCGTCCAATGTTTCCTTGCTTTCCGTTTCCGTCGGCTCAATCATCATGCCTTCTTCCACATTAAGCGGGAAATAAATAGTTGGCGGATGATAACCGAAATCAAGCAATCTCTTAGCGATATCCAACGTACGAACACCCAATTTCTTTTGTCTGCGTCCGCTTAAAACGAACTCATGCTTGCAATGACGGTCGTACGGCAGATCGTAATATGGCGCCAGCTTTCGCATCATGTAATTAGCGTTCAATACCGCAAATTCCGTCACAGCCTTCAATCCATCAGGTCCCATTGAGCGAATATACGTATAGGCACGGACATTAATGCCGAAGTTTCCATAATAAGGTTTTACTCGTCCGATTGTCAATGGACGATTATAATCAAGCTTAAACTGATTTTCTTCCTTAACAATTACCGGAGAAGGAAGGAACGGTATCAAATCAGCTTTTACACCGACCGGGCCTGATCCTGGTCCGCCGCCGCCGTGAGGACCGGTAAATGTTTTATGAAGATTTAAGTGAACGACATCAAATCCCATATCCCCAGGACGAGCCTTTGAAAGAACCGCGTTTAAATTCGCTCCGTCATAATAAAGCTTGCCTCCTGCATTATGGATGATTTCTGCCATCTCCAAAATTTGCTCCTCAAATAAGCCAAGTGTATTCGGATTTGTCAACATCAGTGCGGCTGTATCTTCACCTACTACGCGTCTTAAATCCTCCAAGTCAACTAATCCTTGCTCATTTGATTTAACCGTAATTGTTTCCAATCCGGCAACAGTTGCTGAAGCGGGGTTTGTTCCGTGCGCTGAATCCGGAACAATAACTTTTGTGCGTCCGAAGTCACCGTTATTTTCATGATAAGCGCGAATCATCATTAATCCGGTCCATTCCCCATGGGCACCGGCTGCCGGCTGCAGCGTCACTTCGTCCATGCCGGTAATTTCCTTCAATGATTCCTGCAGGTCATGCAAAAGCTCCAATGCGCCTTGAACTGTGCTTACATCCTGCAATGGATGAATGTTTGCAAAGCCGTTGAAACGGGCAACATTTTCGTTAATTTTCGGGTTATATTTCATTGTACAAGAGCCAAGCGGATAAAATCCGGAATCAACACCATGATTTCTTTTTGAAAGCGCTGTGTAATGTCTCATAATATCCAGCTCGGATGCTTCCGGCAATTGCGCTTCTGTTTGACGAATGTAGGCGGAAGGAATCAACTCTTCAATTGGAGCCAGCTCCACATCCATTTCCGGCAAACTGTATCCGATTCTTCCTTCTGTACTGCTTTCAAAGATTAAAGGCTGATTTTGCTTATTCATGGCGATCCCCCAATTCTTGTGCAAATGCATCGATTTCCTCTTTTGTTCGTAGTTCTGTAACGGCAACTAACATATGATTTTCCAACTCAGGATATGTCAGCCCTAAATGATAGCCGCCGATTATCCCTCTTTCCAATAATTCCGCATTGCATGTTTCATAGGAAGCCGGCAATTTGATGACAAATTCATTGAAAGATGGTCCATCAAAAACGATTTCAATCCCTTTTGCCTGCAAAGCTTTTTTCGCATAATGTGCTTTTTGGATATTTTGAGTCGCCATATCACGGACGCCTTTTTTTCCTAAAGCGGTCATAGCGACAGATGCCGCCAATGCATTCAATGCTTGGTTAGAACAAATATTAGATGTCGCTTTATCACGTCGGATATGCTGTTCGCGGGCTTGCAGCGTTAGAACGAAACCACGCTTGCCGTCTTCATCGACTGTTTCGCCGACTAAACGTCCCGGCACTTTACGCATCAGCTTTTGATTGACAGCAAAATAGCCGCAATGCGGGCCGCCGAATGCTGCCGGAATACCAAATGGCTGCGCATCACCTGCAACGATATCTGCACCGAATTCTCCCGGAGGTGTCAGAACGCCTAATGCAAGCGGGTTGCTGCATACAATGAACATCCCTTTATCTTGATGGGCAATTTTCTCGATTTCATCCAGCGCTTCAATTCTGCCGAAAAAGTTCGGATATTGAACAATGACACCGGCAACCTCGTCATTCATTTGCTCCTTCAACGCATCAAGATTTGTTACGCCATCTTTTTGAGGAATTTCAATGACTTCGATATATTGACCTTTCGCATATGATTTAACCACATCTTTATATTCAGGATGCACCGCGGCAGAAATAAGGATTTTTTTGCGACGAGTCGAACCGCATGCTAAAGTCGCAGCTTCTCCAAGTGCTGTTCCGCCGTCATACATGGAAGAGTTGGCTACATCCATTCCTGTCAATTCACAAATCATCGTTTGGAATTCAAAAATCGCCTGAAGCTCGCCTTGGGAAATTTCCGGCTGATACGGTGTGTAGGCAGTATAAAATTCCGAACGCGACAGTACATGGTCAACAATGACCGGCACATAATGATCGTATACACCAGCTCCTAAAAACGATGTGTACGTTTTGGAATCTTTATTTTTGGCAGCCAGCTGACTTAATTCCTTCAAAAGAGCCGATTCTGATTTAGCCGGTTTAATCTTGTACTCACCTTTAAAACGAACACTTTCAGGAATATCCTCAAATAATTCATCGATGCTGGATACGCCGATTGCCTCCAGCATTTCCTTTTGATCACTTTCTGTCATTGGCAAATAACGATGCTTTATCATAACGTAAGTCTTCCCCCTATTGTTTTCTCGGTCTCTTATAAAACGGTGCCGGAACTATTTTCGCCTGCAGTTTTTTACCGCGTATTTCTACCGTAATCACTTGGCCAAGCACTGCGTATTCCGATTGAATAAGCGCATATCCGACATTTATCTTTAAAGTAGGTGATTGCGTACCGGTTGTTACTTCCCCGATTAATTCATCATTGCTGTATACCGGATAGCTATGACGAGGAATTCCTCGGTCAATCATTTCAATGCCGACCAGCTTTCTCGGAGCCCCTTGTTCTTTTTGCTGTTTCAGCACTTCTTTCCCATTAAAATCAGCCTCTTTATCGCATTTAACGGCAAAGCCGATGCCTGCTTCAATCGGTGTAATCGTTGCCGACAGCTCCTGACCGTATAACGGAAGTCCCGCTTCAAAACGAAGCGTATCCCTTGCTCCCAATCCAATCGGTTTAACCAAATCATTTTTTAAAATTTCCTGCCAGATTAATGCCGCTTCCTCTGCAGGGCAATATATTTCAAATCCATCTTCACCCGTATAGCCGGTTCTTGAAACAAGCGTCTTAATGCCACAGACTTCAACTCCGTCTATAAAGCTGAAAAATTTAATTTCTTTCAAATCTGTATTTTCCGTCAACTTCTGAAGAACTTCTTCTGCTAAAGGTCCCTGCAAAGCTAGCTGTGCGATGTGAGAAGAGATATTTTCCAATGAAACCTCGTAATCTCCCGCAAATTTCAGCAGCCATTCAAAATCCTTTTCCACATTCGCAGCATTGACGACAAGTAAGTAGTCTTCGTCAGCCTTTTTGTAAATAATAATGTCATCCACTGTTCCGCCATCTTCATAGCAAATCGCTGCATATTGCGCTTTGCCGTTTGCCAGCTTGCTGACATCATTCGTAACTGTCTTCTGCAGAAAAGCCAATGCCTCTGTTCCTTTAACCGTAATCTCTCCCATATGAGAGACATCAAATAACCCTGCTTTTGTGCGAACCGCTTCATGCTCCTCTTTAATTCCGGAGAACTGAACCGGAAGCTCCCAGCCGCCAAAATCAATTGTTTTAGCGCCATATTGGCTGTAAACATCGAACAATGGCGTTCTTTTTAATTGTGTCATTTCTTTCAATCCCCTCGTAAAAATTTAATAAAAATGCACAAAAAAGGACAGAGAAGCCCCTTTTTTGTTAAATGAGCTTACTCTGTCCTGTTTACCTGAGATTTTACTTTGCCAAAAAAGCAAAGCTGTCCCCTTTGGTGGTTCAATGAACACTCTCCAGAGGCGCGTCCAGCAGAAGTCCTTTTACCTGAGAGATTCACATATGTTTGCTCCTTCGGTGCCGTAAGTTAATACAGTCTCTCCCTCTGCCTTCAACCGCTAATATAAATTTTTAAAATGGCTATACTACAAAAAAGCAAAAGTTGTCAGTATGTACTCAGTGTTAGAAGCTATTTTCATCCTAACATTAATTATTGAATATTTGCAATAATTATAAACTATAATTTCTCTTAAAATACTTATATTTCATTTAGAATTCATTAAAAATGTTCGACTTTTACTGATGTATTCATATATTTTCGCCTTTAAAGGAGTGATAAATTTGAAAATCAAAGTGAACTATGATTCATCCTGGGAAGATGGATTGCTGCAGCGATTAGGGAATGACGGCCCTTGGTCCAGCCAAGAATTATATCATCTCGCCTATCAGGCTGAGCAACATTTAAACGTTCCAGATTTCGAAGGACTGCTCGCCCCAAAACATCTTCTCCATTTAAAGCCGCTTCCTCATCAGCTTGAGGTTGCAAAACAGGTTGTAGAAAACATGAACGGAAAAGCAATCCTCGCCGATGAAGTCGGTCTTGGAAAAACAATCGAAGCCGGCTTAATATTAAAAGAATATATGATTCGCGGACTTGTAAAAAAAGTGCTTATATTAGTGCCCGCCTCGCTTGTTTCACAGTGGGCCTACGAGCTGAACAGCAAATTTTTCATTCCGGCTGTCGTTCAAAGAAAAAGCTATGTTTGGGATTCATGCGATGTCATTGTTTCATCGATTGATACAGCCAAGCGCTCTCCTCATCGGGAAATCATCTTTGAACAAGATTATGATTTTATTATTGTGGATGAAGCACATAAGTTAAAAAACCGAAACACGAAGAACTACGAATTCGTGCAAAACTTGAAAAAGAAATTTTGTTTGTTGCTGACAGCTACGCCGATACAAAATAAAGTCGATGAAATTTTTCATTTAGTCTCTTTACTGAAGCCCGGACATTTAGGAAATTCTACGCTTTTCAGCAAAACACATAAAGGAAAAGGCCGGCAAATTTTAGATGATGAGCGACTGAAGGATCTCGTGAATGCTGTCATGATCCGCAACCGCCGAAGCGACACCGGCATCGAATGGACAAAAAGACGGGTTGAATCTGTCATCATACAATTTTCCGAGGAAGAGGCGGCATTATATGAAACAATCAGCAATTGGCCGCTCTCGGATACTGCTTCGAGCGGTTTTTCTAAAATCACCTTGCAGCGTGAAGCTTGCAGCAGCCGTGAAGCTGTCTTTTATACGATACAAAATATGATGAAAAAATATGAAAATCCGAACCCTTCGTTTTTGCAATCCATTAAGGAGATCGAGGAAAAAATCAATGCAGTAAAAGCTAATTCAAAGGCGGATAAGGCGCTTGAAATCATTCAGAAAGCAAATGATAAAGTAATTATCTTCACGGAATACCGTGCAACACAACTTTACTTACAGTGGTTTTTACAGCAGCATGGCATTAGTTCTGTACCATTCCGCGGCGGCTTCAAGCGCGGAAAGAAGGATTGGATGAGAGAGCTGTTTCAAAACCACGCACAAGTGCTGATTGCGACAGAGGCAGGAGGAGAAGGGATTAATCTGCAGTTTTGCAATACAATTATAAACTTTGACCTACCTTGGAATCCTATGAGACTTGAGCAGCGAATCGGTCGTGTCCACCGATTAGGTCAGGAAAAAGACGTCTTCATTTACAATTTTGCAACGGAAGGTACTGTCGAGGAGCATATATTACGGTTATTATATGAAAAAATAGAGTTGTTCGAGAAAGTGGTCGGAGAGCTGGATGATATTTTAACAAAGCTTGACTTCGGCAAGTTTGAAGAATACTTGGAAGATGTGATCGGCGGTTCAAAATCAGAGGGCGAAATGAAGATTAAAATGGAAAATCTGTCTTCAATGATTTCGTTGGCACAGCAATTAAAGGAGCGTGAACAGCATGCAGCAACATGACATTCATCGCTTTTTGACTGCTTACTTCAAAGCCAACGGAGCTGAAATATTAGATATTCATGAAGCATACATGACCGTTCAGCTGACAATCGAGCTTGATAAGGAACTGATGAACCGCCCCTTTTATTGGCACTATCTTGAGAAAACGGGAGGACAGCCTAACCCTGCATCTATCACGTTTATTTTAGATCCGGCCAAGACACCTGACCATATTAATGGCGAATTGATTCATTTCGGTTCACCGAGACTGCACCAAATCTTTCAGTCCGCCAAAAGGATGTCCAGCTATATTCGGCTTTACGAAAACCGACAAAATGATTCAAACATGCAGCAGCCTCTGCATCCTTGGCTGGCAGCTAATTTTAAAGTTTCTTTTATTTGCGACCGTAAAAAAGATTTGCTATTCTCTCTGGGATTGCATCTTCTTTCCGGAAATATCACGGAGAACTTTCATGAAAAATCGGAAGGCTTATCGCTTACACCCAAAATACCGGATTTCTCTTTCACCTTATCTCCAATCATCATGCCTAAAAGCGGCATCAGCCGATTGGAACGCTATGTCCGATTGAAACTTGAGGAAGAAGACCATCAGTGGGCAGAAAGAGCGTTGACAAAATGGAACAATGATTTGAGTCTGTTGGAGCACTTTTACAGCGATTGCGAGGAAAAAGGAGAAAGCTATGAAAATGAAAAAATAGCCCTGCAGCAACAATATGAACCCAATATTCATATCTCCATCATTAACGGAGGAATGTTTTATTTGAATCATCATGCCTTATAACCAAAAGCGGAAGCAAAGGTTCATTGAACACATTTGCTCCCGCTTTTTAATCATCTTTTTTTCTTAAATGCTAATAACAACGCAAACGGAATTAATCCAAACCATCTGCTTGTATAGATTGGCTTTTCCTGTTTGTTTCTTGATTGTTTCTTTTTCTTCCGTTGATCCTTTGGCTGATCTACATATGTGACAAATTCCTGTGTTAAAAACTTAATATAATCATTTGTTTTCATCTAATCACCACAATCAGTTTAGCCAGTCTTAAACATTTTTATACTTTACCCTATACTTCCGACCATTTTGTGATTTTATTTTCCGTAAGATGATAAATAAAGTACGCGCTTCCCATCCCTTTACTCTTCTCAGCTGATTCTTCATGCGCGTAAAGAGATACCTTTACTTGCTCTGCATCAAATACAGCAATATCGTACACTACACTGCCATGATCATAAATAAATACTCCGTTATTCGCGCTCTCTTCCTGCTGCAAAACCATTACTGCATCTGCTTTAGCAAGAAATAACAAGTGATCAATTATATAGATGCTTTTCGATTTATCCGCAAAACTTTTCTCTGTGACATATAAATGTATACTGTTTACCATAACAAAAATAACGAATGATAAAACAATGAGTGTTGAAAAGAAAATATATCCCTGCTCATTTCTCATAAGAGCCACCTGTTTCATTCATGATAAAATAATAAATTAGCATTATATTTTTTATTGCTTAAATCTGTTACTGTCACTTTTATAAAGCGCCCAGTCTCCTCCGCCTTAAAGCTTCCGACATTGTGCAGCATAATCACGTGCCCTTTCCCATCAGCTTGCCGTCTCATTATATTGTTATACATAGAAACGCTATATTGCTTGCCATTTGTGAAATAGTACAACGTATTCCCAGCCACCGAAGAACTTTCCGCCATTCTGATATCCCTTTTCAAATTGTGCAAAAACAGCTCCCATTCAAGAGGATTCATTTCTCGTTCATTTTTCTGTAAAGGCTGCACAACAAACATGGATTGTAAAAACAAATGAGCAACAATCAGCATAATGGTTAAAGAAAGCAGCATCTCAATCAATGTAAAACCGTTCTCCCGCTTTAACAACATCACAAAATTCCATTTGCTTTTTCTGACTGTTCTTATAGGTTACACACCCTTTCATAAAGGCGGAGTCTGCTTCCAGTCGCTCAATAACCGTATAGTATTGTCCGTTGCTTTGTGCATCTTCGACATTCTCTTCATAATAACCATCGGCATAATAAGACTGCAAATTCTCATATAATACTTGCTGCGCCTTCAATGACTTGCGAACATCTAGGCGATCATGCTCAATTTCCCACCAGATCGGCAATAGAAAAAAACTGATAAAGAGCATTGTACTCATTCCAGCCAAGGCATCCATCAATACGTAGCCTTTATTGTTCATGATAGTTGTGCCTGCCTTCTCCCAAATAGATTTTAAATTCATACGTATAACGCTTTGTTTTAAAAATCCAAGTGCCGCTATTCGATATCAAACCGCTCGGATATACAGTAATATTCGTATTTAAACTGCTTCTTTCAGGCAAAAATGTAACTTCTTCCGGTAAATTCCTTGTTAATATTCGTTTTGTATACTTCGAAATGATGTACTCATTTTTTTCAATGCTAAAGGACACCTGATAATAAGACTGATCATGTATGGCAAGTGTTTGGGCGTAATGCAAATCATGAGAAAGCTGCTGAAGAAAGCTTTCTATCTCCCGCTTTTCCAAGTATCTTGGTACAGCTGTAATGGAAGTTGCAATTATAATAAGCAAAATCGACAAAACGAGCAGCATTTCAATCAATGTGTATCCCGCCTTCGATCGCACGAGCCTCCTTTTACTACTCTTATCCATCTTGTTTGGATGCTTTTACCGTACCATCTACGGAATTGTAATGAAGTTTGTCGCCGTTCGGACATGTATCATTGTTAATGTACCCTTCGCTTTTCATGGCAGATAAACTTGCCGGCAACTTATCGTAATCAATTTGATATGCCTGAACCTGCCCTTGCACCATTTTTTCAAGCGCAGCGCATCCCTTATCGCGAATCGTCCCTTGCTGCTTCACGATATTCGGAATTGTTATAATTAATAAAACGGAAATAACAAGCAATACAACAAGCATTTCAATTAACGTGAAACCTTTTTGATTCATTTCCTGCTCCTTTCTAATGCATTTTTAAAAACTTTCCATGATGGAAAACATCGGCAGCAAAATAGACAAATAAATGCTGATGACAATTACGCCTACAATAGCAAATAAAAGTGGCTGTATCATTTTCAATACAGAAGACATTTTATCCTCCAGCATCTTCATAACAATACGGCTATAGTGATACAATTCCTGATCCAGCTTACCGTTTTTCTGTCCATTGTCTAAAACATCGCTCATATATGGTTCAAAGTAAGGAAGATGTTTAAAAATAGATGGTAAGCTGCGACCTTCATTCAATCCATCTGTAATCACTTGCGATACTTTTCTATAAAACGGATGCTTACTATAAGCGGTAAAAAGCTGCATACTTTCGTTAAACGAGAGCCCGCCGGCAAGAAGACAGCTCATCTGATAGGACAAATAATACGTATCGAATAATCGGACATACATTCTTATAAAGGGAATTTTCAACAGGAATTGTTTTTGCTTGAGGGGACAAAGGTTGTTGTACCACCATTTCTTTGCAGACAACACCAATAAAGCGATTATTACGATAGCGTATAGAAGATAGTCAGAGAGTGAGGACATAAATAAGATGAACTTCAAAAAGAAAGAAGGAGGAATCGCCATGTTTTCATATAGCGCTTCAAACTTCGGCAAAAGAATGCCTTGCAGCATAATCGAAATGAAAAGAATAAATAAAAGAAGAACAAAAGGATAGACTAATATTTTCATTAACTTTTCTTGATCTTCATTCCGCTTCTTCCAAAAAAGTCCCCCCTCTTGAAGGGCGCGAGGCAAATCACCGTAGAATTCCGCATAATGGATATACTGAAGCAATTGAGGATGAAAACCGATTACTGCCATCACTTCGTGCAGCGACTGCCCTGATTTCAATAATTGCAGCGCTTCTTCAATGCTGTCCCGTCGCCTAATGGATTCTTGCGATTGCAAAAAGCGAAGTGCCTCTGATAAATGGTAGCCGGACTCCAATAATTCTCCAAGCCGCAATAAAAACTGGGCCTGCTCTTTCTTTTTCCATGTTCTGTTTCTACTCTTCATAAACCCAGCGACCATATTCCTCTTCTCGGACAAAACCGAGGGCAACCGCTTTTTTAATTTCATCTTTAAGGAGTCTATACGAGTATTCATTATTCGCATCACCTCCTTTGTTCAATAGCTCGGCAAGCTCCTTGCCATACAGCAATTCATATACGCTTGCCCGTTTTTGACGCTCCCTATAACGGCAATAAGGCGGGCACTCACTTTTACAAATAGGGCAAGTAAGCTCCAGCAATCGCTGCGCAGTGACAGCAATTAATGTCTGCTTAATCTCTGTCAAGCTGACACCGAATTCCATCAGTCTGTGAATGGCTCCCTCCGCATTTCGCGTATGCATGGTTGTTAATATAAGATGGCCTGTAAGCGCCGCCCGAACAGCAATTTTAGCTGTTTCCGCATCACGGATTTCTCCGACCATAATAATATCCGGATCATGGCGAAGTGCTGCCCGCAAACCAATTGAATACGTTACTCCGGCTTTTTCATTAATTTGAACTTGCAGCATATCATCGGAAATATTTTCAATCGGATCCTCAAGCGTAATAATATTCCGATGAATAAATGTCTTGGCATGGTGCAAAAGCGAATATAAAGTCGTTGA
>JBJFHH010000197.1:0-21043 GCA_051893475.1 Bacillus sp. (in: firmicutes) | reverse complement strand
TTTCGCCGATGTCCATACTGGCAAGAAATTTCAAATGGGATATGATGCGCTGCAAGCTTTTCTGGTCGTTCCAGCGGAAAGGAATAAGCCGATTGTCTACGCGGAATTGAATGAGGGACTGCTGTTCACGGGGGATGATGTGGATATCGGTAGCGCCCAGTCTGATGGCATGCTGAAGGATGTGATCTGCCATCGATTCAGTTGACTGCAAATGTTTCACCTCCTTTTTGTCTGCTGTACATATTCGACATGCTTCTTCGTATTCCTTCTAAATAACCCAAAAAAATACAAATTTCTTTTTCAAAACAGGATGATTTTTAAAACCATAGATATAAGTGAAGATTACGAAGTTTTTTTTTCGAAAACAAGGCTATTATATTTCATATTTATGAACATTGTTGAATTTCTTTCTTTTCACTTATTGTTTACATTCCATAGCAACAATAACTGTATTAAAATAGTAATAACTATTATTATCGAGGTGAAATGGATGGAACAAACATTAAAAATCACGAATGTATTAAGTGATCCGACAAGATATTATATCTATCAGCATGTAACAAATCAGCACAGCGAGGTAACGGTGCAAGATATTGCAGAGCATTTTGAAATCCATCCAAACGTGGCTCGCCTGCACTTATCTAAACTCGAAGATATCAATCTACTTACATCGGAGACAAAAAAGACAGGTAAGGGAGGAAGACCGAGCCGTCTATATCGCATATCTAACGATGTTGTGCAGCTGAATTTCCCGTTCCGTGACTATCAGCTGTTGTCTAAAATTGCGATGCAAACCATGATGCAACTTGGAGAACCAGGCATGACCGTTCTTTATGAGACAGGCAAAATATACGGCAAAGAACTAATTGAATCGAACGCCGGTATGATTCAACTTAATAATCATTCTACCTTTGAGGAGAAGCTGCATATTTTAAGAAATGCTGCAACAATAGCTGGTTTTCATCCTGTATTCGAGCCAACCGAGGATCAATCGCAAGTTCACTTCCAAATCTTTAATTGTCCGTTCAAGGAAGTGGCTGCAACGCATCCTGAAACGATTTGCAAAATGCATTCCGCTTTCCTGAAAGGTATGTTCAATTCATTATTCGATGATGTAGAATTGATTGAAACAGGAAATATGCTCGCGGGTTGCCGAACTTGCACATATCAAGCGACTGTCACAAAGTAGATACAAAGATTTCCAAAACTTCCTTTACATCCCTATTCACAATAAACTATAATTATTTTGAATGAACAAGCTGGGGTAAAGGAGGGGTTCTTAGTGGAGCGCATGTATAGAGTTCTAGGTTTTTGGACAGGAATTTTCGCCGTTATGTTTTACTTAGGAGATATGCTTGAAGTATCATTACTTTTCTTTGCACAAACAGGATTCTTTGTTTTACTTAGTTATTTGAAATTATCTGAGCGTATGTATTTATATGTTTTTGGAGCTTATTTAACAGTCTGCTTTGCCGGTTTTACATACTATTCAACCTTTATGATGGTGCCGGGTGCCGGACATTAAACCAAAAGCGCTGAAGCTGGACGTCAATACAAACTTATATATACTGCAGGATTTTATATTAGCTGAAGTTCCAGCCAAAACGCCGATTATCATGTAATCGGCGTTTTATTTTTTATAAGAAACAGGAGAAAATAATCTGGAAATTTTCACGTTTTTTGTCTGCACTAACACTTGAAAATAAGCGCTTATTTGTCCTGGATCAATCAGTGATCGAATCGATCGATTTCTCTTATGCTCCAGTGAAAAAGGATCATACCCGGCTGTTTCATGAAATTCTTCAAATATGCCTGCAGATATTAAAAATTCACTTTGTGGCATAAAGGCTGCCGTTTCCATCCCCAGTTCATTATGACAGTTGCGTAAACAATCCCAGTGAATATGAGTGGTAATGTCTATTTCTCCAGGATGTTTAAATATCTCCGTTACCATTCGATGTCTTTGAAACCCGCGTATACTGCCGCTTCTGTGTGCTGGATTTTCCCATTCTTCATTCGTATAGCCATAATCAATCGTCAGCAATAAGCCACTTTCAATTTTAGCAGTCAACTGACGATAATAACGGTTCATCGCTAATGGAATTTCGATTCTTTGTCCTTCCTTCAGCTGCAATTGCTGATTGTGCAAATATGTTAAAATTTCCGGATTCTTCAGCGGTATATATTTCTCAACAAACAGATCATTTTCAACAGCTACAACCGCTTCAAGCAACTGACCATGCTTTTTTTCGATAATATGCACCGGAAAAGCATCAAAAAATTCATTAGAAAAAATAATGCCATTAAACGAATTCACATCATCAAGGCTCTTTTTATATTCAACACAATCATAATCTTTCAGTCTTTGCTTTTGCATCGTTTGGTGATAACTGCTTGTTTCAACGAGAGTATAGCGCAAATTTGAATAAAGCTCCTTGTCCAACTCCTTAATGACGTCTAAAATCATCTGTGCCGTTTTTCCGGTTCCGGCTCCTAGTTCAATAATCGCTGTATTTAATTGAAATTTCTGAAACAAATACAAAAACCATCTTCCAAGCGTCCTGCCAAATACATCGCCGACATTAGAACTTGTTATAAAATCTCCGTCCGCCCCAATTTTTTGTTGTTTACGATGATAATAGCCAAATTCAGGATGATATAGGGATAGATTAATATAATCATTGTAAGTCAAGTAGTCATTAGAACTTGCTTTCACTATGTTCTTTATATTTTTTTCCATTTTCCCTCCCATAATTTGTTTTTTCGGTTGACGAATTGTAAAATTTATACTATATTAAAATTAGTAGCTTACCTATATCCCCTCCCATTTTAAGAAGTAGGATATCCCCCAGAAAGCCCCTTTCTCTTATGAGAAGGGGGCTTTCTCGTGTTGTAAGTATCTCTACAGACTTCTTAGGAAAGGATTATAATCCAATTCTTCCTCTATAGTAGTAATCGGTCCATGGCCTGGAAAAACAATCGTATTGTGAGGCAGTGTTACTAACTTCGTCCGAATGGAATTCATTAATACTTCCATGCTGCCGCCCGGCAGATCCGTTCTTCCTATGCTGCCTTGGAACAATACATCTCCTGAAAATAAGAAACCGGCTTCCTTCACATAATAAGACACACTGCCGATTGAATGACCTGGTGTTTCCAATACGTCAAATGCAAAATTGCCAATTGTAAGCGTTCCTTCTTTTGAAATCAATTCTTCAGCTCGTCTTTGGACAATTTGCTGTCCCATTAAAAAGGCAACAGAGCCGTTCAATCTTGAATCAGAAAGCCATTTGCTTTCTTTTTCGTGAATATAAGCCGGAATTTGAAACGCATCACGGACATCATCAAGCGCGCCGATATGATCAAAGTGAGCATGCGTTAAAAGTACAGCAAGCGGCTTAAGCTTCTTTTCTTTAATAAATGAAATCAGCTTAGCGCTTTCCTCGCCCGGATCAAAAATAATACAGTTGTTCTCGTCATCATGCAAAATGTAACAGTTAGTTTGCAGCGGTCCTAGCGGCATTTGAATATATTTCATAAAACTCTTCCTTTCACACTTCTTTATTGAGCGTAATTTTCACAAAATCCAAAATTATCTATTTTTGACATAGAAGTGTCATTTTTTAACCTCGACAAAAAATTGAAATAGATTTACAATTATCTCGAGTGCTATATTACAAATTATAGTAGATTTTTCATCCGCATGGCAAAAAAGATTCAAAAAATCACTTCGAACAATTAAAGGGGGAAGCAAAATGGGATTTATCGTCATAACGGCATTGGTTACCATACTTTCAGGCTTTTCAACTCTTTCTGCGCTTAAAAATAAAAATGTGCTCGGTATTGTTTTTGGAGCAGGCACATTAAGCGTATTCGGTTGGTTTACAGTCATGACAATCATGAAAACAATACAAGGTTTCACCGTAGTACCCGTTCCACACTAATACAAAAGCAAAACGGCTGCTGTCAATTCTTTGAATTTTCAGCCGGCCGTTTTTTTTTGCCTACTCAACAGATACTTCAATTAAATTTTCAAGAGAATAGCCATATAAAATTCTTTTCCCATTGGGAGAAACCGCTATCGGTGCCATTTCCAGATCTTCCATGATTAGTTGTTGCTCGTCTGTTTCATAATTGTACATCACTAATTGATTTACCTGACCATCAAGAATAAATGTATAAAAGAAATGCCGTTCTTCATTCAATGCATATTCCGGATTCATCCCCATCATGTCAGCCATACTCCATTCAGCAGCATAACGATTCTTTTCATTGCCATCAATCATAAACACATATTCCAGCAAATGTTCATCTACTATTTGCGCAGCAACCAGTACGTCCTCGCCGCTATTAAACGCGATGACGTTTTCCAGCATAGCTGAAATGCTATGACCTTGTACGCTCTCCGTAATCAAGGTCCCGGCTGTTTCAGGACCCTCTTCATCCAGTTGAATGTAAATAAACTCATCCTCTGTATACCACTTGGCAAACGGCTGGGAAAGCTCAATTTCCTCCATTGCCTCTTTTTCAAAATCAAGAATGAATGTGCGATAAGTCCAATCCTCAAGAAACGTATTCAAAACCAGCTTTGTTTCAGTACGAGGATTCCATGAGTAAGCAATCTCTCTCGATGGAACGGACATCGTATACTGCTCTTCACCTTCAGCAGTTAATATATGAATAAAAGCTTGGTCATCATCTTCAAATGTATACAGTAATATAAAATGTCCATTTGGCGAAATGGATGCTTCAGCAATTATTTTATTAGTTTGATAGATTACTTCTTTCTTTTCTGTTGATACATTGTACGAATAAAGATAATACTCCTTATCCTTATTAGCCGAAAAGATAATAGTATCATTATTCAGCCAGCCATGGCTGCTTTCAAATAGAAAATCTTCTTCAAGTAGGGGTAATGGCTCTATTACTGCCTTACTAACTTTAAACGTTTCCTCATCTGCAGACTCTTCTCCGTTGCTTTCTTGTGATTTTTCTTTTTCGCATCCTAAAGAAAAAATCAGTAAACACATACAAAACAAAATGATGCTGTTTCTTGCCTTAACTTCCTTTCTTCCTTTCATACCCCTCACCCCGAACTATTAATACGACAATCGCGACATCACCTCCTCATTATTGATAAAACATAATATAGTAATAATAGTAAAATACTTGAAAATATAAAAGATATAACTGAAAAATAATCAAATATCAGACTAAATACCTATTAATGAATTGTTTCATCTTCTTCTGCTATCCTATTATATTCACTTATTGCTACAAATCAAAACAATAAAAACAATAAAAACAAAAAAAAGAGACAATCATACTCTTGACTAGAGTATAATTGCCTCCAACGAAAATTATTCTTCTTCCGCTTCTGTCGCAGTATTCGTGCTTGCAGAAGTATTAAAGCGCAACAAGTCACCATAGATGATCTTATCGGAGTAACCAAGTTCCTGGTTGGCTTTATCGAGATAAGGCTGAATTACACTTAAATCATCCAGCACTTCTCCAGTTTGTTTATCATACAACGTTTCTCGAGTGTACACATACTTGTCAGTGATAATCGATCCGTCACGTAAAACAGTGAACTGCAGCTTATCTTCAGAAAGAATATCTGTACCGAACTGAATATCATCTTTTGAATCTAATCCCAATAAATGAAGCAGTGTCGGTTTTAAGTCAATTTGCCCAGAAACAGTTGAAATTGTTTCACCTTCTGATCCAGGAACATGAATGATTAACGGAACTCTTTGCAATTGAACTGTATCCAATGCTGTAATTTCCTCTAATCCTAAATATTGTGCCATTGCTTTATTATGGTTTTCTGAAATACCGTAGTGATCTCCATAAATAACAATGACTGTGTCTTCATACAGACCTTCTTCTTTTAATCTGTTAATAAATAACTCAATCGCTTCATCCGTATAACGGACTGTAGGGAAATAGTTATTTAACGTATTAGAGTTCGAATCATACGGCTCGATCGAAGCATCTTCTTCACCCAATGTGTATGGATGATGGTTCGTCAGTGTAATCATTTTTGCATAGAAAGGCTGTCCTTCAGACTGCAATTCTTTCAGGTACTGAATAGATTGTTCAAAGAACTCTTTATCCTTCAGACCCCAACCTACGGAATTCTCTTCTGTTACCTCATAGCTGTCAATATCATAGAACTTTTCGTAGCCTAAAGCTTGATACATAACGTCACGGTTCCAGAAGCTTTTGCTGTTAGCATGGAATGCAGCTGTATTATAGCCGTTTTCCGCTAATTTTTCAGCCAATGTCGTATACTCGTTTTGAGAATGTGTAAAGAATACAGCACCGCGACTTAGCGGATATAAAGAGTTTTCAAGCAGAAATTCGGAATCCGATGTTTTCCCTTGTCCTACTTGGTGATAAAAATTATCAAAGTAGAAACTCTCATTAATGAATTGGTTTAGGAACGGCGTAATTTCCTGACCATTCACTGTATTGTTGATTACAAAGTTTTGCGTACTTTCCATACTGATTACAATCAGGTTTTTACCTTCTGCAATTCCTTCATAGGCTGCATTTGCTTCTTTATAGTTGGCACGAGAGTAGTTTTCAATTTCTGTCAGCTCGCTGCCGTCAGCCAAAGCTCTTTGTGCAGATGATTTTGATTGCAAATAAATATCATATAAATGATAGTTGTATGTTCCGATATTCTTAACTAAAATCTGACGGTCGAACGTTCTAGTCAATAATTCTGGACGCTCCGTTTCCGCTAATCCTAAGTTAAAGAAACCAATCGCAATCACAAGTAAGAAGTACACTCTTCTATTAGTCTTAGAATATGACTTATTCACAACAAAGGATGGTTTGAACTTCACAAGCAAACCTAGAATGATTACGTCAATAAAGAAAAGGAAATCCCAAGGTGATAACAAGCTAGTAATACTTGAACCTAAATCGCCAAGATTCCCTGCTTGGAACAATAGAGCAACTGTTAAAAAATCAGTGAATTCACGATAGTAGACGACATTACCATATAAAATCGCTGAAATTATAAAGCTTGTCGTAATAATAAACGCCGGGCGTCTCTTATCTTTAATAAATAATCCGATACCAAATATCAGCATCAGAAAGCATAACGGGTTTATGAACAGGATGAATTCTTGCATCCAGTTTTCAATACTTATATCAAAGCTTACTTTATAAGTAATGTACGTTTTGATCCATAGCATTACTATAGCAACAGCCATCAATGAAATGTTCTGTATAGACAACTTTTCCATTGAAAAATACTTTTTCATTACTTCTACCTCCCACACTTTATAGGCATCGTAAAATAAGTCAGCAGAACTTCTGTGACTATTCATCTTTTTTGTAAATTTAAGTTGAAGATTTGCCCGGACCCAAAAAATCGTTGTATGAATTAACCAATGATAACAGCTTAATACTTTTACATTAAAAAATCAAACCCAAAAATAACCTAATTTTCGTCTCAATCCGCAATAATATTTACATATCCTTCATAATAGACGTTTTAACTATAAAAAAGTTTCACATTTCTTATAGTTTTTTCATAAACAACAAAAAAGAGAGAAGCGCTGTTGAGTACTCCTCTATTTTAACCTATTTCACTTGACTAAGCGTGATTTTACAAGCCAGGCAGCTCCGATTACCCCGGCATCATTTCCTAAAGTGGCCAACGCTAAGCTTGTTGATTTCTCTACCCGTATAAAAGCGTATTTTTTAAAGTACGTTTCCACATTATCCAGCAAGATAGAACCAGCTTTTGAAACGCCGCCCCCTATAATGATTTTTTCAGGATTCAACACGTTGGCAACATTGGCAACTGCCAGCCCTAAGTAATGAGTCACTTGATTCAATACTTTTACGGCATATTGGTCGCCTTCACTCGCACAATCGACGACATCTTTTGCAGAAAATGAACCCGTTTCTCCATAAATATGAGATAGGGCTGAATCCGGATGCTGGCTGATTTCTTCCATAGCTACTCGTACAATACCTGTTGCAGATGCCACCGTTTCCAAGCATCCAGACTTGCCGCAATTACATGCATATCCATTATGTAGAACAACAGGCATATGTCCGATCTCGCCAGCTGCTCCGCTTACTCCTTGAACAAGCTGGCCATTTACGATTACACCGCCGCCTATCCCCGTACCTAATGTGATGCACACTAAATCTTTCGCACCATCGCCAGCACCTTTCCACATTTCACCCAACGCAGCAATATTCGCATCATTTTCGACATAAACCGGCAACTGCGATACTTCCGACAACTTCTCTTGAAGCGGATAGTCTTTCCATCCAAGATTAACCGCCTCGAAAACGTTTCCATTTAAAGGATTAATCGAACCAGGTGCTCCAATGCCTATACCGATAAGATCATCTTTATTTTTCCCCGTTTCGACAAGCTTTGCATCAATAGCATCCGCTATGTCATTTAAAATATTTTCGCCTTGATTCGATGTGTCTGTTTTAATTTCCCACTTATGCTGGATCTCACCCTCAAAATTAATAAAAGCCATTTTTACGGTTGTTCCACCTAAATCAACGCCTACTAGCCATTTATCCATGTTTTTTCTCCCTATAATCTTTTTTCTTTCTCTAAAGCAATATCTCTTCTAAGAAGCAGGAGCGCCATTTGAAAATCCTCTTTTTCGATCAAGTTGGATTTATATAGCTCCTTTATTTCATTCTCCATCATTTCCAAATCGGCCAATCGATCACCTAAATAAACAAAAATGCCAAATCTCTTCAAAAATTGCTGTACATCGTAGATCGTATTCATAATTTACCTCATTAATATAGTTTGCCTATAAAAAGTATATCGAAAGCATACTTAACTAACAAGGTAACAATATGAGGAAATCGGTACATTTTTCTAACGATCCGGGTCTTTTGGATGAAGCACACTCGGACGTCTGTTTTTTAATGGGATCGGCGACCTGATGATGACATCACGGAATGCGCGATACTGAAACGGAATAAACGGCCACATATACGGTATGCCCAACGATTTCATATTCACTAAAAACAATAAATAAAGGGTGCTTCCGATAATAAAACCGCTCAAACCGAACACCGCAGTCACAAGAAGCAGAAAAATGCGCATAAGCCGATTTGCTAAACCCAATTCATAGCTTGGTGTTGCAAAGGTTCCAATAGCGGCAACCGATAAGTATAAAACTACTTCATTTGAAAACAAACCAACCTCAACTGCTACACCGCCGATCATGAGAGCCGCTACTAAACCGAGCGCCGTTCCCAATGAAGAAGGTGTATGAATCGCTGCCATCCTCAGCATATCCAATCCGACCTCAATGATCATGAATTGAAAAATCAGAGGAATATTTCCTAAATCATCTACACCAATATACGACATATTTCCCGGTAAATAATTTGGATTTTCAGCGAAAAAATACCAAAGCGGAAGCAGAAAAATTGACCCCCACACCGCCAGAAACCGCACAATTCGCATATATGCCCCTACCAATGGTTTGTTGCGGTATTCCTCCGCATGCTGCAAATGATGCCAAAAGGTAGATGGTGCTATAAGCGCGCTCGGAGATCCGTCAACGAATACAAGTACATGACCATCATATAGATGAGCTGCAGCCGTATCAGGTCTTTCTGTATACCGCAAGATTGGATAAGGATTCCAGAAACTTCCTGTTATATATTCATCTACTGTTTTCTCAGCCATCGGCATTCCATCTGTATCGATAGAGGACAACGCAGATTTCACATCCTTCACAAACCTTTGATTTGCGATATCTTCAATGTAGCAAACTACTACGTCTGTTTTTGAACGCCTTCCAATCGACATATATTCCATCCGCAGCGTCCGGTCGCGCACTCTTCTGCGCGTCAAAGCTGTATTGAACACAATCGTCTCAACAAATCCGTCGCGTGAGCCCCTCACAACTCTTTCCATATCCGGTTCTTGCGGTCCTCGGACCGGATACGTTCTGGCATCGATTATAATTGTCTTAGAAAGCCCGTCGACTACAAGTGCTGTCGGACCAGCCAAAACACTATTAACCACTTCATCCAAATCATCCGTCGCATTCACTTCAACATAAGGAATATATGTTTTCACAAGCTTTTCCAAAGGATCCGGTTGTAGATCTTCTTCTGTCAGCTGCAATAATACCGTCATTAAATAATGGAGGATATCGTCTTTCGCAAATCCATCTATTAAATATAAAGCCATTTTCCGATTAGCATACACAACATCCAGCCGTATCACGTCAAAGCTTTTGTCGACGCCCAGCGCTTCATTTAAATAAGATAGATTTTCATCGATGTTTCGAGACACAACATGGGTAATATTCTTCACTATGCAGCGCTCCTTTCTACTGTATATATTTTACAAAATCATCTTTTTTCATTCGTTACATATTTGTGTTTAAAAGAACAGGCACAAAAAAACTCCCAAAGCCGGTACGAAACCGTCCTTGAGAGTTTGTTAAGTTTAATGTTCTTTAAGCCAATTAGCTATTTCTATTTTTAAATCCTGGTAAGAGGATTCAGACGGAGCAATTTCGATAGCTAAATCAACTTGCTCCTTCGCTTTCTCAATCTCTCCTAACTGCAAATAAGTCAGAGCCAGATTATAGTGCGCCTGATGAAATTGCGGACTGCTTTCAATCGTTTGCAAATAGTATTCTTGTGCCTTTTCATAATCTTCTTGGTCAATTTTCAGATTCCCCAACAAAAAATAAGCATTTGGAGAATCGGCATTAACCGAAATTGCCTTCATCAATACCGTTTCCGCTTTTTCATTTTCTTCCGATTCCATATATTCCTGAGCCAGAGAAGAAAGCATTAAATCATGATTACGATCTGCCTGATCTTTAAAACCATATAAAATCATTGCCGCACTTCCCGCAATTAACACAGCCGCTGCCGCAAGCTGATACAACCATTTCCTGTTCTTCGGCAAACCGAATGCCGCTGCCGCCAGAAAACCGCCAATCAATCCGCCGATATGTCCGGCATTATCAATCCCCGGCATAATAAAGCCGAATGCAAGGTTAACCACGAGAAGAACGATTATATTCATGCCCATCGTTCTGAAAAACAATTGTTTATTGCTGATGCCAAAATATAAAAGCGCGCCCAGACAGCCGAAGATCGCTCCACTTGCACCAGCAGAGAGTGTATCAGTAAATACAAAGCTGGCAACAACACCGGCAAAACCGGCAAATAGATATATGAAGAAAAATCGGACACTGCCGTATATACGTTCAACCGAAGAACCCAAATAAAATAAAGCCATCGAATTCAGTGCCAAGTGCAAAAAGCCAATATGAAGAAAAATCGGTGTGATGAATCTCCACCATTCACCCTGCAGTATGTATGGATTATATTTAGCACCAAATTCAACTAATGTGACTGTGCTCTCACTGCTTCCTGCAATCTCCATTAATAGGAAGACAATAATTTGAATAGCCAAAAACACTTTTGTAAGTATCGGTTTGCCAAAGTTAAATACCTTTTGTTCTTCTTTTCTTTTGTTCACTGCCTCTGCTAGTACACGTGCCTTCATTTCTTGCACTTGATGTTCTTCCACCTCTTCCGGGATGTCCGCCATCATCAGTGACTTGCCTAATTGCTCTTCAATACGCGCCAGCTCTTCCTGCCAGGAAAGCGAATCAACTATCACCGATGTAATAGTTGTTTTCTGATGCTTAATCGCTGATTTAATCATCGGCTCATGATCATCCACCGGCTTGAACTGAGAGACATATATATTAAAAATCTCCGCTTCTTTCTTCACAAGTTGCTTTCGAATATTTTCTCCATTCAAAGCTGTTCTTTGCAAATCCTTTTTTAAAACATTTGCCCAATCGAAATCATAGCGCATAAATCGAATGATCGGATACTTTTTCTCTTTATTATTTTCAATCCATACTTCCTTCTGATCCTCGGACATCGTAACCAGACTATAGTTATATTTGGACGTTAATATTTGGATCATATGCCAAAACAGAAAATCTTCTTTATAACTCACGCTTTTCCCTACTTTCACAAAACACGCTTTTCCTTTTCCCTATCTCTATTATTTTAAACTATAAATGACAATTATAAAATACGAAAACCGGCTAACTTAGCCGGCTTAGGAAAAAACATTTACACTTACAAGTATACACGTGTAATCAGCCCGACAGGCAAATGCTCCGAACCTCTCGACCAGTTCACCATCATACGGCGAACAAACGGTATCAGAAGAATGATATTCATCAGTCGGTATCGATGCGTATAACCTGCACGGATAACTAGTACAAACAGCACTATTTTAACGATAGATCTAAACATAAAAAAATCCCTCCTATGCTCTATTTTGAGCTTAGAAGGGATTTTTATAACTGCTTAGGTTACTTTGCAGTCTAATATAGATTTATATCTTATAGCACTGGCTCCATTGTTTCTTTAAGAACTTTGACTGAGTGCTGGAATTTCGCTTTTTCCTCTTCATTCAATTCTAATTCCACTACTTCACGTACACCTGAACGGTTTACTACGCAAGGAACACCGATGTAAATATCATTTTGACCGTATTCACCTTCTAATAAAGTAGATACAGTCAAGATGCTGTTTTCATCTTGCAGAATTGCTTTCGTAATACGAACAAGACCCATTGCGATACCGTAGAAAGTAGCGCCTTTTCTGTCAATGATGTGATATGCCGCATCACGGACATTCTCAAAAATACGGTCAAGATCTTCAATTTTATAATCCGCTTTTTCTGCTAAAGCTTGAGTTAACGGTTTTGCTCCAATGTTAACATGGCTGTAAACCGGTAATTCAGTATCTCCATGCTCACCAACAATATAGGCATGAACATTTCGAGTATCCACATCGAAATAATTTGCTAGTTCATAGCGGAAACGAGCTGTATCCAAAATTGTACCGGAACCGATAACACGCTCCTTCGGTAAACCTGAATACTTCCATGTCGCGTATGTAAGTATATCTACAGGGTTGGCAGCAACTAAGAAAATACCATCAAAGCCAGATGCCATAATTTCTGAAACTAATCCTTTGAAGATGTTCGCGTTCTTTTCAACTAAATCAAGACGCGTTTCTCCAGGCTTTTGGTTAGCTCCTGCAGTCAATACTACGATATCTGCATGCTTACAGTCTGAATAATCACCATTCCAAATTTTAGTTCTGTGTGGAGCAAACGGCAATCCATGTCTTAAATCCATCGCATCGCCTTCAGCTTTATCCTTGTTAATATCAATTAATACAAGCTCTTCAGTAATACCTTGATTCAATAATGCGAAAGCATAGCTGCTTCCAACAAAACCTGTTCCTACTAAAACGACACGGTTAACTTTCTGTTTCATAAGAAAACTTCCTTTCAATTCTAGCCAAAAAATATTACAAAATTATTCTAATATAACTTTTGTAACTTTTGTAACTGTGTAAGCGTTTTATATATTAACATTTTGTTACAAATCTATCTTTTTTACATTTTTTAAAAATACTTTATTATCAAGTTATTATCTCCAGTAATATACCTAATATGGCCGCAGACATGATGGACAGAAAATTCACCGCATCATTATTAATGATCCGCATACCTTTTACAATGGTTGTCTCTTGATTGCAGTGCATCAATTTTTCCGTAATAATTCCGCACTGCTCGCATTTAAGCTTCACTTGAATGACCGCTCCTAGGACTGTATCAATCACACTGCCTGCAAATCCGCAGCCAACCATGAATGCGAAGGCACCAAACAAATACTCAGGAAATAATAAGACGGCTAATGCCACGATTAAAAAAGAGCCTCCCAACGAAGATAGAAGGCCGAGCAAAGATACTGCCCCGGATGTGCCTCTTTCCACTTGTTTAAAAGAAAGAATGTAAATCGGACGCCGTTTGCTGAGCACACCGATTTCAGAAGCCCATGTATCGGCATTTGCTGCAGCGAGACTAATAATAAATGCCGTTTGCCACACATCATCGTTTGTATAATAAAACATCAGTGATGCTAAGGAAGCAACCGCTCCGTTAGCCAGTACTTGCAGCCAATCTCTTCTTTCCCCTTTTTCAAGTATGTCATCAAGCTTTGCTTTTTTCTGTTTTTTATATTTGGACCAAATGCTTGATGAAACAAAAAAGACTCCAAGAAGAATGAGACCTTTCACTCCGAGTCCTAAAGCGACACAACAGCCGACAACAAATGCGGCAACACTTCCGGACAACGTAAGCGACTTAATGTAATAACCGCCTGAACACACCAATGCAATTCCTATCAGATAGAAAGATAACTCAATCGTCAATATGCATTACCCCATTCGGAAAAATTAATTTTTGAACCGGCCGATCAAACGGCTCATACGGAATATCTTCATAAAGTTGTTCTGGCAGGAGCAAAGAAATAGTCAATCCGTTATAATGCTGCAAAAAGCGATCATAGTAGCCTCCACCAAAGCCTATGCGGTAACCATTCGGAGCAAACGCAACACCGGGAACGATAATTAAGTCCAGTTCTGATTTCAATGCTGTTTCTGTCATCCATTCTATTGGTTCCTGCAAATCGTTGTATACCTTCTCTAATTGATCAAAATGCTGCAAATAACGAAATACCATCGTTTTATCTTGCGGGTTGCATTTTGGCACCGCAACTTTCTTCCCTTCCTTCCACGCTCTTTCAATGATTGGAATTGTATCGATTTCATACTTTGTTGAAATGGTAATCGCAATACAGTCCGACTGCAGCCATTCTTCAGACTGATATAATCTATTGTGAATCATCGTGCATTGCTGATGAAATTGTTCCGCGTTCAAACCGGCTAGTTTCTTCCGTGTCTCATTTCTGATCGTCTTTTTATCCATATTTCTACCCCTTTAACCAAAAATGTATGTAAAAAAAAACAACAGGAGTAATTCCTGTTGCTTACTTTGTTTCACGGTGCAATGTTGCACGTTTTTCTCTTGAGCAATATTTTTTAAGCTCAAGACGATCTGGGTTATTTCGTTTATTTTTCTTAGAAATATAGTTACGGTCTCCACACTCAGTGCAAGCTAACGTAATATTTACACGCATTGTATAATTCCCTCCAAACATCAGTCATCTTTACATAGGACTTTTCTATAATAGCATTTTTCTTTTTGAAATGCTAGTATGTTTTTTATCAAGTTGCAGAAGTTTTATCTCCTATAGTAAAGATACCTTATTATACAATACCTGAAGTCATTTCTCTTTTCCTATATTTTACTTTTTCTTCGCAATTGGAATGAAAAATCCAAACCGATCCCTCAACCTCCGAGTTTGAAGATAAATCCGTTTCAAGGGTAAAGGTACTGCATAAATTCCCTTTGGCAATCCAAGACATCGGCAGCTGACCTCGTTTAAGAATATTTTGCAGCTTTTGCGGCGTGTACTTTTCTCTTTCATGAATACAATATTGCTTCATCGACTTTCCGTTCAGTGATCCGCCAACTAATGAAACGAGTTCTCCTTCTTCTGAAAAAGATACAATCGCCGACTCGCTCGGACTGTAATAAGCTGTTGACAAACCGTCATTCAAATTTTGATATTGAACGACAATCTTTACATTTTGGCTCAGCATACGATCAGTTGAAAGACAAAATTTAATCATTTCATACTCAGACGAACAATTCATCGACATGATGGTCAGCACTGGTTGCTGTTCTTCTCGGAACTCTGTCAAATCAGGATACTTCCAAACAATCTCACCGTCATAAAACAAACCGATACGAATTGGATTATTCACATTTGCAGATAAAAGCGAATCCGATATTTGAGCATAATGGTTTTTCTGTCTGTTTATAGCTAGTTGGGATATACGCTGCATTTCTCTCTCTCCTTTTCATAAGTTTTCTTCTTATCTAATCTGCCTCTGCAAACAGAGTTTTTGCAGATATTCATTCATCCTTATCAAAACAAAGCGTTCAATGTCACAAATAATGTAAGCGCTTCACATTTCCCTTACTTTCATTTTATAAAAATAGAAATCCCTTATAAATATGGTAGCATTTTACATAAAATTATACAATGAACACAATTTGTCGATAATTGCTAAATGACTGCCAGAACATGCTGATGCTATGTTCTTCACAACTACTTTTTTAAACAGCGGTATGACCGTTCTAGGAAACGACAAATTTCCGCAATATTTCCCCTAAAACACTTGGAAAATGTGTATGATATATTATGTACAATTCATACAAGGGGTGGACATATATGGGGATCGTATTAATTTGTTTACTTGTACTAGCCATTTTGTTATTCGTTTTATCATTTTTTAAAGTCGATCGCGTAGCAGAATTAGAAAGAAGTGTTGAAGAAATGTCACTTCAGCATATACAAGACATTTATCAGTTGAAAAGACAAGTTCGCATATTAGAAGAAGAATTATTGACACCGGAACATGTTCCTTTTTCGTCCAATCTTCATTTAATCAATGAAGAAAGTGCGACAAAAGTTAACGAAATATTGAAAAACCAAGTGAAATCTCTATATCAGCAAGGCTTTTCAATCAAAGAAATAGCAGCTCGCTCTACTTTATCTCATAACGATATTATACACATACTGCAAACACGTTAATAAAAGGGGACTTACATATGAGCAGGGACAATATGAGAGGTTTTGCGGCAGGTCTGCTGTTTGCAGCCATCGTCATCGCAATCTACTATTATATAGAAGAAAATAAACAGCCGGAGATGACTTTTGACCAACTTAAACAAGCCGGGCAAGAAATGGGATATGAACTTGTCAGCAAAGAAATGCCCGACGAGGAAGAAAAACTACCTGAGAAAACAGCAGCAACTGAGGTCTCAACAAATGAAACATCCGATGTTTCCCAAGTACAAACATTTCAGCTTCAGATTACAGATGGTATGGGGTCAGATGATATTGCGCTCATTCTCTTTGAAAAAGGAATCATTGAAAATACGGATCAATTTGAAACATTTTTAAAAGACCATGACTTGACGAAAAAGATACAAATCGGAGCATTTCAACTAACAGCAGGCATGTCCTTCGAGGAAATATCGAATATCATTACAAAGACACCTTAAAGACAACAGGAATAAGCTGTCCTGCAAGCGGATCATGCCACTTGCAGGACAGCTTTTTTTGAACTTATTTGGTTGTCAAAGTTTAAACCTAAAAGGGACGGTAAGTCTATAGTGTGTATAAGATTGAATAGCGCGCATCGACATCCGGCTTCAGCCGAAACGACCTGAAATATAATCTTCCGTTCTTTGATCATACGGTCTTGAGAAAATTGTATTGGTGTCATCCATCTCAATGACTTCACCGTTTAAAAAGAAAGCTGTTTGATTGGAAATACGAGCCGCTTGCTGCATATTATGTGTCACAATGATGATGCTGTACTTTGCCTTCAGCTCCTGAACAAGGTCTTCCACCTTTGATGTGGAAATCGGATCAAGAGCAGAAGTAGGTTCATCCATCAAAATAACATCCGGTTCAATCGCTAAACAGCGGGCAATGCAAAGACGCTGCTGCTGACCGCCGGAAAGCCCGTATGCATTGTCATGCAGCCGGTCTTTTACTTCATCCCAAATCGCTGCTTGCTTCAAGCTTTTCTCGGCAATTTCCATTAAGATTTTTTTATCGCGAATACCATGAATCTTTGGTCCGTATACAACATTTTCATAAATCGATTTAGGGAACGGATTCGGCTTTTGGAATACCATACCTACCTTCGTTCTGAGTTCCTCCACGTGATAGGAGCGGTCCAAAATATTGCGTCCGCGATAATTGATTTCTCCAGCTGTTTTTACAGATGGAACCATTTCTATCATACGGTTCAATGCTTTCAAATAGGTTGATTTACCGCAGCCTGATGGTCCGATGATAGCCGTTACTTCATTTTCATAAATATCAAGACTTACATCTTTTAAAGCATGCTTTTCGCCATACCATAAGTTTAATTGTTTCGTTTCATATACTTTTTTCATGGCAGAACGATCCTTTTTAACTGCACTTTCCATATTATTTCTCACAAGTGTCATCGCCATCATTCTTTCCTCCTAATAACGTTTTTGAAATTTATTTCGTATGAAAATTGCGATACTGTTCATTAAAACCAACAGGGCCAACAATACAATAATTCCTGCAGCGGCTACATACTGGAACTCTTCCTGCGGACGTGATGTCCAGTTGTAAATTTGCATCGGCAATACGGTAAAAGTATCAAAAACAGTATTTGGCAAAAAGGCAACAAACATCGGAATCCCAATAACAACGAGGGGAGCTGTTTCACCTATAACACGTGATAATGCCAAGATTGCTCCCGTAGCAATGCCGGGAATAGCCGACGGTAAAACGACCCGGACAATTGTTTGCCATTTCGTCGCCCCCATCCCGTAAGAAGCTTCTCTAAGCTCTCGCGGAACGGCCCGAATCGCTTCTTGCGCCGCAACGATGATGACCGGCAACACAAGCAAGCTCATCGTTAAGCCGGCAGCCAATATGGAACGGTCAAGTGCTAAAGCACGCACAAAAATAGTTAAACCCAGCAAACCGAATACAATCGATGGCACTCCTGCCAAGTTTGAAATATTGACTTTAATAAATGCTGTAAATGTATGATCCTTCGCATATTCTTCTAAATAAATCGCTGTCCCTACTCCAAGCGTAATTGTAATAGGTGCGACAACCGCCATCAGCCAGATTGTTCCGACCAACGCCGCTTTTATTCCGGCTTCCTCCGGTTTTCTCGAAGCAAAGTTTTCAAAGAATGACCAATCCAAATACGATATACCTTGAGAGAAAATCCGGTACAGAAGAACAGCAAGAACTAATAATCCGAATAGTGTTGCTGCTGCGAACAGTAATTTAAATAAGACATTTAATTTTAATCGGCCGGACATTCGTTTCATTACTTGTGCATTGTTTATTAAGTTCATCAGTAAACCTCCCTGAATTTGCGAGAGATATATTGCGCCAGCAAGTTCATTAGCAATGTGAACAGGAACAGTGTCGTACCGACTGCATAAATACTGTAATAAATGGTTGTTCCATAACCCGCATCTCCAGTACTTACTTGAACAATATAAGCGGTCATTGTCTGAATCGAAGAAGTGACATCCCAACTTAAGCTCGGAGTCGCCCCTCCGGCAACAGATACAATCATCGTTTCCCCGATCGCTCTGGACAACGCCAAAACAATCGATGCCATAATACCGGAAATCGCTGCCGGCAATATGACTTTAAACGTTGTTTCCAATTTTGTAGAACCAAGCGCCAATGCCCCTTCGCGAACCGAGTTCGGTACAGATGACATCGCATCCTCCGACAATGAAGCGATCATCGGTATAATCATGATGCCTACAACAATACCCGGACTGATTGCATTGAACATTTCAACGGCAGGAAAAACATCTCTCAATAACGGAGTAACAAATGTTAAAGCAAAGAAACCATACACAATAGTAGGTACTCCAGCCAATATCTCCAATATCGGTTTAACTACTTTTCTCGTTCTTTCACTTGCATATTCACTTAAAAATACGGCTGTGGCAATTCCAATCGGCACAGCCACCAACGCTGCAATAAAAGTGACTTTTAAAGTGCCCGAGATCAATGCCATAATCCCATAACTCGGGTTTTCTGCAGCGAACGGATACCATTTGTCAGCTGTTAAAAACTCAGCAATCGATACTCTGGAAAAGAACTCGAATGTTTCAAAAATAAGCGTACATACAATCCCGATTGTCGTCAGTACCGAAACAATCGCTGTGAATAAAAGGAGATACGGTACAATCTTTTCAAAGTTAAAATGACGTTTCTTTCTTTTTTTCTCTTCAATTAGCTGTCCAACTGATTTTTCTTGTTCTCCAAGAGCCAATCTGATTAACCCCTTCCATACATACATGACAATAGGCAGAAGCAGCCGCTAAAATTTCCCGGTGCTTCTACCTTTGTCCAATTATTTTGTCAGACCTTCGAATACTTCAAACGCTTTTGCATATTCTTCATCCGTCAATCTCACGTATCCTACTTCCTCAGCCAAGTCGCCGACATTTTCTAATGTAAATCTTACATAATCAGCTACTTGAGGTTTCGTTGCTACTGCTTCGTTAGCAACATATGTGAACACAGGACGTGAAAGCGGTGTATACGATCCGTCATTAATTGTCGTGTTGGTAGGCTCAACTGCACCATTTCCGCTATCAATTGCAACTACTCTTAATTTATCTTTATTTTCTGAGTAATAAGCATAACCGAAGAATCCGATCGCATTCTTATCGCCGCTTACACCTTGAACCAGTACGTTATCATCTTCTGACAATGTCGCATTTGATACTAACGCTTGTTCATCAAGAATGACTTCATTGAAGTAATCAAATGTACCCGAGTCAGTTCCCGGAGAGTAAAACTTAATTTCTTCTGCAGGCCATTCCGGACGAATATCAGACCAAAGCTTCGTTTCGCCATTATCAACCCACATAGCTTGCAATTCTTCAACTGTTAATGAATCTACCCAGTCGTTTTCTTTATTTACAACAATAGAAATACCGTCTTTTGCTAATTCGAATTCTGTAAACTCTACACCGTTAGCTTCTAATTCTGCTTTTTCTTCTTCTTTAACCGGACGAGATGCATTGCTCATATCTGTTTCGCCAGCGATGAACTTCTTAAAGCCGCCGCCAGTTCCGGAGAATCCTACAGATACTTGAACTTCAGGTTGTTCTGCCATATATTCTTCAGATACTGCTTCCATGATCGGGAACACGGTAGAAGACCCGTCAATCAATACTGACCCGCTTAATGTTTCTTCGTTTGTATTGCCGTTTGAATCATCTGTGCTTCCGCTTTCTTCAGCATCGCTTCCGCACGCTGCCATAATTGCAAGCATACCGATCATTGCAGCCAATAAGAGCAACTTCTTAAAACCTTTCATTCCTACATCCTCCTGAATACTATCATTCGTTTTTTTGTATTTCACTTACAAATACATCATAACGAACTAGTATTAATGCTGTATAAATGCATTGTTAAAGGAACGTAAAGAACTGTAAGTGAATTGTAAATAC
>JBJFHH010000196.1:0-2232 GCA_051893475.1 Bacillus sp. (in: firmicutes) | reverse complement strand
TCGGGAAATTGCCATAGCTGATCAAAGTCAAGATCCGAGCGATTATCACTAAATTTCTGCTTTTTAAATGCACGTAAATCAACGAGTTTACCTTCATCATTTGTTGTCATTGCTTTCACCTGATTCTTTTTTAGATTTTCGGCACTCACTGTATCTTTACCCGCATTTACGGAATCAATATCACTTTCCCGGTCGTTTTTCTTGCTTCTATTTTATCTTGGGCAGCAGCGGCCTCCTCAAGCCGGAACGTTTCACCGATGATGACCTTCAGCTCACCGTTTCCGATAAAACGAAGCATTTCACTGACACTTTGGCGATAAAGAGCCGGACGCTGCATAATACGAACGAGCCAGAATCCGATGATGCTCGTGTTGCGCTGCATCAATATCGCCGGATCAAGACTGTTCTTCTCCATAGCGGCGCGACCGTAAATGACCAAGCGTCCAAAGTTACCAAGCAGCTGAACGCTTTTCGTAAAAATATCGCCGCCCACCATTTCCAAAACGACATCGACACCTTTGCCGCTTGTATGTTCCATGATCTGCTCCTGCCAATCATCATCGGTATAATTAACGCCGATATCAGCGCCAAGTGACTTGGCGAACTCGAGCTTATCCGCGCTGCTTGCTGTTGCAATCACCTTTCCGGCACCGAAAATTTTCGCCAGCTGCACAGCGAATGTTCCGACACCGCCGGCCGCCGCATGTACAAGCACGGTTTCTCCCTCCGCCATTTGCCCGGATGTTTTCAGCGTATGATAAGCCGTTAAGCCTTGCAGCAAAATTGATGCTGCCTGCTCAAAGCTGACGGCATCAGGAATTTTAATTAACTGGCTTTCATGCAACAGCACATATTCCGCATAGCCGCCATCCTCTGTCAGTGCCACGACCCGGTCGCCTTCTTGAAATTTTGTCACTTCCGGAGAAACCTCGGCAATCACGCCGGCAACCTCCGCACCTGGCACACACGGCAGCGGCGTCGGAGACAAATAAGCTCCATACCGCTTCATAATATCGGCAAAATTGATGCCGGCTGCTTTCACTTGCACAAGCACAAAGCCCGGCTTCACCTCAGGTTTCGGAACATCCACATATTTGAGCACATCACTTTTTCCATATTCACTGAATTGTATCGCTTTCATCGCACCCACCCCAAACATCCAAATTTATCCAACTACCTTTATGCTATAGTCACCTCTATCATTTGTCAATTTCGAAATTAGCGTAAATCTATCAATTATGCCACAATAATAGAAGAAAAGATATGAGGAGGAATTAATGAAAAAAACAACTATACATGCAGCCTTGCTCTCACAACTTTGTTTTCTACTGTTACTTCCGTTCATTATCGACCTATTTCAATACTTGCACCCAATTGTCTATGTAGTCGTTTGGTTATGCCTGACAGTGCTTATCTTTTTCTTGATCTATTTATTCCGTAAAGAACACATTGTCATGTCACGGCGCATAGTGATTGGCGCTTTAATCGTTTACACCATTTGCTTGCTTATGCTGCTTTTTATGCGGCCAGGCAATCAAAGCTATGATTCTTATAATCTCGTACCTTTCGAGACGGTTTCTTTCTATTTATCTGGCGAAGTGGCACCACTCGTCGCAATTTACAATTTGGCTGCCAATATTGGATTGTTCATCCCGTATGGTACAGCATTCCTTTTACTGTCAAAAAAAAGACCATCAACTGTAGTCTTGCTCGCTGTTCCGGTTGCCGGAATCGCCATAATTGAAGTTACTCAATGGCTAACAGGGCGCGGAAGTCTTGATATTGATGATTTGCTGCTGAATGTTGTCGGCGTAGCAATCGGTTATGCGCTTACACCATTAGTGCGGCGTGTGATGACTTTTTACTAATATAGCAAAAACCCATTGACTCTCCCCTTGTGGCAGACTTTATAGTGGTTATTAGACGTTTTTCGAGGAGAAGGAGAGGAATTATGCAAAAACAGAATTTAACGTTAGCTCTTTTATTAATGAACTTATTCATCGCCTTCCTAGGGATTGGGCTTGTTATACCGGTTACACCGACAATTATGAATGAATTGAATTTGTCAGGCTCAATCGTCGGCTACATGGTAGCAGCATTTGCGATTATGCAGCTGCTTGTGTCTCCGATTGCCGGACGATGGGTCGATCAATTCGGGCGAAAAAGAATGATTGTTATCGGTCTATTCATTTTCAGCTTGTCCGAGCTGTTATTCGGAATCGGACAGCATGT
>JBJFHH010000195.1:0-2234 GCA_051893475.1 Bacillus sp. (in: firmicutes) | reverse complement strand
TTTTCTGAAGCTGAACTCGTCCATTGTAGGTGACAGCGAAGGTATCTTCATACATATCTTTTGTCACATTTTTTACTTTTTCAAAGCTGATGCTTGGGAACTCCCAAAGACCGGCAAGCAGCCCTTGATCTGGACGCTTTTGTACAAGTATCTCGCCTTTTTCGTTTTTTATAATTGCTGAAATCAGTTTTACCTCTTTCACTTTAGTGACCTTAATTTTTACCGGCAACTCTTTTTGCACACCTTCTGCAAAAGCAGCGCAATGCTCATTTACCGGGCAGAGCATACAAGACGGGTTAGTCGGTGTACAAATTAAAGCCCCTAGCTCCATAAGTGCTTGGTTAAAGGAAGATGGATCTTCATGGGAAATCAACGCCCGGACTGCATCCTCAAATACCTTTCTTGTTTTCGGCTTGGCAATATCGTCCCAAATTAAAAGAATTCGTGACAGCACACGCATCACATTGCCGTCAACAGCCGGCTCAGGCACTCCGTAGGCAATGCTTAAAATAGCGCCTGCCGTATAAGGGCCGACACCTTTTAAACCGATTATATCTTCCGGGGTATCAGGCACGATTCCATTATAGGATGCCTGCACCTCGCGTACAGCAGTCTGCAAATTGCGGACACGCGAATAATACCCTAAACCTTCCCATGCTTTCAAAATCTCTTCCTCGCCAGCATCAGCCAGGTGATGCAAAGTCGGGAAGCTTTCCATGAAGCGATTGAAATAAGGAATAACCGTATCGACTCTTGTTTGCTGCAGCATAATTTCCGAAACCCAAACTCTGTACGGATCTTTGTTCTCACGCCACGGGAGCTGCCGTTGTTCCGCCTTAAACCACTGTATTAAATCATCTTGAAAAGACTGTATATTCATTGTTTCTAACGCATTTATTTTTTGCAAAACCTTTCCTCCATCATGTTACTTTCAAAAAGAATAGGGAATAAACATATAAAGCATGATAATTGTTAACAAATACAGAACTTACACACATACATTAGCCAATATCGCTGAAAACGTCTCACCGCCATTTATACAATCGTGATACAATTGAAGTAAATGGATACTGTATTGTATCAAATCAAATACTATACACGCTATCTTTAAGCTGACTTTAAGGATATTGGTATTTACTAGTAGTGTTCATGTAAGCCATTCACCCGGTTAATGAATGCTCAGCAAGGTTCTCAGTCTCTTCCTGAGCTAATTTTCCTTTGATTTAAAAAACCTGAAGCGAAAACTTCTCAAGCTTCAGTATGGGGAGGTATCTGCAATTGGATACAGGCACACATGTCGTTATGGGATTGGGACTTGGAGCTTTAGCTACTCTCGACCCAAGCGTCGCTGGCAGCACCATCACCGCTCAAGCAGTGATGATTGGCACGATTATAGGCTCTCAAGCACCTGATATTGACACAGTACTTAAAATGAAAAATAACGCAATTTACATTCGAAATCATAGAGGAATCACCCATTCGATCCCGGCAGTTTTATTATGGCCGATTTTGATTACAGCTGTAATATACGCTTTTATGCCAAGTGCGAATTTATTGCATTTATGGCTATGGACTTTTGCAGCGGTATTCATACATGTCTTCGTGGATATATTTAACGCCTACGGTACGCAGGCTCTCAGACCGTTGACATCCAGATGGGTTGCTCTCGGTGTCATCAATACATTTGACCCGTTTATTTTTGGAATTCATATAGTCGGCTTAATTATGTGGGGATTCGGCACAGCACCCGGACCGACGTTTCTGCTGATTTATATTATCATCGTCTTTTATTATATTGCCCGTTTCCGCGAGCAAAGAAAAATAAAAGCCGCTGTCAGACAGCAGCTGCCCGATGCAAAAAAAATCATTCTCGGGCCAACAATCCGTTATCATAAATGGAAAGTGGCTGTAGCAACAGAAGATACGTATTTTGTAGGGCGTTGCATTAATGGGAATGTTCGTTTATTCGATCAATTCCCACGAGAACCTATTCCGGACCATCCGGCAATCGATGTTGCCAAGCACGATAAAAATTTGGCTGCCTTCTTATCTTTTTCACCAATTTATCGTTGCGTCCTATCAGAATATGATGATTATTATGAGGTGAAATTTATTGATTTGCGCTACCGGAACAATGGGCATTATCCATTCGTGGCAGTCGTTCATCTCGACCATGATTTAAACATATTGAATTCGTATACAGGCTGGATTTTCAGTGAAGAAAAACTTCAAAG
>JBJFHH010000194.1:0-2258 GCA_051893475.1 Bacillus sp. (in: firmicutes) | reverse complement strand
CCGCTGTTTACGTTCGGACAAGATTCCAAGCAAACACCACAAGTCATACATTTTGAAAGCTCATAAGCCCATTGACGTTTCTTCTCAGGCATACGAGGTCCAGGACCTAAATCGTAAGTTCCATCAATTGGAATCCACGCTTTTACTTTCTTCAATGAATCGAACATACGGCTACGGTCGATTTGCAAGTCACGTACGATTGGGAATGTGCTCATCGGCGCTAAACGGATTGGTTGCTCAAGCTTGTCCACTAAAGCAGAACAAGATTGTTGCGGTCTTCCGTTGATTACCATTGAACATGCTCCACATACTTCTTCCAAACAGTTCATATCCCATGTTACTGGCGTTGTTTTTTCCCCTTTAGCATTAACTGGGTTGCTTCGAATGTACATCAATCCCGAAATAACGTTCATATTCGGACGATACGGAACATCGAACTCCTCAGTATAAGAAGGGCTGTCTGGTGAATCTTGACGAGTAATAATAAACCTTACAGTTTTTTGATCAGCCATGATTTAATTTCCCCCCTTAAAAAATTAATGTTTCTTAGTATAATCACGTTTACGCGGTTTAATTAACGAAACATCAACATCCTCGTAATGGAACGCAGGAGCAGTTGTGCTTCCAGTGAATTTCGCCATCGTTGTTTTTAGGAATTCCTCATCATTACGCTCAGGGAATTCTGGTTTATAGTGCGCTCCGCGGCTTTCATTACGGTTATATGCACCGATAGTAATTACGCGGGCAAGCTGAAGCATGTTTTCCAAGTTACGAGTGAACATAGCACCTTGATTGCTCCATTTAGCTGTATCGTTAATGTTAATGTTTTGGTAACGTTCCATTAACTCTTGAATTTTCTCATCTGTTTGCAGAAGCTTGTCGTTGTATCGAACAACTGTTACGTTATCCGTCATCCATTCACCAAGCTCTTTATGAAGAACGTACGCATTTTCCGTTCCATTCATGTTCATGATGTTGTTCCACTTCTCTTGTTGTTCCATAACATGGCTGTTATAAACGTTAGAAGAGATAGCGTCACTAGTCTTATCAAGTCCTTCAATGTAACGAACTGCACTTGGTCCAACTACCATACCGCCGTAAATAGCAGATAGTAATGAGTTAGCGCCCAGACGGTTTGCACCGTGTTGAGAGTAATCACACTCACCAGCTGCAAATAGTCCTGGAATATTTGTCATTTGATCGTAATCTACCCATAATCCACCCATTGAATAGTGAACTGCTGGGAAAATCTTCATAGGAAGCTTACGCGGATCGTCACCAGTGAATTTCTCATAGATTTCGATAATACCGCCAAGTTTGATATCCAATTCTTTAGGATCTTTGTGAGAAAGATCTAGATATACCATGTTCTCGCCATTGATACCTAGTTTTTGATTAACACACACGTCAAAAATTTCACGTGTTGCAATATCACGAGGAACAAGGTTACCGTATGCAGGATATTTTTCCTCCAAGAAGTACCAAGGCTTACCATCTTTATATGTCCAAACACGTCCGCCTTCACCACGCGCTGATTCACTCATCAGACGGTTTTTGTCGTCTCCGGGAATAGCTGTCGGGTGAATTTGAATCATTTCACCATTCGCATAATATACACCTTGTTGGTATACGATTGATGCTGCAGAACCTGTATTAATGATTGAGTTTGTTGTTTTACCAAAGATGATCCCAGGACCACCTGTTGCTAAAATAACCGCATCAGCCGAGAATGATTGGATTTCCATAGTAGATAGGTTTTGCGCAGTGATACCGCGGCAAACGCCAGCATCGTCAACAACCGCTCCAAGGAATTCCCAACCTTCATATTTTGTAACTAATCCTTCTACTTCAAAACGACGAACTTGCTCATCCAATGCATACAATAATTGTTGTCCTGTAGTCGCACCAGCGTATGCTGTACGGTGATGCTGAGTTCCTCCGAAGCGACGGAAGTCCAGCAATCCTTCAGGCGTACGGTTAAACATAACTCCCATACGGTCCATCATATGTATAATTGATGGAGCTGTTTCACACATCGCTTTTACTGGTGGTTGGTTCGCTAAGAAATCCCCACCGTATACTGTATCGTCAAAGTGGATCCAAGGTGAATCCCCTTCACCTTTTGTATTAACGGCACCGTTTATACCACCCTGTGCACAAACTGAGTGAGAGCGTTTTACTGGAACAAGAGAAAATAATTCTACTGGAGTTCCTTCTTCTGCAGCTTTAATTGTAGCCATTAAACCTGCTAAACCGCC
>JBJFHH010000193.1:0-2263 GCA_051893475.1 Bacillus sp. (in: firmicutes) | reverse complement strand
ATTATTTCAAAATTGCAGAGCTTGCGCCTGATTGTTCTCCTACTTCATTGCCGCGCTGAACTTTCTTACCATATCCAATGGTATAGGTTACAGACAGATTTAAGCGAGCGTGAGAATTCGTGCCAAATACTGTTCTATGTTCCAAGTATAGCGGAGACTGAATGTAACGGTCTGCGCTATCCCAATGGCGATTGAAAATATTGTAGGCAGTAAACTGTATATTCCATTTGGAATTTCCCCATCCAGCCGCTATTGCATAAAAATCACGCGACTTATAGATAGTTGGAGAATCGGAAAACATCATCTTCTGAGGAGATTGGTAATAAGCCTGAAAAAACCACTGCTTAAGATAATATGTCACCTGTGCTGTTATCTGAAAAGGATTATAACTTTTGTTGAATATACCTGTAGAACGGTTGAAACACTGCTTCGGACTCACATAGAGCTGAAGGCTGTTATCAAACAGTTTCAAGATAGCTGACAACCCGATTTCGCTCTGCGTGTAGTTGCCGTTGTTGAGATATGTTCTTAACAGTGCCTGCCCGTTGTCGTAAGCTTCGTAAGCAGTCATTTGCCTGTTTATCAATGTAAAGTAATTGCCGAAAGCACTCATTCCGAATATATTGGACGGCAACCATGTATATGCTAAATTTAATGTGATATGGCGAGAGTTGTCGAGTAGAGGATTTCCGGTAATATACATGTACTCGTTGTCTCGCAACAAATCCGAAGCCTTTGCATCGATGCCCGGTGTATTGTTGGCATATTGAAAATATGCAGAGAAGGCATTTTTATTGTTAGGCGTATAACGGATGTTTATATGACTATATGGGTATGTGTCATAATTTTTGATACCATTGATATTGCTTTGTTCCCATAACACCCCGGCATCGGCGTAAAGATTGACTTTCTGTATTTGTGCCTGATAACAGAGTTGTCCCGAAACGAATGCATTGTTGAAGCGGTCGGAATATAAAACATTGCCGGTGTATTGCAGTCGGTTGATTGTATTACCGTGGTTTATTCCCAACATCAGGGTATGCTTATTGGCAATACGTTTGTTGAGATAAGCATTTACACGATAATAATAAGCATTTTCGCGTGCATTGCGGATAATCGGTTCGGTTGATGATGTAGTATATGTAAGCGAATTGATGTTGTGTGAATATAAAAACTGAGGTGTAACGTTGACAGAAAAGTCTTTAGGCAACGCGAAAACAAACGAGCCGTTATAACTGAAAGAATTGCTGCGGGAGGGATTGTTGCGGTTGAAAGTATAATCATCTCCTTTTGACGGAGAATATACAAGCGACCCGCTTTGTTCCTGCACGGGATATGCCGAGTGGCTGTAACCGATGGTATTTTGGATTTGTACTTTATCAGTATTGTATGAAGCGCGGAAAGAAACCGGATATTGGTTTTGCCTGAAATGCACATTATCGGCGGTTTCGCGGCGGTTAAGGGTATAATCCTTTCCCTGGTTATCTGTCAGAGAGTATTGCCCCTCAACATCATATCCGGCGTGATGATTATCCCAGTTGTTTGCTGCGACATACAGATCATAGGTCATCTTCTTATAAGCAAACTTTGTAAAGATGTTTGTCCGCGATGATAGACCGACGAGAAAATTTTCATTGGCTGTAATTTTCGTGTAGCCACCATATTCATATTCCTGAATGATGATATTGATAACGTGTTGCGCCCCACGAAAACGAGGGTCTGTCGGAAATTCAAGATATTCAACACGCCGTACATCAGCTGTCCGCAAGCCTTCTATATCTTCTTGGGAAGCCGGCATATTATTGAAGAAAATTGAGACTTCTCCGCCTCCATTGTCCTTGATAGAATTATCGATGGGGTTTATCTGAATTTGCGGAATAGCCATCTGGCGCAGAAGGTCAATCGCGTTTTGCGAGGCGTTTTTCTGACGCTGGGAAGGCAGATAAACGGTACGATCGGAATAGGCGGTTGCCATTTGTCCCTCGACTTTGACTTGCTGTAGAGCCACAGCATCAATAGGCATGATGATGTCGCCGACATTAAAGTCGTTGAGGCGGCGGTAGGTGGTTTTGTAACCTACACAACTGAACTTTGCGATGACACTCCGGCTGTCGCAAGGTATGATAAAGCGACCGGCATTGTCGGCTATGCCATATGTAATGACGGTGGAGTCTTTCGGGGCAAGAATCATTATTGTGGTTCCGGGAGCCGGTTGGTGCTCCTCATCAAGCACACGGCCTCGATAGCAGAACTTGCCGTGCTG
>JBJFHH010000192.1:7338-9290 GCA_051893475.1 Bacillus sp. (in: firmicutes) | reverse complement strand
ACCTACGACCGCTCGGTTAACAGCCGAGTGCTCTACCACTGAGCTACTGCGGAATGGAGTAAATATATTATCTTATCGACTCTTTAGATTATAGCTAGATGTTTTCAAGATGTCAACACCTTCTCAGAAAAAAATCAATTTCTCTTTTCCAATCCCGAATAACGGCTCTTATATCATCCTTTTATCTTCTGCAAAGGACCTCGGCAAGTACCGCATACATATTTGTTTACATTAATATTTCTTTTTCTAACATATCTCACCTGACAAGATTTGCATTGAAAAACATATTTACTTTCGACTTTCTTATGTTCCTCCACTTTCTTTAACGGCGTACAGAATCTCGGAGCACCCACTTCTTTTAGAAGCTCTTTAAAGTCGCGATCTCGATGCTTATAGCCTCTCTTCTCCAGATGAAGATGATAATGGCACAGTTCATGCTTTATAATGCCGGTGATTTCATCCATACCGTATTGTTCAAAATAACGATAGTTGATTTCGATATTATGGCTAGCCAACATATAGCGCCCGCCGACTGTCCGCAGACGCCGATTAAAAAATGCCTTATGCAGAAATGGTTTGCGAAAATATTGAAGTGATAGTTCTTCTGTTAGCTTTTGCAATTGTTCGTCGTTCAATACTGCCCCTCCCATCGAAACATGACAACCATTATAGCATATACTTACATAACCACGGAATTATAGGAGGATGCCTTATGCCAATTTGGCTCAAAAAACAAATTCAGCAAGCCTTTATGGAAAAAGATAAGTATCAAATCCACCTATTGAATCAATGCTGGTATTTCTACAGAAGAACGAACAAGCAAAATTGACGGAAGAAAGGCTGTCTTTAAAATACTGATTACCATTCACAGACAGCCATCTCTCCTTAATCAATCGATTGATTGATTTATTTCAATTATTAGGCGCCAGCATCGTTAGCGATACTCTTTGCTTTTTCAAATCAATGCTATCCACCCATACTGTCACGACATCACCAACCGACACGATGTCGAGCGGATGCTTCACGAAGTTATTGCTGAGCTTCGATATATGAACAAGACCGTCCTGTTTTACACCTATATCAACAAAAGCGCCGAAATCAACGACATTTCGAACGGTTCCTTGAAGCTCCATGCCTGCTGCTAAGTCTTCCATCTTCAAGATATCTTGCTTCAAGATTGGCTTTGGCAATTCATCACGCGGATCACGCCCTGGTTTCATAAGTGAATCAACAATATCTTGGAGCGTAATTTCCCCGATATTCAATTCCTCGGCAGCCGCACGAATATCAAGATCCTTTAGTGCATTTTGCAGTGGCTCTGAACCGATATCTTTCGTTGCAAAATCAAGCTTGTTCAATAATCGCACAACATCTTCATAGTTTTCCGGATGAATCGCTGTCCGGTCAAGCGGTTCTTTTCCATTTAATATACGCAAAAATCCAATGCATTGCTCATATGTTTTTGCCCCGAGACGAGGTATTTTCTTTAATTGCGCTCTCGATTGGAAAGCTCCTTCTTCCTCGCGTTTTTTCACAATATTATTTGCCACAGTTTTAGAAAGTCCCGCTACATATTGCAAAAGTGAGGATGATGCAGTGTTAACATTCACACCAACCTGGTTAACAGCCGTTTCAACAACGAACGTTAATGACTCATTTAACTTCTTTTGCGAAACATCATGCTGATATTGACCAACCCCTACCGACTTCGGATCGATTTTCACTAATTCTGCTAGAGGGTCCTGCAATCTGCGGGCAATGGAAACTGCACTTCTTTCTTCAACCTGCAAATCCGGAAATTCTTCACGAGCAAGATCAGAGGCTGAATATACACTCGCGCCTGCTTCATTAACAATAATGTAGTACACTTCTCGCTTAACTTCCTTCAACGCTTCAACAACAAACTGTTCCGTTTCCCTCGAAGCTGTTCCATTTCCGATTGCTACAATCTC
>JBJFHH010000192.1:3413-7238 GCA_051893475.1 Bacillus sp. (in: firmicutes) | reverse complement strand
CGGATTTCCCTTTCAATAGAAGACTGAATTAAACGCTTATAAGCATCCTCAATCACTTCCTTCATCAGAGCATCAACGGCTGAATGCGATACAGTAATCTTCTTCCGTTCAATATAGGATAAAATTCTTGTCGCATCCACTTTAATGGAGATACGTAAAATGTCCTCTTTTTCTCCCCGATTCAAAGCAAGCACACGGTGAGGTACGATTTTTTGCAACGGCTCCTCATACTCATAATAGTTTTCGTATATGCCTTTTTCGTCTTTCTCTTCGTCTTTTACTGCAGATACAATCATTCCGTATGTAAATGTGCTCGTACGAATCCATTGACGAAGAGATGCATCATCAGCAATCATCTCCGCGATTATATCTTTCGCTCCATTAATAGCATCATCAACGGTCAAAACTTCTTTCTCTTCATTTACATATCGCTTCGCTTCGTTCTCCACAGAAGCTGATTTCGGAAAAGTCATTATCCACTCAGCAAAAGGCTCCAACCCTCGCTCTTTCGCAACTGTCGCTCTTGTTCGTCTTTTCTGCTTGAAGGGACGATACAAGTCCTCGACCATTTGCAGCTTGTCCGCTTTCGTAATCGCCTTTAGAAGTTCCGGAGTCATCTTCTCCTGGTCTTCAATGATTCGGATGACTTCCTCTTTTCGCTTTTGAAGATTTTCTAAGTACTGCCAACGGTTCATAACATCTCTTATTTGTACCTCATCCATGCTGCCTGTCATTTCTTTTCGGTAACGCGCTATGAACGGAACTGTATTCCCTTCCTGCAGCAATTGGATGACTTGCCGAACTGATTTCACACCCAATTTCAGTTCTTTTGCGATTAAGCCGCTTACATCTATTGTTTCATGTTCAGTAATTGTCAATTTCAGTCCTCCAAACCATTAGTCTTTCTTCATTTTACCAAATTGAAGAGACAACAAAAAGAAAAGCCTACCTCATTTGAAGTAAGCAGCAAAATAATTTCAATTACACATATTGTTCAATTTTTCACATAATTCCTAATCTGAATACTCTACATAAATTGCTTCCCTTAACTTGTTAATCGCTCTTCTTTGCAATCTGGAAACATGCATTTGAGAAATTCCTAACTTCTCTCCTGTTTCTTTTTGACTTAGATTTTCTAAATAGGTATATTGAATAATCCGCTTCTCGCGTTCGGTCAGCACATGCAGCACTTCATCCAATACAAGTTTTTGATCGATTTTTTCATAACCTTCTTCTGTATTGCCGAATATATCAAGCAATGTGACTGTACTTCCATCGGCATCTGCTTCAATCGAATGGTCGAAAGACAAAGCTTGATAGCTCTTGCCTATTTCCATTGCTTCGAGTACCTCTTCCTCGGAAACTTTCAAGTAATCGGCAATTTCGCTCACTTGAGGAGAACGGTGAAGCGAAGACGTCAAGTCCTCTACAGCATGATTGATTTTCGGTCCCAACTCCTTAATTCTTCTCGGCACATGCACACTCCATGTCTTATCTCGCAAAAATCGTTTAATTTCACCGACGATTGTCGGGACAGCAAAAGCTTCAAAACTTTTCCCGAACGTTTCATCATATCGGCGTATTGCACCTAGCAATCCGATCATCCCGACTTGGAATATATCTTCTTGAAATGATCTTCCTTTCGCATACTTACGGGCAATCGTTTGAACTAAATTTTTATAATGGAGCACCAATTGCTTTTGCGCCTCTTCATCTCGGTTCAGTTGGTACGCTTTAATCCACTCATAAACCTGTTGCTGAGAATCATGGTTAGGTTGAGAGGTTTTGTTCATCGGTTTCCACCTGCTCTCCTTGGACAAACTTGGTCATAAACACCATCACTCCAAGATGCTGACGAATCTCCAGCTTGTCCATTAATGTTTCAATCAAATATATTCCTAAACCTCCCTCTCTCATAAACTCCACCGACTGACCTTTATGATAAGGACCTAATCCTTGTCTTACCTCGTCAAAATTGCAGCTATGCCCATGATCAGCCACCATCAGCTCCAAGCGATCTTTATATACGCCGCAGCCGATTATGACTTCACCGTCTTCCTCGTCTTTATAAGCGTGCTGAACCGCATTGGTACAAGCTTCACTTATCGCTATTTTCAAGTCTTCAATATCATCAATTGTGAAGCCCATCCTGCTCGCAATACCCGATATCGTCAGTCTGACTACTCCTACATATTCAGGCTTAGCCGGAATTTTCATTTCGATATAATCATACTCTTGATTCATTGCTCTCCGTCCTTTGCAATACTTGAAATTTGAATAATCTCCGTTAGACCCGTAATATCAAATAATTTCTTCAACCTGCTCGACAAGCCCATAATTTTAAATGTGCCGCGGTGCACTTTCACCGTCTTAAACAATCCGACCAACATACCAAGACCTGTACTGTCCATAAAGGTCACGCCGGATAAATCAATGACCATTTCCACCTGATCCTGATTCGCAAGCGGATGAACCATTTCTCTTAATCGCGGAGCAGTATACGCATCAATCTCCCCGCTCACTAACACTTCAATAAAACCATTGGACTGATTTATTTCAACTTTCATATTCATTTCCGCCTTACCTCCTCTGCAGATTTTTAATCATCATTCAATTCAACGGATTCTTTTCAAAACTATTAAAGTAAAATCATCTCTCAGTTTAAAATGCTGAAGCTTCAACAAATGACGACAAACCTTCATAACAAGATCCTGAGGATGAAGATGGATATTCTTTCTGAATTCTTCAAGAAGAAACTCCTTTTCAATAAACTCTCCGTCAATTCTGCTTTCTGTAACACCATCCGTGACAAAAAAGAGCACATCATCAATCTCAACGAACTTCTCATACAGCTGATACTGCGTATGTTTATTTACTCCCAGCAATAAACCTTTTGTGTTCAATTCTTCAAAGCTGTCAGACTTGGCTTTGTAATAAAGCGCCGGTTCATGGCCTGCAGACGCATATAAAAAACGATTAGATGCAGGCTCATATAATCCATAGAGCATCGATACAAACATATTTACATCTACATTTCCTTCGACTGTCTCGTTCAACTTCTCTAATAAAAGATTCGGAATGGACTCACGTCCGGAAATTTGCTCAATTGCACATTTAATCATAGAAATACATAAAGCTGCAGGCAGCCCCTTCCCCATTACATCTGCTATTCCTATTCCAAGCGAGCCGTTTTCATATGGCGCAAAATGAAAATAATCCCCACTCACTTTTCTTGCAGGGATACTTACCGCTCCAATTTCCAGACCATCCATTTCTGGTATCGAATATTTTAATAACGAGCTCTGCACACTTGCCGCCACTTCCATCTCTGAGCAAATCCGCTGCTGCATTTGGCGCAGCTTGTCCATCTCTTCCAGAACAACACCATAACTCTTTATTATTTTCGAATAAAAATCAAAAATCTTAATAACCTCTTCCGGCAAATCCGGATACCATCTTTCAATCACATCTTTTTGCCAATTGCTTAGTTCTTCGGGGGAAATCCTATTTTTTAAAATCTTCTTGCTCAACAGCTGTGCTTTATGCTCTCCTCGCTCCGTTCGTTCCTCAACATAATCAATTAATACCTTCTCATAAAGCTCTTGCAATTTTTCTTTATTCCCCAAACTCACTCCCCCTCATAAAGAACTGCCTTCACACAGATTTGACACCAAACAATCGGAGCAATTCTGTTCTTTTGTATATAAAGTGAAACTTAACTGCAGTTATTAATTCTTTTCGCACACACAAATTATGTACACCTACAATATTAAAATAATTCTGTTAAGTAATTGTTAAACTATTTCATCTATACAGACACAATTA
>JBJFHH010000192.1:0-3313 GCA_051893475.1 Bacillus sp. (in: firmicutes) | reverse complement strand
GTTGAGGCTTTATGAATAAACATATAAAGTGGTTTAAAATTCTACTAGTCCCGTACTGATTTGCAAAGCATTATCTACTTTACTCATCATGTGCTCATCTAAATGAGTGATCTTATCAGTTAAGCGCTGCTTATCAATGGTACGTATTTGTTCCAAAAGAATGACAGAATCTCGTTCAAATCCATACTTCTTGGCATCGATTTCTACATGAGTTGGAAGCTTGGCTTTTTGTATTTGAGCAGTAATAGCTGCAACAATTACAGTCGGGCTAAAGCGATTTCCGATATCATTCTGAATAATCAGCACAGGGCGGGTTCCTCCTTGCTCAGAACCAACCACAGGGGACAAGTCAGCATAATATACGTCACCACGCTTAACAACGATCAAAGGATCAACCTCCGCTAACTAATCGTTCAACGCAATGCTCAGCCTCATACTCTGCAAGAAAGGCCTCAGAAGCAATGCTCAAATTAATCGTAGCCATTTCAATGTAGCCACGTTTCATATCATCACGAAGCTTTCTCTTTTTTCGTTCGTGCAGATACATTTTTGTTGCTCGATATAGCAATTCATTACGATTAACGTTATCCTCTTGAACATACCCATCAAGCTCTGATAACAAATTTTGTGGTAATTGAACTATTATCTCTCTTGTTATGCTGGATTTAGACATAAGCTTACACCTCCACCATCACTACACACATACCTAATACTATCTCACCCTTCATGTTACCATTTAAAAGGAAATTTGAAAAGAGTATATTGTTTTTTCATATTAATATTATAGTCATGCACATAAACTTTTTATTCACAAATTCTTCATTTAAAGAAGCGTGTTACTGACACTCTGAATAATACCGTTTCTTTTGTAAACCCGAGGCACTCTTGAACTGATTGAGCAAATGACCTCATAGTTGATTGTTTGCAGTCTTTCAGCAATCTCATCAACTGAAACTGATTCATTCCCGTCTTTCCCGATTAGTGTAACCGGCGTGCCAACCGGATAATGTTTCGGCAGTCTGACCATACATTGATCCATGCAGACACGACCGACAATCGGCATACGAATGCCGTCAATGATTACCTCCTGGCCGCTAAGTTTGCGAATCCAGCCATCCGCATAACCAATCGGCAGTGTAGCAATCCATTCCTGCTTATCTGCTTGATACGTCGCTCCATAGCTCACGCTTGCTCCCGCCTCTATTTGCTTCACATTGACAATCTTAGTATGCAAAGTTAAAGCTTCCTTTAACGGATAAGGCAGAAGCTCCTTCATTTCTGATGATGGACTTAAGCCATACATTGATATACCCAACCTGATGCCGTTAAACCACGCCTTTTCAAAACGGAATGATGATGCGCTATTGCTGGAGTGAATCAATGCAGGCAATTTTGATAAAGCGCCTAACAGCTCGATAAATTTCTCGTACTGCATTTCATAATATTCTGTATCTATCTCGTCAGCTGTCGCAAAGTGTGTAAAACAACCTTCGAGCGTATAGGCAGAAGATTGTACAATCAATTGTTCAGCTCGCTTCATTTGCTCGCCGTCCCTATATCCTAACCTTCCCATACCAGTATCACATTTAATATGCACAGGAAGCTTCGTATTATTCGGGATATAGCTTTCCGCTTCCTGCAACCACTCATTGCTGAAAACTGTCACGGATATGTTATGTTCAGCCGCTAATCCGGCATCACAAGCACGAATCGCTCCCAAAATAAGAATCGGGACCTCTATACCTTTTTTCCGCAAGGCGATTGCTTCATCCAAGAAAGCAACAGCAAGCCATTCAGCACCCGCTTCCAATGCTATCTGCGCCACTTCATAAGCTCCATGCCCATATCCATTTGCTTTCACAACCGCACAAAGCTTCATATCATCTCTGATATATTGTTTCATTGCGGAAACATTGTCATATATATGATCAAGATTAATTTCTGCCCACGTATCTCTGTAAAATGCCGCACACACAATCTGTAACCTTCCTTCTTATCCTTTTAAACGTCTATTTCCCTTTATTATAACGAAACTGCCTTCACTTGTATCCTAAATTTACGAATATCCTTACAAACAAACGAAAGGGCCTGACAAAAAAGTCAATTTAAGACTTTTCGAAGGCCCTGACTGCATGTTTATTTATTTCACAGCCGGCGCATAAACCGAACGTGCAATATCCACCATTTCTTCTCTGCTTAAATTTTGCGAGGCAATCGTATAATCTATACCCTCATAAGTCCACGAAATACTGTAGTCTGTAATCGCCCCTACTGTGAATCCTAAATCCACCAAATCACCCAGCACACTTGTTGCGGCAGATGTTTCAACGACCTTAGCTCTTTCAGCAATCATCGTAAAGCTTCGATCACCTTCATACGTTATAATCGAACGCTGACCGGAATCTGTCACAATGTCTTCCTGATCAACCAACTCGATCCCTTCTATCTCCGCCGGATATCTAATCGCGAATTCCTCCTGCTCCATATCCGCTAAAGCCTCAATCTCTAATTGAGCGCCCGTCATATTCGTCTTCATATCAAACGCCTTATCTTCGATGGTCGGATTAAATGACACTTCTGAGAAATCAACTGTTACGAGCACATTATGATCCGGATCTTTTATTTTCACACTGATTGGAGCCAGATCCTTTTTATTCAAAATCACTTCTTGGAACGGCAGCATCTTACTGTTTTGATATCTCGTTTTTGTTTCAAACACATATTGGTTTTCCGTTGCTTTAAAAGTTGCATTCGGATCCTCCATAATGTCCTTTACAAGTGATTCGTATAAATAAGCCTGGCTGCTATTTTTCGGCCAGTCGCTTTCAAAATGAAAGCTCTTATTCAACGCCGGTGTCAGTACATATACACCATCTTTATTACGCAAAATCATCTGGCTTTGTTCCTTCTTTTCATTCTTCAACTCCACCCGGTAAAAATCCGGGCTCTTATACCAGATTTCAACATCATACACTTGAGGATCTTCGCCCATCTTTAAGGTCATCGTCGCTTGAGCCTTATAGCTTTTCATTTCCTCCATCTTCTTATTCAACGATTGGACAACGTCCTCTTGAGACTTTTGACCACAAGCCGATAAAATCGCTATTACAAAGATGCTTACCGCTAAAAAGAGTAACTTTCTCATCTTTTCAACCCCTTCTTATATTTACACGCAAAAAGGGAGACAAAAAGACTCACTTACGGTCTGGATTCAAAGTATTCATGATGTATACAGAAGAGAGCTATAACAGCACTTTAACTTCCAAGCCCATTGAAGACCTTGTCTCACCCACAGATATAAGAAATATATGTG
>JBJFHH010000191.1:0-2265 GCA_051893475.1 Bacillus sp. (in: firmicutes) | reverse complement strand
TTTTTTGTTATGGTTATTGCTAGTAATAAACGAAAAAATTATATAAAATAGTAAATATTAGAAAATTACGAATGTTTTTATACGGGAGGGTATGGTTCGTCATGAAAAAGGAAACGGCTAAGAAGAAAAAATCGCATATACCTTTTCGGATTAATGCTTTATTTTTTGTTGTCTTTTTATTGTTCTCAGGTTTGATTTTTCGTCTTGGTGTTGTTCAAATAGTCGACGGAGAAGATTATCTCAGTAAAGTGGAGCAGACAGAAGATGTGACTGTGAACGGATCTGTGCCGCGCGGCAAGCTATTGGATCGACATTACAGAACAATTGTCGATAACACTTCTGTAGATGCGATTACATATACAAGATATCAAAGAACAACTAATCAGGAAATGCTCGAGCTTGCTCGTAAGTTATCAAACATTATCGAGCAGGATGATAAAAAAGTGACTGAACGGGATAAACGTGATTTTTGGATCTTGCTGAATCCGGAAAAGGCAGAGGCAAAAATCACTGAAGAAGAGATACAGCTTAATAAGGAAGAAAAACTGACACATGGGCAATTGTATAAGTTGCAGGTTGAACGGGTTACCGAGCAGGAGTTGGCTGAATTAGAAAAAGAGGACATAAAAGTATTGGCGATTTATCGGGAGATGACCAGTGCTAAAGCTTTAACACCCAAAATTATAAAAAATGAAAATGTCACTAGTGAAGAAGTGGCGGTTATAAGTGAAAATCTTGAATCTTTGCCGGGTATTGATGTCGTCACAGATTGGGAGCGGGTTTTTCCGTTTGATAAAACGTTAAGATCTATTATAGGGAGTGTTTCGACTACCGACAAAGGTTTACCTGAAGATAAACTTGATTATTTCACTATAAGAGACTATCAACGTAATGATCGAGTAGGAACAAGTAATCTAGAAATGCAATATGAGGAAATATTATCGGGTCAAAAATCCAAGGTGCGAAATATAACAGATAAAGCTGGGAATGTCCTTGAATCGCTTGTTGTATCGGAAGGGCAACGAGGAAAAGATTTAGTGATGACCATCGATATTGATTTGCAGACTAAAATTGAGCAAATTATCGAAGAAGAACTGAGAGCGAAAAAAGCCATGGGAGGGACGTATTTATTGGACCGTGCCTTCGTTGTCATGATGAATCCGCATACAGGTGAAGTGCTGGCGATGGCAGGTAAACAATATGGGAAGAATCAACAAGGCAAACGAGAGTTAAAGGACTATGCTCAAGGAACCATCACTACTTCCTATAACGTCGGTTCATCGGTTAAAGGGGCAACCGTGTTAATGGGCTATCAAACGGGAGCGATTTCACCAGGAAGTGGCATTTATGATCAAACACTGCATATTAAAGGTACGCCGCCAAAGGGTTCCTATACGCCTATGGGGCCGATTAATGATCTTACCGCACTGAGAAGATCGTCCAACGTGTATATGTTCATGACGGCTATCCGAATGGGAGGAGGCACATACAGGTACAATCAGTCGCTTTCGCTTCCGCTAAGTTTGTATGATGAAATGAGATTTTATTACAACCAATTTGGTTTAGGCGTTCGAACAGGTATCGATTTACCAAATGAAAGCGCAGGCATGAAGGGGGAGAATGACCCGAATGTCGGGAAAATTCTCGATTTATCGATTGGGCAATATGATACATATACAACGATGCAGCTAGCACAATATGTATCAACGATTGCAAACGGCGGCAAAAGAATACAGCCTCGTCTAGTAAAGGAAATCAGGGAACCTTCTGCTGATCCGGATGAATTGGGACAAGTTGTGATGTCTGTGCAGCCGAAAGTGTTAAATACGTTAGATATGAAACCGGAATGGATTAGAAGGGTGCAAGAAGGCTTCAGGCAAGTGATGCAATCTCCTGGTGGTACGGCAAGCGGTGCCTTTGCGCGTGAACCGTACAGCCCGGCAGGAAAAACGGGAACAGCCGAATCGTTTTATGATGGTCCGGAAAAAGCGACATATGGAGTTGCTCCTACAATGAATTTATCTCTTGTTGCTTATGCGCCTCATAATAACCCGGAGGTAGCCATGGCTGTTATTGTACCATGGGCTTATCAAGGAAGAAGCGGTCACACCATGAATTACGACATCGGTAAAAAAGCGTTGCAGGCATACTTTGAATTGAAAGAAAGCCGCCAAGCAGAACAAGCTGATGCAGAGGCAGGAAATGCATCGGATACAGATTAATAGATGAAGAGGCAAACTGAATATAGGTTTGTCTCTTTTTATT
>JBJFHH010000190.1:2483-9491 GCA_051893475.1 Bacillus sp. (in: firmicutes) | reverse complement strand
CCAAAAATCCGAAACCCATTGGAGGAAGCAACGCTACCCATGCATATTTCAAAACGCTTTTAAATCGTTTAAACGTTCCCGATAAGGAGCTCTTATCGATTGTTGTTTCAGGAAATTCATTTTTTAACAACAAAATAGACAGCCAGGCAATGACCGTTATAATCGATGAAATGATAAATGGCATTGCTTCATTTATTTTTACCGTGTTGGCCATCAATGGTCCGAAAGCAAATCCTAAACTGAAAAACAGACCGTAAATAGGGATATTTCTTCCGCGCTTAGCCGCTGGTGAAATCGAGGTAATCCATGTTTGGGTAGCAAAATGGAGCATATGGTCACCAATACCAATACAAAGGCGAAGCAGGAACCAAAACCAGAATGATTTCCACACCGGGAACAAGGCAAGGGCAATCGCGACGGAAGCTGCTCCGACAAGCAGAAGCGGTTTGTAGCCGAATCGCCGCAAAGGCGCTTCCATTAATGGCGAGGCGAGCAGTACCCCGATATAAAGACTGGTTGCATGAAGCCCGTTAATTGACGAATGAACACCGTCCCCTTCAAAAATAATGGCAATCAGCGGCATAAGCATCCCTTGCGAAAAGCCTGATATGCCGACAATCGCTACAAGTATGATGAACCTTAGTTGATTATTGATCATTTCCCCCAACCTTTTATTTTTTCTGAAAATTATGTTACTGCTGATATCGTGAGTTGAATAGCTTTTTTTATAAGCGGAAGGAAATAACGAGGTTGCTTTTTGGACAAGCTATGTTTTGATGTTTGTCGGAAAGTGAGGTCGATTGAAATGGTAAGTAAAATATTTTCTATACTGGTTTATGTCGGAGTTCCTTTATCGATAGCGGGAAGTCTGCTTCATTGGTCGAGCATTCTTATGTTTGTCATCTATTGTTTAACGATTATCGCTTTATCAAGCTTTATGGGGAGGGCTACCGAAAGTTTGGCTGTTGTAATGGGACCGAGAATTGGCGGATTATTGAATGCGACTTTCGGAAATGCCGTTGAGTTAATTATCGCGATTTTCTCCATTAAAGCAGGCTTAGTCGGTGTTGTACTAGCTTCGCTGACCGGATCGGTAATCGGAAACTTGCTGCTTGTAGCCGGACTTTCCTTCTTTGTCGGCGGACTGAAATATAAAACGCAGAAATTCAATGTTTATGATGCGCGTCATAATGCTGGACTGCTTGTATTTGCAGTCATTGTAGCCTTCGTTATCCCGGAAATTTTCTCGCAAAATATGACGGAGCGGGAGACGATGTCTTTAAGTGTCGGCATATCGATCATTATGATCTTACTTTATTTGGCGGCGCTGTTTTTCAAATTAGTGACGCATCGCGGTGTGTATCAGCATCAAGATGGCTTTTCAAGCGGGCATGAGGAAGAGGAAGTGCCGGAGTGGTCGAAGAAGAAGGCCTTGCTTATTTTGTTGCTTGCTACCGTTGCTGTCGCTTATATATCAGAAAATCTTGTTCATACTTTTCAGATTGTCGGAGACTATTTTGGCTGGACGGAATTATTTATTGGTATTATTATCGTGGCGATTGTCGGCAATGCAGCAGAGCATGCTTCGGCGATTGTGTTTGCTTATAAAAATAAAATGGATATCGCAGTTGAGATTGCGGTCGGCTCCACTTTACAAATCTCGATGTTTGTAGCGCCTTTGTTGGTGTTGCTTTCGTTATTGTTTCCTGAAAGTATGCCGCTTGTCTTTACGCTGCCGGAGCTGATTGTGATGGTGACATCCGTCTTTCTCATTATTATTCTGTCAAACGATGGGGAAACGAATTGGTTTGAAGGAGCAACTTTGCTGGCCGCGTATATCATTATGGGAATTGGCTTTTATTTATTGTAAAACAACAAATGACTCTGCATATTGTACGACTGCAGAGTCATTTTTATTTAATATGGATTTTTCTTACATACATATGGAAATCCGACAACTAATTCTTACTGATCGTTTTGGCTTACTTGTTCTTAACAAACGTGCATGACAATCTGTGAAGATACTATTTGTAGGAATGTTCACCGCTTTCTTTTTTGAATTTTGTAAATCGGAATGGTTCAATCGATCGACATACCCCCTTAGCTGGATGGTTTGGTCTTCCGATTTCCCTCCTTTAAATTAAGATTACATTAATTATAATACGGTTCGTTTAAAAAGTAAATATTCAAAATCTTTCATTTTTGTTATTTGCTATATAGATGTGCAACTTTGTGCATATAATTCGAGCTTCATACAAAAGCTAAAATTCAAAGCGGATCTATTACTTCTCTGAAAGGGAGTTCGTTGTAAATATGAGAACAAGAATGATTAGTATGGGCCTCGGATTTTTACTATTGTTAAGTCCAAGCCTTGCTGCTGCGAACACAAAACCGGTTCCGGTTCCGAAACAAGTAGAGACTTTCAAAATTCCTCCAAATGTCGTTCAAATAGCCAAGGAAAATACGTATCCGAATCCGAGTCAGGATTTGCCTTATCTGCAACCGAGCGAATTGACAAAGAGCTTGATTTCATCAGCTAATGTGAAAATTGAGAATCCGGAACTTATTCAAATATTAAATGAATCAACAATTGCTAAGGCTCCATTTGCATTAGGCTATCGTGCCACTATTTATTTGGGAAATTGGGCACTGAATTATGAATCGGCAGAAACCGCGCCTAATTGGGAATATCAAAAAATTAATACGAATTTTCATGATAATAGGGGTTCTAACAACACCTATCGCATGCACTATGTACAGGAAATGCAAAAGATAGTGCAGGGAGGCTTGACGGCTAAAATCCCTGAGGCAAAGGATGTCCAAAAAATGATGCTGCTAAAGGCATCCGAAAAAACAAAGCTGCCTTTATCCTTTGAAACGATTATCGGAGCCGGCACAAAGAATGAGCGTGCTTATGATTTGCCGCCTTCAAGAATCGGTTATTTATATGCGTATGCCAGTGCAGTAAATGAGAAGGGAAAAGTCACATATGGAGAAGTGTACCTTGTATTGAAGGGGAATAAGAAGTTACTTGTTATAAAAAATGTTACCTCACAAGGAATTGGTGCTTGGATACCAATTCAGGACCATTTATCATTTGGCTTCATCGCAACGGCTCAGCCTAAATAAGAAAGCAGGCCCAATTGAGGCCTGCTTTTTAACGGTGTAAAGAAGGATGCGATGAGCGTATTTTAAAGTCCATATCAGGATAGTAGGAATTTTTCACAAGAACATTCGGTCCTAAACATTTAACAGCCGGGCAATGGCAGTTTAATGTTTGAGCAAGAGCAGTCTTGTTCCAATTGCTGAAGGCATCGGCTAAGCTGTCAGTTTGAATATTGCCTAAAGCTGGTGCATCACCAAAGTCTGTGACAATCACTTCTCCTGTGAAAATGTTGACATTTAAACGCGAGCGGCCGTCCGGGTCATTACGGACCGTGACGTTTTTGCTGCTGTACAGCTTTTTCAGCAGCTCGATATCTTTTTCATTGCTGCTGCAAGGATAGAATGGGAGAGTGCCGAAAAGCATCCATACATTTTCGTTGCGAATTTCAAGTAAGTAGGAAATCGCATCACGAATTTCATCCAATGAAACAGCTTTTAATGCAGAAGCAAAGTCACTCGGATACATCGGATGTACCTCGTGGCGTTTACAAAGCATTTCATCAACAATTTGCTTATGAATATGATCCAAGTAAGGAAGGGTCCGGTTGTTCAGCATTGTTTCTGCCGATACGAATACGCCTTGCTTGGACAACTCGCGGCTGTTATCAATCATCCGATCAAAAAGCTTGGCTCGTTGCTGGCGGGTCGGTTGCTTTTCCATCATTGAAAATCCGTTATCGATAAATTGATCAATTGTGCCCCAGTTGTGGGAAATATGGAGAACATCCAAATAGGGAATGACGCTATCATATTTACCGAGCTCGACTGTCAGATTTGAATTCATTTGCGTACGCACACCACGTTCATGCGCATACTTCAATAACGGAACAACGTAGTTTTCCACACTTTTTTTCGATAGCATGGGCTCTCCGCCCGTGATGCTTAAAGCCTTCAAGTGCTCTACTTCATCTAAACGACGCAAAATCAAATCAAGAGGTAATGCTTCGCTGTCCTTATTCGTTAAAGTATACCCGACTGCGCAGTGCTCGCATCTCATATTGCACAGGTTCGTTGTCGTAAATTCAACATTCGTCAGCTGTTGCTTTCCGAATTGTTCTATATCAAGATACGCTTCCCATGGATCGTAGCTCGTGCTAATAGGCTGCAATATATTTTTTTCATTGATTATCATTATTAAGTCTCCTTACAGATGGGCTTTTAAGAAAGTATATGAGAGGTCTTTTTTCATTAAAACAATTATTACTGTATCTTTTTTGATTTGTAAATACAATTCAAATGAAAACAATAATGGAAACTTTATTGTTTTTTATAGGGAAATAGGTATACTAAAGCTATATAACATGTGCCTGGCGCTGAAAGGAGCACAACTAGAGATGGGTAAGCCGATTTTTGAAAAAGATGATCAAGTCAATTTTCTTAAACATAGATTGACAATGTTCCTTGAGGTTCTGGAAAATCTTGATCCGGAAGAAGCGGATCTTGAGGACGTGGATCGTTTACTTGAAATTTTAGATGAACTAGAAGTGAAATGCGAGCAGTTCAAAACGAGATAAGGGCCTTTTAGTGGGGCTCTTTTTTTATTGGTGAGGGGAGTTGGTTTCATTATTTTGAAAAGTGGATTAAAAAATTGTCAAAGCGGCTTAATTACTTAGCGTTGAAATCTCCAAGAACAATTTGCGTGCGCAAAAGTATGAATTTTCGCCACATTTCTTCTTATTTCTTTTCCTTGTACCGATAAAAAAGTATAATAAATTTTGGGGAAAAGTTTTAACTTTCTAACATTTATAGTTTTATTGGTCATATTTTTGAGGGGGGAATAAGCATGAACGTACAAAATTTTCAAGAAAGCATGTACAAGCTTATCGTAGAAACATCGACGAACTTGCCAAAAGACGTAAGACGCGCATTAAAACAGGCGAAAGAACGCGAAATAGCGGGAACACGTTCGGCAATGAGTTTAGCGACAATCGCAGACAATATTAAAATGGCGGATGAAAACGTTTCACCTATTTGCCAAGATACAGGTTTACCTACATTTAAAATTAAAACACCAATCGGCGTCAATCAACTTGAACTGAAACAAGCGATTTATGATGCGATGGTTCAGGCGACTAAGGACGGCAAAATGCGCCCGAATTCAGTTGACTCGTTAACTGGCGAGAACAGCGGAAATAACCTTGGTCTTGGCGTACCTGTCGTGAAGTTTGAACAATGGGAAAAAGATTATATCGATGTCCGTCTGATCCTTAAAGGCGGCGGATGTGAAAATAAAAACATTCAATACAGTCTTCCTTGCGAATTAGAAGGACTTGGTCGTGCAGGCCGTGACTTGGATGGTATCCGTAAATGTATCATGCACTCGGTATACCAAGCGCAAGGTCAAGGATGCAGTGCCGGCTTTATCGGCGTTGGTATCGGCGGTGACCGTTCTTCAGGATATGACTTGGCTAAAGAACAGCTGTTCCGCAGTGCGGATGATGTGAATCCGAACGAAGACCTTCGCAAGCTTGAGGAATACGTGATGGAACATGCAAATGAATTAGGAATCGGAACAATGGGCTTCGGCGGCGAAACAACATTGCTAGGCTGTAAAGTCGGCGTTATGCACCGAATTCCTGCAAGTTTCTTCGTTTCCGTCGCGTATAACTGTTGGGCATTCCGTCGTCTTGGTGTTCAAATTGATCCTGCGACAGGTTCAATCAACGAATGGCTGTACCAAGAAGGCGAAAAGGTAAATCTTGTTTCTGAAGATAAAGAGGAAAAAACAGAAGAAGCAAAAGAAATCGTTTTGAAAGCGCCAATCACCGAAGAGCAAATCCGTTCTTTAAAAGTCGGCGATGTTGTTAAAATCGACGGCATGATCTATACAGGTCGTGACGCAATCCATAAATATTTATCTGACAATGATGCGCCAATCGACTTGAACGGACAAGTTATTTACCATTGTGGTCCGGTTATGCTGAAAGATGAAGAAGGACAATGGCATGTAAAAGCAGCTGGTCCGACTACAAGTATTCGTGAGGAGCCTTACCAAGGCGATATCATGAAGCGCTTCGGTATCCGTGCAGTAATCGGTAAAGGCGGCATGGGCGCAAAAACGCTTGCTGCATTAGAAGAGCATGGCGGCGTATACTTGAATGCAATCGGCGGCGCGGCTCAATATTATGCAGACTGCATCAAATCTGTTGAGGGTGTAGACTTAATGCAATTCGGTATTCCGGAAGCAATGTGGCACCTGAAAGTTGAAGGCTTCAAAGCTGTAGTAACAATGGATTCTCACGGCAACAGCTTACACCAAGATGTCGATAAATCTTCATTAGAAAAATTAGCGAAGTTTGCTGGGAAAGTATTTTAATTAAAACAGATGTAGGGCTGTCCAAGTCATTTTAGTGACTTTGGGCAGTCCTTTTTGTTTGGGAGTGGGCTGATTACTATGGCAGGACTACCCTAAAGTTTAGCGGAAAAACAGTTAGGTTCAAGGTATAAGCAATTTCTTTATAGTCTATCGGAATATACGGTTATAATAAGTGGAGACGATGGTTTAAGGAGGCAATAAAATGAAGCAAATTACATCTGAACAGGAATATAAAGAGCAAATTGCCGATGACGAGCTGACAGTCGGCATTTTTACAACAACTTGGTGCCCGGACTGCAAACGTCTCGACATGTTTATAGATGAAGTCATTGCAGCACATCCGAACTTGAAATGGTTCACAATTGACCGCGATGAATTCCCGGAAATCTCCGATGAACAAAATGTCATGGGCATACCTTCTTTATTAGTATTCAAAAATGGTGAGAAACTAGCACATTTGCATAGCGCTAATGCGAAGACACCTGAAGCAGTCGGGGAGTTTCTGGATAGCTTGTAATTGGATGAAA